>JAHLLQ010000014.1 GCA_020444065.1 bacterium | reverse complement strand
CAGCCTGCACCGAGGTCGGGCGTCGTGTCCAGATGTGGTTCGTGGGACGCATACCGTCGGGCGAAGGCAGAGGTATATCCGAACCGACGGCGCGAGGGTCAGCACGTTGTCGCTGCCAGAATCGACAAGACGCGCCGCAGGTCCTCCTCCGCAAACGCCGGCGGCACACGCACCGTCACGTCGCCGACGATGATCTCCAGGTGGTGGCCGCTTGGGGCCGGTTCTACAAGTTCCAGTTCTTGGAACGACCTATTCGGCAGAGCCCCTTCTCGGACCTTTGGGCGAAGACGCTTCTTCCAATAATGAAACGTCTGAACGTTCACGCCCCGCTCGCGACAAAACGCAGCCACAGAAAGCCCCGAGCCTTCCTGCTCCACCAGAATCCCTTCCCACCGCCGCCGCTTCTCCTCACGCACTTCCGCTAAACAACCCATGGCAAGCTCCTCGAACAAAATGTCCAATCAGCCTGCACCGAGGTCGGGCGTCGTGTCCAGATGTGGTTCGTGGGACGCATACTGCGCGTCCACCCTGTCGGAGTCACGACCGCTCGGTTGTCATCCGCTTCGACGAGTTGGTGCGGCGAGGACAAGCTGATCCCCGTTTCAATACCATTATACAACATGAAAAAATCCGGACTATCGGGAAAACTGAATGAATAACTCTCAAATGCAGCATCTGGATAAGCATGGCGAATGGAGGATATGTCCTGGCGAAACTGCGCAACTTTCTCGGGCGGCAGAGTCCCAAATCGCAGCTCTCCGCTTCCAAATACCAAATCATCATTCCAGAGGATTGAGCCATCTTTTCAAGGCAGCAAGTGAACAGCTTTGGATTCTCACGATTCACTCCACACAGTCGTTTGGAATGTTGGCATCTTCGACTGCATCAAGCGCATCTTTCACATCCCTGTGGCACCTCTGCCGCTGTGAGCTCGTGACTTACTTCGCGCCTATCGCTATTTGCTGCTTCTCCCATACCCCGCTCTTGGCAGACACGACTTCAATCTCCAAGACCTCATTTCCGAGCAATCTGAGCAGACGCGCCCCAGCAGCACTGCCGTCTATCAGTCGCGGCTTTCCGCCGCAACTGAGGACAAATAGCCCCCTTTGCAATCGACCATCTTCGCCAGGGACCATAACGGAGGTGAAAGCAGCCCGGTCATTATCAAGCGCCAGTATCTCCAACGGAACTACCATGGAAGCGCACACTTCGGGCTCCTCTTGACTCGGTTTCCAGCGCAGAATATCTTCTGCGGCAATGAATAGAACATCGCCATCTTGTGTCCAAGAAGCTCTTGGCGGCTGAGGTCTATTCAGAGGTCCCAACTCTCTCGTCTCTCCATTCATAGGATTCCACACCTTCAGCGTCTGTTCCCATGTCGCCGGATCTCCAGAGTTCAATCGTCGCTGATCAATATCCGCGGGGGAATCGACAAAGAGAATATCTCCAGTTTGCCCCTGCAGGGCGACCGGCATTAGAAGGCGGCCTTCCGCATCATACTCTGAGATTGTATCTCCTTCAGCGAGGAAGAGTAGGTGATCCGAAGAATTCGCACCCGGAAGGCGCGTGTGCACCAGCACGCCATCTGCGACTCTGAACACAGCAAGAACATCCGATTTGTACTCTATCGTCCCTAACTCCCGATCCTCCCACAAGACTTTCGTTCCATTTCCAGAATCCTTCACATGGAAGTCTATGCGAGGCAGTCTAGATGGCGGAAGTTCCTCGGCGGGTGGTTCATGCTCTTGGAGTGCGAGAAATGAGATTTCTCCTGTTGTTCTATCGAGCTGCAGTGAAGAGGGAGCCGCAAGTATATCCGACACACTTACCGGTGAGCCTGTAGAACCTGAGGTACGGAATATTCCCCACTTGATCTTGCCCTCCACCTCAGCGGCTCCAGAAAACGCAATGGATCCGCCGTCCAAAGGTATGAAGTCATTCACTTCGCTGCGCCCATCCAGGACCACAGTAATACCGTCGTCCGCTCTTGACCAAGTCGCTAAGATCTTCTGCGTACCACTTCCCACCTGCCCGTGAATAGCGAGCCATTCTCCATCGTCACTCCATTTTGCCAGGACTGTGTCCCATGCCTGCAGTTGAGCGATAGTATGTCTACTACCGTCTTCTGTGTCTATGATATCAACCGTCCGTTCGCCGGGTCTAGGCAGACGCGAGAAGAGGAGGCTCTGGCGATCGGCGGTCTCCGTCGTGATAGCAACGAGTCCAGATGACGGGGAAACGTCCAATATCTCATGATACATCCCATCATCCAATAGATTCTGCTCTTGCCCGGCTTCTGGCAATAGTCTGACGCGCGATATCTCTCGGCCATACTCATCGCTCGCAACATCAACCCAAATATCTCCTCGGGGTATTGCGAACTTAGTCTCTCTGAGGTCCAGGGAGTTTGATCGAACTTGCGCGAAGTCATTCGAAGAGGGTTGTGCAGTCGCAGTCTGCGATACAAACAGAGGAGCGGCCAGCAGTACAACAACCGCCAGGGGAAGCAACCGATCTGTACAATAGATGTTCATTTGAAAGTCCTTCGCCGAAGATAAGGTCATGGTTTTCTTACAAGATCAATCCGGTATACGGCGCGCCGAGTCGGTGACGATGGATGTGCAAGTGGAACGTAGCTACTCACTGCTTGTGCTCCGAAGTAGGAACCGGTCAACACTCCGTTGAATTCCCAGATTGTCGCAGAACGTACGGTTCCACCCGTTATCACCGTCTGAGTATGACTGTCGTTATTGATAAAAAGAAAGTCACCACGAGACACAGTGATCGAGTCCATAAAATTGTAGTTGCCGGGCCCTGGAGGAATGGAAAACTCTTCCGGCGCAGAGTAGACTGGTATAACTGGACCTGTGACAGGTCTGACCCCCGTGTCAACTCCGCTGTATGCATGAGCCGCCGCTCCGTGACACCGGCTCGCCTTGTAAACCGGGTTCAAAGTGTCAATGTTCGCCTGGTCGCGAGCCAGATGATCAGCGTAGACAGTCACTGCCATCAAGGGCGTTTCCCCAGTGGCCGGTGAGTCGGCATCGTCGTCTTGTGTGCAAGGAGTGGGGCTATCCTGGATAAACAGATCAACTGAACCGCTCGATAGAGGCCAATAAACTGTCGAACTAGCAGTGATGTTATCAAACACACCCGAAGATGACATCCACAAGAAACCAAGTAGGTTCCCCTGCACCTGTAGACTGAGACACTGAGAAAAATCGATATCGTTCCAAACGGGGTCCCAATTCGCACGGACGGGAATCGAATAATAGCCGGGATTCCCTGGAGCGACAGCATCTGTATCCCAGCGATAGATCAAGTTGGGTTCGGCGCCTTCGTACATCCAGGAATGCGATGGTTCCGTGATCGTACCTCCGGTGGGGGGAGCCAGACTGAGGATATCGCAGACACTCACCGTTACCGACCCTGAACATGGTGGGTCCTCGGCATGAGTCCAATAGTCATCATCATAGACCCTGTAGCCGATCGTCTTGGTTCCAGGGGTTGTCCAATCGGGGCACGATGTGATCTCCAAGAGGAGTTCTCCGATCCACGGATACTGCGGGACCGATTCCTTCACGCCAACATCTTCCGGTATGCATCCCGTATCCTGCGAGCATGTCCAGGATTCTGTGTAATGGAAGTCCGCGTCCATTACACTAAGGCGATAATGATCGAATAGTTCAGACCGGGCGATCGCTATGCACTCTTCTGGAGAAATCGGCCCACAGCGCACGGGTATCGAAGATCCGTCGATGAGCTCGGCTGATACCGAGAAAGCCCCTCCTACCTCCCAGCGATCGATACTGGGTGGCAACTCGTCCGGACACTCGCATGGTGTGTTCTGATTTGTGCCACCGGCCAATGCCGTTCCACCCAGGAAGAGGAATAGCATTGCCGTTGTGTAAGGTATCTTCCTGTATCCTCTCATCGCCTCGGGAACCTTTCGATGAATGTGACCACCCAGGGAATGGGTTTGTTTGCGGCCTTCAGTTCATCACCTGCGGGGTCGCCGAGACGAGACAGGCATTCGCCGCGGACGTAATTCACACTTGCTCGGTACATCTTGTAAGTTTGATTGCGCACGTCTGGGGGTGACCAACGCCCCGGCTCGAGCAGATCCAGCGCGCCCTGGTAGTCGCCATCGTAGGTCTTGGCAATCGCCCATTTCAGGCGGAGCAAGTACGCGTGGGGCGTTGTTGGGTAGTTCGACAGGTACTCCTCGATCAGCGGGATCGCTGCCGTAAACGACTCGCCATTCCAGGTCGAGTGGATGCGCTGGTAGGCGAATGTCCGGCGGTACTTCTCCGGAGCGTGGGCGAACAACGCCTCCGTCTCCGCATGCACGGCCTTCTTCATGTCTCTCTTACCGACGGCCCCGAGCGAGTACTCGTAAACCACACGGATCGTGAAGAGTGGCATTGTAGCAGCCTGGGCCATCTCGGCGTCGTTGAATCCGCCTTCACCGGCGGCCTGGACCCGATCCACAATCTCTTGGTGCTCGAGGAGATTGTAGAGGCTGTTCAGGAGCTTCGATTGTTTGCGAATCCACGACTCGGAGAATGGTTCGTAGCCGAGTTCGACGATCTGCTGGTCAAAGAGCGCGAGAGCCTGGCGCGTGATCTCCTTGGCTTTCGGGCGCTTGCCGTGCTGGGCCAGGAAGTGGGCTGAATGCAGAAGAACGCGCCAGTCGTTCGCTCCATCGGCGAGCAGGGAATCCAGAAGCCCGCTCGCGGTCTCCGGCGCCATGATGCCAGGGTTCTCTTCGGCGACCTGCAAAGCAAGAACAGCCGCCTGCACCGAGTATTGCGTATCGTTGGGGCAACACTCCATGGCCTGGAGATAGAAATCGATGGCGGTTTCTGGTGCGAGCTGCTCCTGGGCAATGCGTGCTCTCATGAAGAGAGACTTCCGAGCTTCGCGAGTGCCCACATGATCATTCGTAACGGAGAAGAACCTCGCGTCGGCCGCGCCATAGTCTTCGACTTTCAGCAAAGCGCGAGCCGCCCTGTAGGCAAACCAGGGGCGATTCTCGATCGGCTGCTCCCGCACCACGGCATCCACGATTGCCAGTTCGGCATCTCGGTCCGAGATTCGATTGATCGAGGTCAGGTCGGAAACAAGGAGCAGTCTCGAATCGATCTCATCGTCGGGGGATTTGAAATTCGCTTGGCCGATGGCGCGAGACAGATGCACGACGGCGTCCTCGATACAGCCCTCAGCACGACAGGCTGAGGCGAGCATCCGGCCGGCCTGGAGCGAGACAGATGACTTGGCATAGTCCCCGTCGACGAGGGACTCTGCGAGAGGTCGCCACAGGTCGGATCTGCGGTAACGACGGAGCAGGTGCCCCATCTCGGAATTGAATGTCTGCTGAACGGTCGCCGTGGCCTGGCAGACCGTTGCTCCATCGCCGACTGTCTCCTGGAGATATGGCTCATCCTTAGTCTGCAGGGCGCTCCTCGCCGCGCCGGTCAACGGCGGGACGATCTCTTCTTCTGGATTTCCACCAAGAATCGCCCGGGATCCAACCACGATGGCAGGAATGGCCAGGTTTCGGCCCGCGCGGAAGGCACTTCGCGCATCCGCGTCCCGCTCCAGCATTCGGTAGGCCTCTCCGAGCGTTGTCATTGCTTTCGGAGCAATCTTCGCCGCCAACTGACGGTCCTTGGCGGAGAGCTTGGCACAGAGCGCAGGAACCAAACTGGCGATCGCAATCGCAGAATCGGGATAGGCAAAGCGGAGGAAGAGATGAGAGGCGCGACGCCGAAGCTCGAGTTCTTTGAGCCCGCCGCTGTAAGGCGCCACGGCGGCATCGAACAAGTGCCGTGCGACATTTTCCTTGCCGAGGCGCAGATTGGCTTCCATCAGGCGGAAGAGGACTTGTTCGGACTGAGACGATGCGCGCGAATTCAGCGAAGCGTAGTGCTTGAGTGCATGCAGCGTACGACCGCGCTTCATCTCGAGATCGCCGTGCAGGAGAACAGCTTTGTCGCGGCAGCTTGACTTCTTCAGACGCTCGATCAGCTTCTCCGCGCGCATCCAGTCATGGATCGCAACGGACGCTCGAGCTGCATAAAGAGTGGCCTCATCGCGATACCGGAAAGGTTCATCCGCGAGTGTCTCAAGAATGAGTGCAGCACCGGCGAAATCCCCGGCCTGATAGAGTGCTTTGCCGTAGTTGAGGCGCGCAAAAAGGCTTTTGAATCCGCGTAGCTTGTCCGTTGCGAGGACTTCTTCCAGAGTGCTCGCTTCGGCAGCATACCGCCCATCCCGATGGTACCGACGTGCCAGTTTTAGGAGGACCGTTACTCGTTCGTCGCCCTTTGCATGAAGAAGTTGGCGTTGGAGTGCTTCAGTAACGGATTCCTGTCCAGGAACAGCAGCTCGGACCATACCACTCAGCGAAACAGCCGCTGCAGCGCCCAGGCTGACTTTCATGAAGTGACGCCTGGTAGCCATTTGTGGCTCCTTTCGTATGTTACGGTCGTACCTGTTTTCTACAACCATCTAGAGACCGGTTGTCAATCCAGGCGTCAAGGAGCATTTGTGTCACATGTGAATCCAGTTCTTGGATGGGAATCCTGGTGTTCGTTGAGAACTCCAGCGGCGCCGATTCATCTGCCATGTCCGTAAATCGACGAACGACAACATACGGGGTCTCCGATCGCTGGCAGGGAATCGTGATTCCGGTTCCGTTCATATCCACCGCGGCGGCATCGAAATCATCTCGCAGCTCGGCACGTCGCTGGACAGAGGCGATGAACTCGTCTCCGCAAACGAGCGTTCCCGTGGTAACCGCAACGTCGAGTTGCGTGAATTTCTTGGCCACGCATGCGGCCAGTAGCGCCATTTCTTCGGCAAATTGATCGGAATCTGTGTTCTCGGGGATAGGATTCGGCAGGCCTTTGCCCCCCCCCAGCCCAGCAGTGCCGCGATTGTGTTGCCTCACGTCGTTCGCAATGAACAGTGACCCGGGCGAAGCCCCGGCCAGGCTCCCTGCGACGCCATAGGAGAGGACACAATCCACCGGATAGCGAGCGAGGAGAAAAGTCGTCGTCTGCGCTGTCGGAACCAGGCCCGCGCCCGTTCGGGCGATGTGGACTTTGGTGCCCCTATAGTAGCCATGTGTGATCTTGATGCCCTGATCTCGAACGGGTTGTCCTGCCGTTCGGATGACCGAACGTGCGGCGGATTCCTGCTCGTCCAAGGAGACGAGAAACGCGATGTCGGACCGGGCCGAAGAAGGAAGTGCGTGAAAGAGGAGGATCAGGAGGCAGGCAAAAAGAAAAAGCGCCTTTGCAGGCGCTTGAGGCCGATGGCGGCACCTATCTGCCGTCATGCGGCCGTGCGTTGAGTAAAGCGGCATTCGACGGGTCGGCGTCAAGTGTAAAATCTCCCATGCGTATCTGATAGTGACGAACAAGAGCAGGCCTGCCAGATTCGGACAGGGTGCTGAGCGCAGAATTCAGCATCCCAAGGTAGAAGGAAGAGTGCTTGCTACGCCCATGGTCTCCGGTTAGCAATGACGATCCTCTCCCCCAGCAGATTCTTCACTCGACATCAAGAGCCTGAACACCTGAGTAACACGCAACTGGAAACGAACCCACTGCAATTCGCTGTTGTCGAAGAGCTCGGTATCACTGCTATCACGATCGAGGCAAATCCAACTGCCGATGGCTGGTACCTCTACTGACTTGCAAGGGACGCGAGGTTCAGAGGACATTCCTCGCCCCCTCTCTCGCACTCCCAATCTTATGTTCCCAATCTCGCCGAGGCGGCCCCGCATTTAAGCCTGGCTCTGAGGGACGAGCTCTGTCAGAAGACAGAGAGCCTCCGCACCTTCCACTTCATGCTGGAGTTGTCCCCCATGAATATCACAGATGGCCTAATCGTCTTCCTTGGCACCGATGACCTGGAAGCAACCCATACGTTCTATCACGATGTGCTCGGCCTGGAACTCGATCGCGACCAGGGCGTCTGTCGAATCTACCGCGTGCCCGGTGGAGGATGCCTGGGCTTCTGTACTCATGTTCCGGTGGCGCGAGATGCGCGTTCGCCGATCATAACCCTTCTGGTCGAGGACGTAGCCCGATCGCACGAAACGCTCCTGAAGAGGGGGGCAACTCCGGAAGCCCCTCCCGCCTACAATGAGAAGTATCGGATCGAACACTTCTTCCTTTCCGATCCAAATGGCTACGCCGTGGAGATTCAGCGATTCGTGGCGCGAGAATCCTAGTATCAGGCGCTACAGCGTCCTCTCTGTAACCCCGTGAGGCAAGGCCACGGTGGTGAAAACGACGATGCCCATGAGCAGAGTCTTGATCGCCATCATGCGGCGCGAAGAGCATAAGGTTGTGGCGCTCTTGATCCCCGTCTCCAGTTCCGGGAACATTGCGTTCTCGAGGTTGGGAGAGTTCGTGTTGGTGGCATGGCCAACCACCAAACACAAATGGCCCGCCCAAAAAAAAGAGATATCTTCACCTCGCGGCAGAAAAATCGTTCACGACAGAAATTTAAAAAAACCGCTCTAGCTGCTTAGAGTCCGGAGATACACGGGCTATGGGACGATTTCACGTTCCGCGAGGAGTGCCCGCAGGTCGCTTGCATCGACCATCCCGTCGGTGTTGCGATCCAGGCTGATGGCGCTGGCCGATGGGTCCGATCTCCCGAGAAGGCAATCCAGGAAGAGTGCCACTCCTCCGTCCCCTCCCGGCTGAGGATTCACCTGAACCCAGGTCTCGGCGGATTCCCCGAAGACACCAGTGCCTTCGCGCCAGAGTTGCCACGCGGTTCGGTAGGAACCGGGAGTATCCGGCATTCGGGCGGAGAGGCGAATCATTCCATCCCGTCCACGCTCAACCATGTCCATTCCCCCCCACTCGCCAGCGGTAAAGCGTGTGAGCGGATCGACGGGATCCACAGGTCGAAAGGCAAACCCGTCATCCTTCGTCCACGGCAGGTTCGAGTCGTTGCGGACGTGCACCAGAATTTCCTGGTCGCTACCGGCATACACGAGGCCCGGGACTTCGATCCCGATGACGGCTCCGCCAAACCGGGGGACCTCAAACAAGTAGCATGAAGGAGAAGTCTCCGGCGTCCCTGTATTGTCGATGAGCGTGAGCTGCAGCTCGAATGCGACGGTCCCGTCGTCGGGCCAATTCCACGAGAAATCCGACACCCAGAGACCGTATGTAGGATCGATCCGGTTGAAGGAGAAATCGCCATAGCGCGTCCAGGTCTCCGTCCCTTGCGGGCGATAGTCGACCTCCAGCCGTTGCGGCTTCTCGGATGTAGAGCCGGCCAAGGCGGTGAGAGGCAAAGGGTTCTGGTCGAGCTCGATATCTTCATATCCCACCAGACTCGAGTAGGGCCAGGGCGGGAAAAAGACCGCGGGGAATTCGAGAGTGAGTGAGTCGGCTGCTCCCCAGGAATCCGTTGCGCCGAGAGACACAAACTGCGGTTCGGAGGCGTAGCCGCCAATGTACTGAATGCGCAAGATTCCGGATGCCTCGTCGAGAGTCACGTCGAGGAGAGGGGAGTGCTCAACCGTCCAGCGGACCGGGTCTCCTTCGAGATCGACTGCGGCAAAGGGGACCTCAAGAGGCTGGGTCGCCCAGAGGGTCTCGTTGAAGTCGGCGGGTTCGGTAATTTGCGGGGCCGTGTTACGATCCAGCAGGGTGAACTGCAGATCGGCGGCAAGCGGGTCGCTCCCTCCGGAACTCTGCATTCCGGAGTCGGCGTCTCGGAGAGTGGCCTCAGCCCCGAGGCCAATGCGGAGAGCTTCGGGAGGAACATTCCAGGCTGCCCGGTACTCTCCCGCAGCCTCGCCGGGTGCCAGGTCAACGCGGGCGATTTCGACTCCATCCTCGAGCCGTGAGACGAGGATTTCGCCCGAAAGCCCATTTCGCCCAGTGGCTTCTTGAACGGTAAACCGCATGACGCCCTGGGGGGCCACGATTCCACCGCGCGAGACCACGGGATCGGAAGCAAGAGCCAGAACAACGGGAGCGACCGGATCTGCGGTGGCCTCGACAGCGAGCACAAACGCCAGTTCGGGCTGCAACGGGTCGTTTGTCTGGAAGATCGGGGAAGCGACGAGAAGCCCCGGCGCGCCGGCCAGGATGTCGAAATGGAGATCTCGGGATCGGCCTGCCGTGACCTGGATCGGGCCGGGACGACGTGGAACAAGCCACGAGGGGAGGGAGGTGGGA
>JAHLLQ010000013.1 GCA_020444065.1 bacterium | reverse complement strand
TCACATGGACCCGCTCGTAGCCCCATCCGATCCTTGCGTGGGCAATCTCGCGGATTCGCAGCCGCCGCGAAACACCCCGAGGAGGAAAGAACCAATGAATTTGATGTCCAAGCCGTCGAGGGTTCGATCTCCCACGGCTAAGCACTCCGCGAGGCCAGGAACTGCGAGGTAGTGCTCGACACCCCCCGCAGCATCGAGCAAGTCTCAGCAACCTGGTGGCGACTTTTTTGCCCCTCTCGACCCCGCCCCTGGTACCGTTTGGAGCTGTCATTTGCATGCAACGGCCTCGAACACTGAAGTACCCATGAAGTACGAGGATACAGGAAGGGACTCGAGATGGAGAAGAAACGACGCAGCGAGAATACCGCGAGGAGCAGCTCTCTCTTGCTGCCACTCCACCTAGGGGCGCTGGCACTGCTGCTCCTGACCACGATGGCTCCTCTCTCAGCGGAGGTCATCACGGAGGATACGACGTGGTACACGACCGGCACGATTGTCATGGCGACCACGGTTACGGTAGCCGGGGGCGCAACGCTGTCCATCGAGCCGGGCGTCGAGGTCCGGGTGGCAGATGGCGGAGTGATCCGCGTCAGCAGTGGCGGCAATCTCGTCACGCAAGGGACCTTGGATCTCCCGGTTCTGTTTACGCACGATTCTGACACGCCGACCTCGGGCGGCTGGCAAGGGGTCTACGTGGCCCCTGGCGGAGCGGCTGAACTGGTCCACACGATTGTGGAGTACGGTAATGCGAACAATCAGAGCTCTGCAGTGGACTACCGCAATGGTGGCATTGTTACCGTGGCTTCGCCTGACGTCGTCTTGGAAGACTGCCTGCTGCGCCATGGCGTCCAAGACGGATTCGTCATCACCGACGGCAACAGCACTCAGGCCATCGACGTCGAACTCCAGAACGTCGAGATCATGGACTGCCCGCGCTACGGCATTGAGATCCGCGCCCAGCAGAATGCGTCGATGCCCCGGTTCGAGGGACTGAACATCCACGGATGTGGCGACGCCGCCATCAACGTCACGAATCTCGGTGACACCCCGGTGATCGGCGATGCCACGCTGACGGGTAACGGCTTCGACGGCGTGAGGGTCTACCCGGGCTGGGACGCCCCGCGCGACGTTACAATCTCCGGCGCCGTTCCTTGGCGGATGCACCAACTGCGGGCCGCCGCCGGTACAACTGTGCGCGTCGAGGACGGGGCGCAGATCCAATTCACGCCGACCGGAGGCCTTGGCCTCCAGGTCCCGACCGGCGGCGCCCTGATCGTGGAGGGAACAGCGTCGGACCCGGTCGTCTTCACGTCCGGCCAGGAAAGCCCAGCTGCCGGGGACTGGCCGATCATCCAGTTCAGCGGCGGGTCGACGGTGCGCCTTGACCACTGCCGGCTCGAGTATTCCAAGGGCATCCAGTGCCAGACCCAGGACGCGGAACTTCGCAACACGGTGATCTCCGACTGCCCGGACGGGGGGTTCTACTACGCGCCGGACAGCAGCTACGCGTATGCCCGCCCCCTGCTTCTTAACACGACGTTTGCCAACTGCGGGGACTACCCCATTCACGCCCCGTATTTCTTCTCGGATCTCCCCCTCATGGACGGGCTGGTGTTGACGGGAAACAACCCCGACAAGATCATGCTGGACGGGGGATACTCGCCAAACTTCCCGCCCGGGACGGAAGTCACGATCCCGGATCCGGGATATCCGATCGTTATCATGTGGGGTTACGTGTCGAGGGGCCTGACGGCCAACATCGAGGCAGGAGTGCACTTCGAGAGCGGGCAGGGCACGGGGATCACGGTCCAGGGGTCCAGCACCGGCGGGGAAGCCCTGTTGCGACTCCGGGGCACGGCGGACAACCCCATTCGCTTCACGGATTCGCGGGGAACTCCGGGCCAGGCCCTCTACCTGACCGTTAATGGCTCCGGCGGGTTCCTCGGTCGCGTCGACATGGAGCACTGCACGTTTGACGGTGGCAATTATGATGCGGCTGTCAGTGTTGCCGCCGGAGGGTCCCTTACAGCTCGCGACTGCACATTCAACGGCAACCAGGATGGCAAGGGAGTCGGCGTAAGCAACGCGGACGCGAGGTTCACGCGCTGCTCCTTCACGAACAACGCCAACTACGGACTCGAACTCGGCGGTTACGAGCACACCGTCGTCCTGGAGGAATGTCTGATTTCCGGCAACGGTCAGGATGGCATCTACACGATTGGCCCCCGCGTGATCACGGGCTGCGACATTACCAACAACGCCGGGGCGGGCATCAGCACGTGGTACGCTCTTGGGACAAGCACCGTTCCACCGCCCGTGCTGGTCGCCAACCGGATTTCCGGTAACGGCACGTTCGGTGTCGAGAACACCGCGCGCGCGGTTGGCGCGGAGGTGCCCGGCAAGGTCATCGCACGGAACCACTGGTGGGGCGATCCGACGGGGCCATACCACGCCACGCTCAACCCGGGCGGGCTCGGCGACCCGGTCAGCGACAATATCACGTTCGTCCCGTGGGCCACATCGCCGGACCTGGCCGGATCGAGTGACCAGATGCCCATCTCGCTGGACCAGCCCACGACCGGAACCGTCTCGGGAACCCGGATCTACGCCCTTGTCTTCAACGGCGACGAAGCACCGAACGTGCTGGCCCGCCTGAACCCCACGGGAGGCGCCGGAACGTGGAAGTTGACGGAACGCGACGGGGAACTCCCGACTGCCGGGCTCTACGACCGGACCGGAACCGCCCGCAACGGCGGGCACGAGATTCTAATCCCTTCTCCCGGACCCGGCATCTACTACTTCGCTGTCACGTACAACGACCCCGCCGGCGAGGCCGGGTCTTATGAGTTCGAGATCCGTTCCACCTGGCGTGCGTTCACCGGCATGGAAACCGCCTCGGCAGGCAACGGCGGGCTGTTCACACAACGCCTCGATGGAGCTGGCTTCGAGTCCGGCATGACCGTGGAACTCCGCTCTCCCGCCGGAGGATCACTCCGGACCTTCACACCGTCCGATGTCACACCAACAGAACTGGTTGTGCCGATGGACCTGAGCGGATTGCCCGTTGGCATGACGGATGTCGCGGCAGTTTGGCCAGACACCGATGAACTGGTTCTCCAGGATAGTTTCGAAGTGGAAGCAGGACAAGGCGGCGAGTTCTGGGCTTCGTTCAATCGCCGCTTCGACATCGGCGTCTATCGTCCCTTCCGCGTCCAGATGCTCGACGTCTACTACGGGAACAGGGGGGACGCTGATGTGCCGAGCCGGCTTCTGGTCCTGAACTTCCCGGATCAGATCATGGCGCGCGCCTCCCTCGAAGATGAAGGGGATCCGGAGAGCCTCCAGATCTTCACACTGGGTCCCCCGTCTTCTCCTGGAAAGCTGCCACCGGGCTTCCAGGGACACGTCGTAGTCTACTACACCGTCAGCAGTGAGATGGGAGCTTTCACATTCAACCTGGAAGAGAAGGCGCCGGATGACACGGTCATCGACTGGGATTCCCAGAAGGACACGCTGCGGCCCGCCGACATCGATACCGCCACCTGGGATTCCTCCTGGCCGGCCATCAAAGCCGCCTTGGGCGGCACCACCGTAGAACACCTCAACGCCCTTGCCGGAGCGGCGGAACGCCTTGTCCTCATGGGATCCGCTTCGACGAACCCGGGCTGGTCCGTCAGCCACCTCGTCGACCTTCTGGTCCATGAAGCAGCAGGAGCCGCTCACGCCGCCGTGTCAGGTCGCCTCACCCTCTTGCCGTGGGGCCGACCCCAACCGACCGCTGCCGTCAAACTCTATGACATTGCCGCACCCGATACAAACCCTCGCACCGTTCGGACAAACAACTCCGGCGACTTCTACTTCGCCAACATTGCAGACGGCACGTACGAAATCTTTGTGAACGAGTACTTCCTCGACCAGAAGTGGATCGTCACCGTTGCCTCTCAGCAGGATGTGCTCGGGCTCGACATCCCCATCTACGAAGACAACCCCAACCCCATCGGACCAGACGGCGTGCTTCTCGGCCATTCCCCGTCCCTCGTTTCAGGGGCCGGCGGCTCCGTCTACATGACTTGGGAAAACAGTGGAGAGCTCTGGTCGCTGGCCTGGACCGACAACGCATGGCAGGGTTCGACGGCCATCGCGGCCGAGACAGGCGCCAACCCCGACGTGGTCTATGACCCCGACCTGTTCGGTGCCGGGGAACCGGGATTGCTCGCCGCATGGGAAATCATGGATGCCAACCAAGTTAATACGCTGGCCTGGTCCGCCGGCAAGTATACGGGTAGCGCGTTCGAATGGACCATCCCCGTGGCCTTGACTTCTGACGCCAATGACGACCTCTCGCCGCAGATCGTGCGAGCGCAGGACGGCTCCTGGATGGTGATCTGGATGCAGCGGGCCAACGGGGCGGCCGATGATACCGACCTGTACCTGACCACGCTGGATCCTGCCACCGCAGGCGCGTGGTACGTCCCGCCGGTACCGAAAGCAGACCGCTCCCTCGCTGTCTGCGATAGCTTCAACTTCGCGACAAAGATCGAGATCCCCAATAAACTCCAGGAGGTCTTTGGCAAGAGCTACGAAGCCGAAGTCGGGTGGGAGCTCTGTGAGGACACGGTCTCCTGTGGCGAATACAAGAAGTCTGGAGGAGCCAACCTGTCGATCACGCTCGGCGACTCGCTGACCGGGACTGTGGCTGGACAAATGCAATCCTCCTACCGCCTCTCCTGCAAGCCCTGCCGATACATGCCCTGGACGATGCGCCTGAACGCGTCAGGCGGGCTTGAGGCCAATTTCGCCCGTCCCGTCCCTGTTATTGTGGCTGGGATTCCCGTGGGCACCGCGAAGTTCTCGCTTCCCGTTGCATTGCAGGTGAAGGGAAGCCTCGGCTGGCAACGCGATTTCATGGGATGGCCCGACTCCGGTTTCGTCGGAATCGACTGTGTCGGCGGCGGCCGTGTTGTTATCGAAGATCACCTCGGATTCAGCAAGGGGCAGGGCGACCTCAATATCACCGGGTCGTACCAGTGGAACCCCAACGAGGGCTTCAAAGTGGACGGGGCGTGTATCACACTCTCAGGCGAAGCATCCATCGGCGCTGGCTTCCTCAAGCGCAAAATTAGCAAGCAGTGGGGCGAGGCGTGCCGCCGCGGTGAAGTCCGCCTCGGCGATGAACGCTGGATTACCAACGACACGATTCACATCTCACGGACCAGCATTGACGGGGACATTCTCGTCAGCGAGTCCATGGAAGTGATCGTCAGCCCGCTCACGGGCACGGGGGGCGTTTACGAAGGCTCGCCGGTGCTCTCCACGGTGCCATCTGATCTCTACGACGATGGTGCACCGGCCGTCGTTCGCAACGCCTCGGCCAACGAGGTGTACCTTGTCTGGACCAAGGACACGGGAGACTACAACAACGGTCTCGGTAACCAAGTTGTCTTCTCGGTCGATGACGGGACGGGCTGGAGCGCTCCCGAAGCGGTGCAGGCGCAGCGGCACTTCAACCGCGACTGTGCCGCCACGCTGGACCCCAATGACGACCTGTTCGCCGTCTGGTCGCAAGGCTCCGCGGCGGGCTTGACGTCGGGCTCCTCGGTCAGTGAGGTCGATGCTGCCGTCCAGGCGTGCGACATCGTGTTCGCACGCCGTGTCGCGGGGGCGTGGGAGGACCCGTCCCCCATCGCCAGCCCAGGGGGGCGCAACGACCAACCGTGCGTCCTCAGGCTCGGTAGTCGGATCCTCGTGACCTGGGTCCAGACTCTTTCGGATACGGAGGCCCGGGTTCTTTCCTCGTCCTGGGACGGAGCGCGCTGGACGGCTCCCGCCATTGTCAGCAGCTCGGGCTGGTGCAACGCCCCCGCCATTGCCAGCCTCGGGTCCACCGCGCTGCTCGTCTGGTCCGAGGACGAAGACGCCGATCTGGAGACAACGGCCGACACGCGACTGCGCTATGCTACCGCGGGCTCGAATGGCGTCTGGACCAGCGCCGCCTTCATCCCGGCATCCCTCACGTCAGACGTTCAAAACACAGAGAACGTGGCGCGAGCCACAACCCGCGCCGACATCATGCGCTTCAATAGGGCAATCCCAAGACCCGACAGCTCGTGCTGCGGTGACAACTGCAAGCCCTCATACAAGAAGCCGCGGCCCAGGAAACCGCCTCAACCTCTCAATGAACGTGACAATTACTCACTGAATGAATTCGTCTCAAAGGATCCCAACGAGAAACACAGCCCGCTCGGCTGGGGCGTCTCCCATGTTGTGGATCGAGGCGACGAAGTCATCTACACCATCCTCTTCGAGAACAAGGCCGAGGCGGCAGCGCCGGCACAGGATGTCTTCGTGATCGATGACGTCTCCGAGAGCCTCGACTGGACAACCTTTGAGATTCGCAGCCTTGGCTGGGGTTCCGAGCAGATGGCCTTCGAGGACGCTCCCGCTGCCATCGATGAGTACATCACGATCGCCGACTACCGCGCCGAAGTGGGCGCCGACTGGCTCCTCAACATCAACGGCAGCATCGATGAGACAACGGGGCGCGTGTCGTTCACGTTCCGCACGCTCGATCCCATAACCGAGGAACCCCCTCTGGATCCCGAGGCAGGCTTCCTGCCCCCCAATGATGAGACCCACCGCGGCGAAGGCTTCCTTGTCTTTGCCATGAAGCCGAAACCAGACCTGGCGGAGGATCTCACCGTCACGATCTCCAACGTCGCGACCATCATCTTCGACTTCGAAGACCCCATCGTCACTAACCAGGTGGATAACCCGGTTGGCGACGTTCCGGAGCTCTGGGCCGCGATTCTGACACGCCTGGTGGGCTCGGAAGAGTCAACGGAACCGATTGATGTCAACGGCGACGGTGCGTTCGACGTAGGCGATCTCCTGGCACCGTAGGCCCTGGAGCTGTCGGTGCCTCCAGACATTGAAATTGCCCCTTCGTCCTCACGGCCGGGTGGGGACTTCTGCGACCGCCCTCGCACCCCCCTGGTACCGTTCTGGGGGGCTGCAGGCCGGGTCGACACTTCTCCATGCAACTTCGGCAGTGAGGCATTGGGGAGCCGGCTCTCCCTACTGGACGCCGGCGAGCCTGCAAGAGAAAGAACCAGCTTGCGAAGAGGCTGGTTCGTATTGTCGTTAAAAATTGCCTCCCCACGTGGACTCGAATCACGAACCTGCGGGTTAATGGGCGAGTTCTTCGCCATTGGTATTATTGAGTCTATCGCCAGAGCATTGTGGTTTCAGCGACCCGCAGCACACCCGGACATGCTGGCACCACGCTGAGACGTGGTGGACTTGCAGGTTCTTGCAACTCCTGACCCTCTGGCGAGGACAGAGGCAGAGACATTGAATTCAATACTCAAATAGGACCGAATACGACGGATCGAGATCGGGTGAGCCTGATTGCAGAACACCTGCTGAATCTCTCTGGGCCCACTTCATGCTCTATCGCAGATATCGCATCCCCTAATGCACCAGGTGAGCACTCAATCACACAACTGGGGCCCTCTGCTTCGCAGCGGCGCGTGGTTTCGAACTCCATTCGATAAGATTCGAGGGCTCCAACATGACTGGTCGACGAACGGTTTCCCGAGGGGGCACCGGGCCCAGATGTCTTTGGACGGTCCTTCAGTTCCTTTTCGTAGTCATGTGCTTGTCTCTCTGCTCCGCCGCGTTCGCGGCGGAGATTTTTGTCGTAGATACGCTGGTTGACGAAGATGACGGTCTGACAACAGGCGGCGTTTCTCTGCGCGATGCACTGAATGCATCCGGCGATGGAGACAAGATCCAATTCGACGGAGCACTGCCTTCTGGTGGGAGCATTATTCTCCAATCGGCTCTTCCAGAGATCACTTGGGGGATTGAGATCGATGGCGGCAGTCTCGGCCTGACGGTATCCGGGAATTACCAGTTTCCGGTGTTCACGTTTGTCGGTGGTGGTGCGTCTGCTGTTCGGAATCTCTCCATCGCCGACGGGTTTGCACGAGGAGGGAATGGCGGAAGTGCCCAGATGGGCAGCGGCGGCGGCGGCGCTGGCCTCGGCGGCGGAATCTATGTCGACGCTCTCTCGGGCGAACTGATCTTGGAGAATCTATCCTTCCGTGGGAATATCGCTCAGGGCGGACAGGGAGGATTCCTTGAGGGCGGTGGCATTCCCGGTGCCGGTGGCGGTGGTGGAACTGTCGGAGACGGCGGTTCTCCAACCCGATCGGAAGTAGGCAACGGTGGCGACAGCCGCTTTGATACAGACCCTTATCCGACACGTGGAATCAACGGTGGCCTCGCCGGTTGTCCTCCCGAATCCGGTTCTTTTGGATCAGGCGGCGGAGGAGCGACAGCAGACTGCCACGGAGCGGACGGTGGCTTTGGTGGTGGCGGCGGCGGATCGATTTCCGGAACAGGCGGCGCGGGTGGATTTGGTGGCGGTGGCGGTGGCGGTGCAGTCGGGTCTGGAGTCGGTGGAAGCTGGGGAGGAACGAGCAACTATGGAATCGGCGGTGGGGGAGGGGGCCTGGGCGGCGCCCTCTTCGTGCGCAACAGCGTCGTTACACTGAAAGACTGCCACTTCTTTGCGAACTCCGCCCGACGAGGAGGCACCGGAGGCGCTGGGCGATCAAACGGCCTGCGATACACCGCCGACGGTCAGGGCAAGGGTGGAGCCATTTTCATCGATCCATCTGCAACCCTGTTTGCAAACGGGTGCGGCGGCGACGGCAATTACGCGGATGATTCTTCCGGAAGCGAAACCGTGAGCAGCTTCTCTCCAGGCTTCCACGACGAGAAGCCTGTATATGGTTTGATTCAGACGCAATATCCGGTCGCCGAGTCCGCCGTTCCTGTGGGCGCCTCACCCTTCTCGGGCGCTTCCATGGACGTCACTTTCACATTCAATGAAGGCGTGTCGGGTGTGGACCTCACGGACTTCACGGTGTTGCGACTCGATGGGAATTCGACCCCAACAGCGACCGGAGTTACCACGAATTCCGCAACGGACTACGTTGTCCATATCGGACTTCCCCCTTCTTCGGCTGGAAGCTTCCGTGTCCGTCTCACAGATGATAATTCCATCTTGTCCCTGAGTGCCAATGCTCCTCTGGGTGGCACGTCGACAGAAGATGGTGTCTATGAAACTGGCGACCTCACATTCGACAACGTCGGCCCTGAGGGCGCGTTTGACTCTGTCAGTTCTCCCAGAAATGCGATGCCCTATTCAGTGATTCTCCGCTTTGATGAGTCCGTCTCCGGACTCGTACTGGCATCGCTGCGGTTGAAGCACGACGGTTCCGAAACGCCGATTGTCTCGTCCGGCGCCGAGAGCGCGATTACTGCCTCCGTGGATCGAAGAACGTGGACGATCGCTTCGATTTTCCAGGAAAGCGATGTCGGAGATGGCGATTACGAGGTGATTCTTCTTCCCGGAACCGTCGCCGATGATCAGGGCAACGGCAACGCTGGATCCTCAAGTGGCTCATGGACCGTGGATTCGATTGCCCCAAGCGTCGACATCACCATCGACACTCCCTTTCCTACGAGGGGACCGCAAATCGACTTCTCCGTTCAGACTTCCGAATCCGTCGCTCCATTTGTGCTGAACACGAACCTCGCCGTTTATACATCGGGCGGCAGTTTGTCGTACAGCAGTGTCGACGTCACTGAGACCTCGCCCACCCTCAGCCTTGTCTCGCTTTTGGGTGTCACTGGCGACGGCAGCGCGCAAATCCAGGTCTACGCAAGCGATCCGGCTGGGAACTCTAACTATGCTCTCTCCAACCCGCCGGTTGTCGTCGATAACACGGCTCCCTATCTGGCGAGCACCTCAAGCCAGGAGTTCGCATCTGGTCCGAATGTGGATTTCTATTTCACGATCAGTGAACCCGTCACGGGATTGAACTCAGCAGCCGATCTGGAGATTCTGACAGACTCCACCTACGATTCTATCGTTGTGACGAGCATCCCCGAGACGCCCCCGACAGCCTCCTATCAGGTGTCACTAACAAATGTGGTCGGCGATGGTACACTTGGTTTCCGTGTTCCGGCAGGTACATTGATTGACCAGGTCGGACTCACGAACAGCGATATCGTCTCGTCCGTTGTGCTGACGATAGATTCGACAGCACCGACGATTGATTCCATCGAACTCGCCGGCGGTTCGCCGACAAACGACTCGACGTTGCGCTTCAATGTCCAATTCAGCGAACCCATCCATCGATTCGATACCCCCTCCTGGGTCAACGTCGTTGGCGACGGCGTATCGTATTCCAATGTATCTGTCGGGCTGGACGATCCGGCTCAAGGCGACACCGGGTATATTGCTGTCCGATCCGTGTCCGGCAATGGAACGATCTCAATTGGCGTCCCAGGCGGGAATGTGACGGATCGTGCATTCAATCCGCTTGTCGAGTATCCTCTCACGGTGCTCGGCGAACTGGATCAGACGGCGCCGACTGTCTTGAGTATGCGATCGGCTACCGGGGCCACCCTTATCAGTGGTCCCACGGCTTCCGTCTTTATCGAGCTTTCCGAACCTGTAATCGGATTCGGCAAGGATGACATCATCCTCAATGCAGAGTACTCGACCTACAGCAGTATGAGTGTGACTCAACTTCGTTCCACGCTCTATCTGCTGACATTGGAAGGTGTCGGCGAATATTGCGGCGGTGCGTGTAACTGGCCGGACTACTGCTACGATTGCAATGGGTGGTTTCACCTCGGCGTCAGATCGGCGGGGGCCACGGATGAAGTCGGGAATGCCTTGTATGGTCAGAATCCAATCCACCGGTTCTTCACGATCGATTCCGACCCGCCGAAGTTCGCCTTCGATCCGTTGCCTGGCGCTCTTCCCGGAACGCGACCTTCCATCACGACGAATCCCACGACGATAACGATGCGGCTCTCCGAACAAGTCGTCGAGGATATCACACCGCAGGACTTCACCCTACTGATCAATGGGGTAGAGGAATTCATCTCGCCCAATGGCGAGGTCCTTGTCCCTTCCCCCGGCCGCTATCAGCTCGTGAACTTTTTCGATGGCATCGACATGCAGGGGAGATATGACTTTCGGTTGTCGAACAGAACCATTCGCGACCCAGCAGGGAATCCGATCGCAACCGGATATTCCGACCGGGAGTGGCTCGGTTGGGATTTGGACAACATTCGTCCTGTCGTCACCGTTGAATCTTCTATCGCGACGACTGGACCGCTCGTGTCGACAACATTGGATTTCTACGTTCAGTTCAGCGAGGAAGTCAGTGGTTTCGACAGCTCGTCGGACTTCATTTGGGAGGGGGACGGCGCATACTACTCGAACGTGTCGTTTACGAATTTCGATGGAAGTCGCTATCTGCTTCGCTTCACCGGCGTGGGTGGAAGCGGTTGGCGGCTACCTGACTACGATCTCTTCCAGTTCAAAATCAAGGAAGGCGCTGCCACGGATGCAACTGGGCTCACGAATCTGGAGAGCCCTTCGGCAACCATGTACATCGATCAGACAGCACCGTTCGTGCTCTCTTGCGTTCCAAACGTCTCATCGCCGACGAATGCAGAGTCGATTTCGTTCACGGTCACATTCAGCGAACCGGTAATTCCTTCAGGCGGAAGCTCCGAATCCACTCAGAATCCGAATTACGTCTTTCCCGAGACCGTTGGACTGGAGCAACTCTCTCCGCAAGTCATTCGCTATGATCTCAACAACCTATCCGGCCTCGGGGGTCAGCTCTTCACCACGGATGGCGATATCAGTTTGAAGCTTTCGCAATACGATGTTCGCGATATTGTCTACCATCGAGTGCCGGAGTTCATCAGCGATCCAATTCACGTGGATCGTATTCCTCCCTCTCGATTCAATCCGAACGATGGGTACATTGGCGATGCTGATTTCGGGCTCCGACAGGCGCATCCCTTCGACATGACCTTCAGATTCTGGAGGCCTGTTGTGGACGTCTCGATCTCAAACCTCGAAGTCCTCAGAGATGGTGTAGCAGTCCCTACGACCTTTGCGGAGAGTCAATTGGTGCGCGCAGGCGGCGATTCGAGTGGAACGACGTGGTACTTCGCACCGGGCGGCGGTATTCCCCTGGAAGATGGCCAATACCAGCTCATGCTGACGAACACGGATTCGATCGTGAACTCGCTCGGATCCCGTTACTACAACTGGCAGCCGCTGCTGACAGCGGAGGTCTTCGCGACCTGGGAAATCGATGCAACTCGTCCGACTCCTGAATTCACTATCCATGGACCAGATCTGATCAGCGCGGATCAAGATGCTGTCTTCGACATTGATTTCGGCGAAGACGTGACCGATTTCGATACAAGCGATCTGATCATCATCGCCTTCGGCGTCTCTACCGGTCCTGCGTCGCTTGCCTCATTCAGTCAAAGTGTGTATCGCGCGACTATTCCGATTTCCGACACCGGTCGCGGCATCGGATCTTCCGTGGCGATTCGCATCGCCGGCTCCAGGGTTCATGATCGAGCAGGAAACGGGAACATCGACAGCACGAGTCCCCAAATAACCCTCGATACGATTAACCCCTCCATCATGGAGGTCACGACAACAGCAGCAGATCCGACGAACGCCGATCAGACTTCGTTCGAAGTCCTGCTCAACGAACCAACTGTGATCGCCGATGCGAGCAAAGTGCGTTTCGAACTGGATACCGGTGTCAGCATCAACACAGTCTCGGTCTCAGCGATCTTCGGGACCAGTGCATATCGAGTGCTCGCCAGCGGCATTGCAGGAGACGGGGAAATACGTATGCAGGTCGACCAGGGAGCGTTCCAGGACGCTCTCGGGAACCCGAACAATGCGCTTCCACACTCCACCTACTTCCAGACAGACATAACAATCGATAATTCTCCACCCTCGATAACCTTCTCGCCCTACAACGGACCGGATCCGATGACGGCCGATACTTATCGCGCATCGTTCGAGACCACAGAGCAACTGGTCGGGTTGACGGATAGCAACTTCTATGTTAACCGAGGCGGAGAGTTGTCTTTCCAAAGCGGAGCCTTCGATGGATTCCGTTCCTATGTGGTCTCTGGTCTCGATGGTGCCGGAACGATTCAAGTGGGCGTCAGTGGATTGTACAATGTCCGCGACAGCGCGGGAAACATCGCTGTGCTGACAAACTCGCCACCGATTGTTGAGCGAGTTCAGCCGATTCTGCTCCTCGGGGCGACTCAGGTCGATGTGTCCGGAGGAAGTCGCCGCGAAGTCAGCGGAACCCCCGGCGTCTACGAATTGCGTGGGACGATTCTTATCCGCGGCTTCTCGAACCATCTACTCGGTCGGCTTCTTGTCCCTGATGAATCTCCTCTAATCTTCGATGAGAATGCAGAAACCCTGGCAGGCAATGCGACCTGGACTC
Source organism: bacterium (assembly GCA_020444065.1). Lineage (NCBI taxonomy): Bacteria > bacterium. The sequence continues at coordinate 37,651 of JAHLLQ010000013.1, read as the reverse complement.
TTCCATCCGTGCTCCATCATGAGTACGATCCGCTGGAGTTGGCGACGAATCCATGGACATTCGATGGATACGTTTTGGAATCCCGAACGGACACACCATTTGAACTGACCGTCTCGACAATTCCTCTCCGAGTGTGCAACTATCGCGTCAGGACGGATGAAATTGGAGGCAATTTCAAATCGTTTCTCTCAGCTACGGGGCTATTCGCAACGCCGGATCTGGGGGCGTTAGGTTTCACTGGTCTCCGCCTCGGCAGCGGCATTCTCGACTTCGATCCATCATCCTCGCTGATCTTCCAGGGTGGTTGCCTGGCTGCCGACCAGACTCCGCGGTTCTCTCCTGCGTCAGCCACGATCACCTCGAGTTCGATTTCGATTCCAGGTCAGGTGGTTCAGGGCTCCACGCCACCGATTTATCTGGAAAGCCTCGTTTTGCAAGGGAACACGGCAGAGGATTCCTACGCTCCAATCGACTATGACGGCTTCTCGATCGGGCTCGATGGCGTTGCGTATCCAGCATGGGGAGGCTACACTCTTGATGTCGCGTCTCCGGCATTCACCATTCCCGTTCCATTTAATCCGAACACAACCTTCGAAACCAATGTGAACTTCTACTTCGATGGTGTAGAAGTCGACAATTCCGGCGAGTTCATCTTCGGCGACGGCTACTTCGAATCGCGCTTCACGAATTACCTCAATTACAGGTGCTCGTTCGCGGAGCCGTCCTTTGCGCAGAACACCATTTCCTTGGACGAAGTGGAGTTGCAGACTGTCAGCAATGGCACGATTGCGATCAGTGACATCATCGCGTCTAATCTCGAAGATAATCCCGGCATATTCGCCAGCGAAGGCGACCTGACGGTCAATGGCATCAAGCTTGTCCTAGACGAATCGGCTGCTTTCTACGGCGATAGTCTGTATGCAGACACCATCTACGTTTCCAATCTCGACGGGTTCACGATTCCTTTAAAGAAGCTTCGCTTGGACGGTACGCGGTTTGAGATTGGAGGCGGAGGCTTCGACATCGCCGGGCTGAAGTTCGTGATTTACACATCTGGGGATCTGGGTTCTCCCGACGGATTGGTCATTGGCGGTGAACTGGCTTTCCCCGAGAATCTTGTATCTGAAGACAACTCTGGCGGATTCGGCGCCGAAGTGACTATCAAGGATCGTTCGCCGAGATTACCGAAGGTGGAATTGGAGGCCATCAACTTCTGTCTCGGAGGCGATGGAGCGATCGGCGGTACCGGCTTCAGCCTCGCAGAGCTTTGCTTTGGCTATGAGAGCGGTCCGCCGAAATTCTTCACGGGCTCGACGACATTTGGAATTCCGAGGGGCTTTGAGCTCAGCGCGGGATTTGAAATCCTTGGCGGCATCATCGATAGCCTCACCGTCGGACTTGGCTTCCCTGAGCCGGGCCGTCCAATCGGCTCGACCGGCGCCTTCATGCAGAGTATTACTGGATCCCTTTACAATCTCAGCCAAAGTCGCGTAACGGAGATCCTTGAAACGAAAGACGGACCAAGACAGATCACATGGATTCCGCCCGTCACACTCCGAGGAGAGATTGAGGCGACGGCTGGTCCGGAAATCCCGATTCTCGACGTAGCTGCTGTCACGGCCACTGCAGGGATCACCGTCAACGAAATCAGCCTAGGCATCGATGGTACCGTGACCGTCGTGATCTTCGAGATCGGTTCTGCCTCCGCCAAGATCACCTGGGGTGGTCCCCCGGACGCCCAAGGATTCTCCTTTAGTGGCAAGGTCATCTACTACGGCATCATCGCCGGTGAGTTCGATGGTTTTGTCGCCCCGGGTGGTTATGCGCGCGCATCCGCCAAGGTTCGCCTCGGGATACCTGACGATGTTCCCGTGTTCGGTGGTCTGACGTTTGGAAGTGTTGGCGCGGGGTTGGAAATCGATCCCGAGAAGAATCCAAAGTTCAAAGCCTGGGCGACAGCATCTTTGCCGCTTCTTGTCTACACGGCCCATGTGACAGTGACATTCGACAGCAATGGGAACGTAGGCTTCGATGTCAGCCGAGGTACGCGCGTCGCAGATTGGGAAGTCCCGTATTGGCAGCCCGTGCCTGTATCCGATGAACTGCACCGCGACAAGAATGGAAACCCGACTACGTCCTACGTCAGTGTCTTGCGCGATTTCGATCAGAGCTTCAAAGCCTACGCGAATGAAGGCAAGTTCCGTCAGACCCCGCGTGGAGCAGGCACTGCCATTGACTTGCCTACGACAGCCTCTCTCGAGGGCACTGTTGTTCGGCTCACCTACGAAGATCCCGCCGGCAATCCTGAGTTCACGCTAACCAGCCCGTCCGGAAAGACAATCACGCCGGCGAATCTGCCGTCCGATCCTCCATCGCCTGATGTCTTTGGTGTCTGGTTTGAGAATCCGTCTGTGCGAGATGCATCCTACTTCATGATCGCCGAGGAAACCGGCACTTACAGAGCGACCATCCTGTATCCGGAAACACTCGGCCAGTACGCAATCGAGGTGCTATCAAGAAACACAGAGCCGACCTTCGCTTTTGAGGAGGTCGTTGTGAATGGCAGCGACCTGGCGTTCCGATGGAGTGCTTTCGATCCCGACGGTGAAGCGAGGATCGATCTGTTCGCAGGTGCCGATCGCGAAGCATCGCAGGGCATTCGCCTGATAGCGGACATCGCAGAAGTCGACGGATCGGGCATGGCTGTCTTTGATCTGGCCAATTCACCCCTTTCGCCCGGATGGTATTGGCCATTCGCCGTGATCGATGACAGCCGCAATGCACCCGTGACCGTTGTGGCGGAAACGCCCATCTACATCCCAAGTTCCGAAGCTCCAATTGCGGTACAGAACATAGATGTCGTGAGCTTTGGCGACCAACTTTTCGTCAGTTGGTACGCGGTCAAGGATCCGGATCTTGAATTCTACAACCTCAGCTACACCGACCAGCCGGGCTCGGGTTCGTACAAATTCGATCAGGTCGTGGCGAAGGAATACACAAGCGCGCTCCTTGAGAATACGGATCCCAATTCGGAATACCAGGTTACTGTGACTCCGATCCTGACTGCCACAACAAGTGCTGCGGCCCGGGCGGAAGGGTTGAATGCGATTCAGGATCTTGCAGACAGCCTCGTGCATCTGCGCGGCGTTCGAACCGATGATCGGCAGATCGTGCTGGACATGCTGGACGCGAAATCACGCGGAGGAACGCTGACCGTTCGCGAACCCATGGCAACGACTGACCAGGTCGTGGAACTTGTGCGTTCGCGGGAAATCGGAAAGACACTGCTTGGACCAAGCGAGGAAGTTCAGCAACTTCTGCAGGCGGAAAGAGCCAAGCGCAAGGGCTCCCGATCCCGGGCCGTGGAGGAGTACTTCGTTCCTGCTCCAATTCTGGCATACGATGTCGCGAGGACCGGCGTGATTGCTGGTGCGAATCAACCTCCAGTCTTTACGGGTTCACCAACGACCGTTGTTGCTGCGGGAACGGACTTTGATTGGACAGCGACCGCCTACGATCCGGAAGGAAGTGCTGTTTCATTCCAACTGATCGATGGTCCTCCCGGGTTTGCCGTTTCTCAGGAAGGAATTGTCTTCTGGTCCACAAGCGAAAGCGATGTGGGGACGCACGAAGTGATCATCGCCGCCATCGATCTGGTCGGCAGCCGCTCCACACTCTCCTGGGATCTGACAGTTTCAAACGTCTACCAGAGTCTCTCGCTATTTGAGATTATCTCGGATCCGCCGACGGACGTTGTGCCCGGTGACCTCTACGCCTATTCTCCAGAATTGGTGAACACGTTTGTCTCTCCGACGAATCCCGTTGTCTGGTCCCTGGTGGATGGTCCACCCGGCATGATCGTCGACTCCGCATCAGGAGCCATCTACTGGCAGACGCTCGACTACTACATGGGCGCGCCGCGTGTGATCCTCCGCGTGGAGCAATCCAGCCTGGGCGATCCTCTCCTGGACATTCAGGAGTATCGAATCAACGTGAGCCGTTTGGGAGACTCCATCACCGGCAAGACAACGGTCGGTGACGGAGACAGTGACGGTGTGCAGTCGGAGACTGAGGACCTTGCGCCTTCGGCACCCGGCTCAACCGTCCAGCCCTCTGGTGATGGCAATGGAGACGGCATTCCGGATTCTGAACAACAGAACGTCGTGTCGCTCCGCAACGGTGCGCGCGAAGGCGCTTCCGCGGGCGAGTATCTGACGATCGTCTCCGCGCCAGGGACCGTTCTCTCGAACGTTCGGACCTCGGCTGCACGAGAGCCCTATCCGGTAGGAACGAAGGGATTCCCCGTCGGCGTCGTCTCATTCACATTGTCCGGCCGCGGAGTCGTCTCGCCTCCGGGCACCAATTCCGTGAAGATCATGTTGCAGTCGCGACCCAGCGAATCCATTGGCCAAGGGTACTACCTCGATGATGGGATTGCCTACTCGAGCTTCGTCGGTCCAACTCCGCCATACGACAGTGGTGCCCAGTGGGATTCGAATCGAACATTCACACTGGAATTGCTGGATGATAATGGATCAGTTGGCGACCTGAGCGAAACGGGCGATACAAACTCATTGGTTGGCATCCTGACGAACCCAGGCGGGCCGAACTCGGTCAACGCCTCGATCTGGCTGATTCGGTGAACGCGGAGGCATGCCGGGCTCTTCCTCGCCGGGCCCGAGAAATGATCGATCCCTTCTTCCGGGTGCACCCGTGGGAGTGTGAGGCATCATGGCAACGATTGACACCGTGTACTGACGAGATAGCACGGACGGCGGCCCTGGGTTTGCCAAGACCGCCGTCGAAACTGCACGCCAGTCGTGTAAATCGAGTGGCTCCTCTTGGAGCAGGCGATTCGAAATCTATTGTTCATGCCAACGCCGAGCCTCGTGGCGGCGATTGAATCGGGAAGTCGTCTCAGGTTCTCGGAGCAGGAAGGAGAAGTCGCAATAACTTCAAACACCCTATTCTCGGCGCGCACCACATTTGGGATGGGCTATGATCCTGTATGACTGTGTGATACCAAGACTGGAGCGGCGCAGTGCATGCGCCGGGGATTCCATTTCCACTTCCAGCCGCTTCCAATCACGCGCTTCGGTGCACGACCGGAACAGTTGCATATGGACTTCCCGCCGCTTGCCTCCCTTCGTGGGGCATATGCGGGGCTGGGTATCTGGGGTGGGCGGGGGAAGCCCAAGACGCGTCCTCTGGCGGTGCGCAAATCGTGTTGCTTTAGGAATCTTCATGGAGCGGGGCACCGGGGTCGAATCGGTGACCTCCACCTGGGCACTTTCTCACCGGATCAGTAGCATGTTCGTGACCTTAATTGCGGGTTCCTGAGGGGATCTGAGCTGCGGGGTCCGAATTGGGCGAGGGGGGGGCATTTGACGCTCGAAATTCGGTGTCGGGAGATCGTTGTCGAGGTCCTGCGTAAAACCGATTGATCCTCGTCGCCCCGTCTTGTAAACGACACTCACGTGAATAAACATCTCGCAGAATATCCCGCCGCTCTTTCCGACGGGAGGGAGAGTGTCATGCATTCGTCATTGGTGCGTTGGCGGTACGCATTGGTTATGCTCTGTGGACTTCAACTGGTGATGTCCGCGGCGTTCGCACAAACCGGGGACAGCAAGGCCGTTTCGCAGGAACTAGCGGAAAAGACCGCACAGTATTTCGCCACCCAACAATGGCCCGACGCGCGTCAGATTGCGGTGACGCCATACTATGGCCTGGACGAATCGGTTCAGGCTTACGCGGTGCAGTTCGCCGTCGCGCCGGGAGCTCCGCAATCGGAAGCCGAACTGATTCTCAGGATGGCCAAAGCGGAGTCGCGGCTTTCCGATCTCGAGTTATCTGCATTGGATCAAAGGGCGCTCGAACCTGCAGCACCCGAGGTGGCGATAGATAGCGAGGCCGAGGAAAGGGAAGACATGGCCGAAGCCATTGCGATTCCGGATCGGCATGTATCGACGAAGATCCCCCGCGACGTACTCGAAAACGCCGAGCGCTCGCGCCAAGACGCCGTGCAGCAACTGCAGGCGGAGAGAAATGTTCGCCTGGAGCGCGAAACAGAGCTGGCCCGCGCCGGGCAGGCCACGACGTTCTCCGACTGCGTTGGCACCGTTGTAGTCTCGGCGCGCAGAGACTTGTACCCGCTCATTTCCATGGAGAAGGGAACGGCTCCGCACCTGCGACAGGAGCGTCTTGTTCGAGAGGCGGCGGGACTGAAGAATATCGACGAACACGCCATCCAGCGTACGTACTTTCTTGGCCCACTGACGTACCTGTACGAGGTCGGCGGCAAGGAGAGCGCCGCGCGCGGTATTGCTGGGCGTCTTGTCGAGCCGTTCAGTGGGACATTGCTGGATCGCACTTCGCTTCGTTCGAGTATCCAGCCCGCGATGCGTCCCATGTCGGGAGAGAAAACTTCCGTTCCGTCGGAAACGATCTGGGAGTCCTTCGAACTGACGGGCAGTCCTGCGAAGTACAGCACCATTGAACGCAGCGAGCGAGGAAGCGCCGAGATTTCCGGCGTTCCGTATTACTTCCAAAGCCACTACGGACAGAATTCCTGTGGACCGGCCGCGATGGCGCAGGTCTTGGGGTATTGGGATATGCATGGGTACGGTAACCTGGTGGATTGCGGCGAGGCCATGCGCACCAGCTTGGATTACTACAATGACGGCGAGCCGAAGCCGGCTATGCAAGGGCATGAGGAGGAACTTGTTTATCACATCATGCAAGCGGTGGATTACTCGCCGACTCTCGGAACCTGGCCGGAATGGTTGGGAATCGAGTGGGACGATGTGGATGGTGGGATCGAGAAAGTCTGCTCAGACAACAAGTACGGGAACTCTGTCTTCTTCAAAGCGCACGATGTTCAGCCCGTCCGCTGGAGCAGCATTGTGAAGCTGGTCGATCTTGGGCGTCCCTCGGCCTATTGCTTCTACATCGAGGAGGATTCGCCTTGGACGGGGCACTGGGTGACGATCAAGGGATACAGCGATGCCGATGGCGCGCACAAGATTCACGTAAACATGAACTGGGAGACTTATGCCTACGGCGGCAAGTGGCTGAACTGGGACAACATCCCGGGCGATGAGGAGTGGTTGCTTTGGATACGGCCCGAGGCCGATCCGTACGACTGCGTCTGGTCGGAGGATTTCGAAGCATACCCGGAGCTCTGGAACAATGTGACGACGGGCGTCCCTTCAGAGTGGTTCCGCACAACGACCAATCCACACACTCCGGCCCTGAGTTGGGCTCCTCCGGGAGGCGATCCGTCGTACTCGGTGCGCTGTTCACCGGCGGGGGATAACACGACGGGTTATCCAGCAGGCACGGATGGCTACTACATTTATGGGCCTTTCTCTACTCGCGGGCATACCGATGGCTCCGTTGCTGTGGCCTTCAAGTCCACATACGGCGATTTCACAGACGACTATTTCGCGATTGCGGCTTCGACCGACGGCGTGAATTTCGAGGGCAACTGTTACCGCAGCGATCCCAGCAAGTGGTGGCGCGGTGTGTTGCCGCTGGACGAGGTTCCCGGCTACGGAAACCTGATGAACAAGGACCAGGTTTGGGTCGCATTGTGGTTTCACAGCGACAGCGACTCGCATCATTCGGGGAACATCTACGTCGACGATATTTCGATTCGCCTGTGGCCCTACATAGACGATCCGGTCGATCCTCCATCTTACGTCTGGGCAAGCGCAGGACTCTACTCCGACAGTGTGCACGTGGATTGGGGATCTTCCACCGGAGCGACAAGCTATCGTGTGCACCGTGCCGAGGAAGGTGGGGAGTCTGCCCCCGTCAGTTCCTGGATGGCCGAAACGGCGTGGAATGATACGGGTGCCGTTCCAGGGACGAGGTATGACTATTGGATCGAAGCGGCTGCAGGACCGGGAGGTTACCAGGGGAGTGAACTGAGCAGCAAGGTCACCGGATGGCGTGCTCCACCTACTCCAACGCATGTGACCGCCGCACGAGGTGAATCGCGATTCCGGATCCAAGTGGAATGGGATCGTGCGACGTACTTGAACTACTACCGCGTGTATCGCTCACAGAGCTACGAACCAGTTAACGGCTATCTTCCAGTCAGCGGTTGGATCCAGTCACTGTACTGGTCGGACGACACGATCGAGGACGGTGTTGGCTATTACTACCGCGTGCAAGGCGCCATTGCGAGTGACGGCGGGTACCCCTCCGCGTTGAGTGATGCGGACTTCGGTTATACCATCTGCGATTGGCCGGACGATGTGATGGGATCCGAGGGAACGTACTCCGACTTCGTTCGGGTCTCATGGCACAGCGAGCCGAATTACGCTTTCCAGGTATATCGAAGCGATGAACCGGACGTGAATTTCTCGCCTATTTCCGGATGGGTCGTGGCGAACAGGTACGACGACACGACGGCCGTGCGCGGGCACAATTACTACTACCGCGTGAGCAAGGCGCTCAATACTTCCGGCATGCGGGAGAGCGGCATGAGTGGGCAGGATCGCGGCTGGCGCGGCTTGGCCATCCCATCTAACGTCACTGCCTCGCAGGGGACTTCCTCCGACGTTGAGGTCCAATGGGATGCCGTGCCCGACGCGAACTACTACAGTGTCTATTGGTCGAATTCGCCGACGGGCGGGCGTTTGCCGTTGAGCGGCTGGCAGACCGGAACTTCCTTCACGGACAGCATCACCGCGACTGCCGGCAACCAGTACTACTGGGTGAAGGCCGCCTTCAATTCTTCCGGCTATCACGGAACGGACTACAGCGAGATGGCGACCGGTTGGCGCCTGACTCCGGCGCCGACAGGGCTGACGGCCGAAGATGGAACGAGTGACACATCGATTCACGTTTCCTGGAATGCCGTCGATGGAGCGGGCTTCTATTGCGTCTATCGTTCGGAAAGTGCGGGCGGCACGTACAGCGCCGTCACGAGTTGGAGAACGAGTACGATCTTCTGGGATCCCTACCTGATTGGCGGCCGTGACTACTACTACAAGGTTCAGGCTGCGGTCGACGTGAGCGGCACCGCACCGAGTGCTTTCAGCAACGTCGATTCCGGTTGGCGGCTGTTGTCTCCGCCGCGGAACGTGGACTGTTCGCAGGGAGAGGCGGATGGCGTTCACATTCAATGGGATGCCGTGGAGGGCGCTTCATATTACCGGGTCTACTACTCGGATAATCCATCGGCAACGCCCGGGGAGCGTTCCCCTGTGACCGGCTGGCAGGTGGGGCAGACGGCTCTTCACGATGCGACGGCGGGGACGAACTTCACCTATTGGGTGATTGCTGCGATCAGTTCGAGCGGCGGACGCCCGAGCGACTGGAGTGATTCGGACACCGGCTGGCGGGCGCTTTCTGCGCCGACGGATGTTGCCGCGTCCGACGGCACTTACACCGATCACGTTGCCATCACCTGGAGCGAACTTGGCGGAAACCCATACTACCGAGTCTACCGCGCTCCTACAGAGGCCGATCCTCCCACGGCGATCTCTGACTGGATCAGCGAAGTCTATTTCAACGATACCACGGCGACGCCGGGGCAACTGTACGCGTACTGGGTACAAGCAGCCTCCGATGCCGAGGGCAGTTTCGTTGGGTCGTTGAGCGATCCGGATACGGGCTTCTGTGCAAGTGCGAAGACCGAGCAGCTTCCGAATCTCGTGGATGGAAACGGCACATGGTCGACGCAAGATGATACCGGCTTCTACGGCGTCATCGACGATTGGCAGTGCCCCGATGGCAAAACAATCTACACGATTCAGTGGTGGGGCGGATATCAAGGATACGAAACGGGCACGGCCGGCCCGCTGAGCGAACCGGCCTCCGATCGTCCGCTGAAGTTCTATCTCTCGTGGTATAACTACACGGAAGGAACGCCGCCGACGCTTGGCCCACTGGTGTGGGAAGAGGAAGTTGTCGGCTACAGTTCCGACTGGTACTCCGATGTCAACATCGGTGCCCCCGCTAATCCGGTTTACGAGCACGTCTTCATGTACACGGCGACTCTTGATTTCCCGTGGCAGCAATTCGAAGGCGAGAAGTACTTCCTCAGCATTCGGGCCAACCAAGATGTTTCGGCACTCAGGGTCTGGGGATGGTGGAACACGGAAAGCCACTGGAACTCGGACGCACAGCTATACGATGCGGACCTGGGGTGGCAGGAGTTGTCATGGCCTTTGGGGCATCGGCTGTATCCCCAGTCAATGGACATGGCTTTCCGATTCCTTGCCGGGCCGGATCCTTCTCCGACTCCATCTCCCACGCCGACTCCGATTCCAACGTGGGGCCCAAAGATCGAGCTGACACCGAACATGACAGACGGCTACGCGATCGATTCGTGGAAGGACGATTCGGGGTCGAATTCCTATACCGTGTTCGACGATTGGATGTGTCCGGATGGATCGGACATCACGAAGATTCGTTGGTGGGGCGCGTTCAATGGATACGGATCGAGCAGTTCCGCCCAGCCGTCGTACCCGACCGAATTGCCGGATCACTTCCTGATTCGCTATTACGCTTCGACGCTGGATGGCGATGGTCGGCCCGATACGTTACTTGGAACAGAGTTGTGCACCACCTACGAGATGAACTATGCTCAGGGCGTTGCACTCTGGTACAGCGGCGGACAATACACCCACGTGTATGATTTCCAGTGCAACCTGTCTGCGCCTTGGGCGCAGGCCGCCGGGAACAAGTACTACCTGAGTATCCAGGCGGTTTATGGGCCGGGGATGTCGCTCTCCTACCCGTGGGGATGGTTCGCTGCAGAAGACACGAGCGGTGATGCATCGCTTCTGGATGATATGTGGCAAGTGTTCACGAACAACTGGGGTGCCGGTCATCGGTTGCAGTTCCTGCCGATGAATATGGCGTTCAATCTGTGGCCGCCGGAGCCGGCGACGCCGACACCGACTCCGTCCCCAACCCCCAGCCCATCGCCGACGCCCTCAGATACACCCAGTCCGACGCCGACGGAATCGCCGACGCCGTCTCCGACTCCATCGCTGACACCGACGCCCAGTCCAACGCCTTCGCCGAGCCCATCGCCAACACCGGTGAATATGACGCTTGTTCTGAGTCCGAACTTCATTGACGGATTCCCGACCGAATCTTGGCAGAGCACCGGAGTCCGCGGGTTGTATCAACGCTTCCTGCCCGAGCAACGCGTGTATCTGCCGGTCGTCCTGAAGTCCAACAGCCGTTCGGCGCAGCCAATCACGGACCTCAGCTTCTGGGGCTGCTACGATAGCTGGCAGGAGGACACGAACGGCTCTGTTGCAGCGCCACCGACAGATGCTCTTGTCGCCATTCACTTCTCGATTTACGACAATGACGGCGCTTTCCCACCCGGACCGGGAACGCTCTTGCACGACGAAACAATCAGTACGTTCAGCGAAACCTGGAGCCAGTCCGTCGAGAAGTGGAACGATCCGGGGCTTTACCATCATGTCTTCCACTATGAGTGCTCTCCCGCATCCCCCGTCACCCCCCCAACAAGCGATCCGTACTACATCGTCATCCAAGGTGTGACGAATGAAGTGGTGCCAACCTATCCATGGGGTTGGTGGAACAGCGAGGAAGAGGTTTCCGATGCGGCCCTGCAATATACGGTTGGCGCAGGCATTGAGGAACTGTTGTGGCCGACGGGACATCGCCTGGCCGGAGAACCGATGACGATGGCTTTCGAATGCTATCAGGAGCTCGAGCCGACTCCGTCCCCATCGCCTTCTCCTTCGCCCTCGCCAACTCCTTCGCCATCCGCGACGCCGAGCGAGAACCTCGCCGATCGTCCACCGGACCTTGATAATGGATTCGATACGCTTTCGTACCGATACGACGAAGGAGCTGTCAGCGTTTGTGTTGCGGATCCCTTCGATGGGCTTGCGAGCGAACCCGTGCAAGCAATTCGCTGGTGGGGCTCGTACCCCGGCTGGCACACAGACTCGAACGCCGAAACGGAGTCGCCTGCATCGCTGGTTGGTTTGACAGGCAATGCCGATTGGCCCCCCGACCGCCCAGTCTACTTCGCGATCCGGCTCTATGAGAGCATCGACTCGCCGTTCCCGCAACCCGGCGCGATATTGCAGGAGGCGTTCTGTCGTTCGTACACCGAGACGTGGGCAGGTGCGATTGAGCTGTGGGATGCGCCGGGCTCCTACGAGCACGAGTACGAGTATCAAGCCAACTTGTCCAACCCGTTCTCCCTGGAGCCAGGGACTGCTTACTTCATCTCGATCCAGGCTGCCTACACAACCGACACGGCAATGCTGGACTACTTGTGGGGATGGGCGAATACGCCGCCCGTCTCCGGCGATCCGACCGTGGCATGGGACGATGCAGCGGGACCGACTCAGCTCGCGTGGCCAGTCGGACATCCCGATGCCGGACAGCCGATGAACATGGCGTACCAACTCTGGACAGAGTCGCTCGAGACACCGGCCCCGACACCAACACCGACGCCTTCACCCGTTCCCTCGCCGACGCCGTCGAGTTGGTATGCGCTCACCACACACGCAACTAATGGAGCGATCGGCGTTGATCCGGAACAGGCGACATTCGAGCCGGGCAGCACGGCGCGACTGACACCAAAGGCAGATCCTGGCTTCAAGTTCATCAAATGGCTGGGCGATGTGCCGTCTGGTCAAATCAATGACAATCCGCTCCATCTCATCATGGACAGCGCAAAGGATGTCACGGCGTCGTTCGGACCCGAGCAGTATACTCTCACGGCAACCAACGAACACGGTACGGTACAGTTCTCGCCTCAGAAGACGGAGTATGATTTCAACGAGAGCGTTGAGCTGCACGCGATGATGGACGCCGATTATCGCTTCATTCGTTGGGACGGCGATCTGCCCGATGGGGTCAGTTCTACCGACAATCCCATTCTGGTTACGACGGATGAGGACCGCGACATCACGGCCGTCTCTCTGCCGGTCGGATCTCTGGATTCAGACGGAGATGGATTCGGCGATGCACTTGAGATCGGATACGAGACGGATCCCACTGATCCCAACTCGCGGCCCAGCTTCGGCGACTTCAACGGCGATGGCATGACCAATATGGCGGATGCCCTGAGCTACATCCGCGCGCTCGCCTATGGAGCCCCCTTGGGGTACAGCGAGAACCTGGACTGCAACGCCGATGGTGTGCTGGATGAACAGGATGCCTTGGCGCTCTATTACTGGTCGATCGGCATGGTTGGATACGAAGTCCTTCCGATCGATACCAGTTCGCCTTGATAGTTCCGTAGAAGACGATGAGCCCTTCCGCGCGTAACGGAAGGGCTCAACGGTTCTCATCGAAGTTGATTCGGCTATAGGACGCAGACACAAGTGCCCCGCGCTCGATACTCGGTACCTTGCCGATAGCGAGAATCTCACAAAGCAGGTGCGCCCGAACTTTCGCAGGGGGTGATTGGATTTGATCGGGTCAAGCATCACCACAACTCTGCCAGAATTCCGCGAACCAGGTTCTCGTACCGATCTTGGGGGCAGGTCAGTTGATGATGGTTCTCCTCATTGAGCCGATCGAAGGCGAAGGTCCCAACGGCATGACCTCTCTGATGACGTCCGCCACGTCCACGATGCCGTCGGTGTTCGTATCGTCCTCGGTTGTGACGTCGTCGTGCAGGATGTCGTTGGCCAGTTCCTCGTATGCGCCGGGCGGGACCGCGAAGGTCCAGCACTGCACTCGGCTCGGCGTTTCGACCACGAGAGCCTGCATCGCTGCGTCCCATGTCGTGGGGAACATGTTCCACGTGAACGTATCCGGGTCGGTCCTGGACGCTTCTCTACCATAGAGTTTGGCCCTGGACATGTCGTAGCCCGGGGCGTTGGGGAAGAAGCGGTAGGCCGAGGGGGGGAGCGCGGCGCCCTGGTTCGTCACGTCGTAGTGAATAAACCACTGCTGGTTGCCGGGGATGATGTGCGGGTCGGCCTGGTATTCGTCGAACAGGGTTGGGGCGCCGCTGCGTGTCCAGGCCGCGACGGCCGGCCGTGATGTCGATGTGCCATTGGACCAGACTTCGATTCCGGTGTTGCCGAGTTTCTGCCAGCCGGTCTGGGAGAGGTCCAGTCTGGCAAAATGGAAGTTATCCGGGGTGAGGCCGCTTGAGATGATGGTGTCCTGGCCGTCGATTCCCCAGATGTTTCCTTCGTCTGTGCGGCAGAGCGCCTGGAGTGGGCTTGAAGCGAGGTCGATGACCCGGGCAGCCTGAGTGCCTTCAAACCGCCAGAGGATGCCTCTACCGCCGCCGACGTATCCCGGGTTTGTCTGCTGAGAGACGAAGAGGGCGTTTCCGCCGTCCGAGACGGCGTCCCAGAAATCGTCGCCGTTGCGGGGTGTGATGGCGGCGTGCTGGGTCCAGCTGCTGCCATTGCGCATCAGGGCCAGGCCGTTCGGGCCAAACGCGTAGGCCCCGGAGCCACAGGTGGCGATGATCGAAATCTCGGCCGAGGGATCCGGGACGGACTCGGCCGTCCAGCCGGAGCCGATGTAGTGGTAGATTCCGTACTCTTCGGACTCCCAGTTCCGCGTGATCATGTAGACCTCCGAATCGGAACGGCCGCCCAGTTTCAGGATGTTCACCTCGTTGCCGAGTGTCAGGGACGGGAGGATCGTGTGCCAGTTGCCCGCGGTATCCATGTAATGCACCGACTGCTGCGTGGCGGCGTAGACGTTGCCGGAGGGGGCCTTCCAGAGAGCTTCGGCGTAGTACGGGCGGTCCGAGCCCTCGTTGCCGGCGTCGCCCCACTGGGACCCGTTCCACCTGCTGAGACCGGAGCCGCTTATCCCCGCCCAGCTCACGATGATGTCATCTGGCCCGTTGGCGACTGCACCCTTGATCCATGTATTGTTCGCCATGGCGGAGGGGATGGATGGGAACTGGTGGGGGAGTGTGCCGTCGAAGTACCAGAGCGGCCACTGGTTCTGGTTGTACGTGTGGCCGTAGATGAGGAACTGATCGGGACCCGTGGGTTCGAGGCGGGGTTGGGCGACCGTATAGATGCTCTGGCCGACGGTCATGGGCGACAGGGTTCCACTGCCCGGCCCTTCGGGGATGTATTCGTGCACGACGCCGGCGCGGCCGCCCATATAGAGGCGGTCGCCAACAGTTGTGGCGCAGAACCACTGGCTGCGGATAGATGCGGTCAGGTCGTGCCGGACGAGTGACGCGTCACCATCAAACGTGCGCACGCCATGATTCCCGACGATGTAGATGTTGGTGGGGGAAGTGCCCCCCAGGAAGTTGACCGTGTTGTCGCTGGAGATATCGGAAGGGAATTCCATATCGGTCCAGGTCCCGTTGGCTTCGCGCCGGTAAACCTGCCCCCAGTTGCCCCCTGCGTACACGGTGTTGAGATCGAGGCCCCAGACCTGGGTGAGGATGTTGGTGGTGAAGTCGCCCTCCTGGAGTTTCTGCTCGAGCCTCCAGACGCCATGGTCCAGGTGGAGGATCTGCCCGTGGGTCCCGGCGAAGAAGACGTTGTCCGGCCCTGCCGCCCACACATCGTTGAAGTTCCCTTCGACAGAGACAGGAGGGATGGACATGGTCCAGGACTGCCCGTCCCAATGATAGATGAAGGCATAGCTGGCGCCAGTTGCCCAGACGTCGTCGTAGGCGATGGCATGGACGCTCTCGATGGGGAAGGTCTGGCCGAACGTGTCGGTCGGAGCTGTGTGGTGTACCCAGGAGTTGCCGTCATAATGCAGGATCAGCGAGCGGTCGGAGAGATCAGCGTCAAAATTGCCGCCGACGGCCCAGATGTCTGTCTCGGAGGTGCCGTGAATATCGTAGATGGTCATGTTGGTGGCGGTGTTCACCCATTCCCACCCGGACCCATCCCAGCGCAAGAGCGTGCCCCCCTCGCCACCGGCGTAGACGTGGTCGACCGCAGGTGCCCAGACCGCGTTGATCGTGGAGCCCGTTGGAAAGGGCGTGTGGGAGTGCCAGGCCTGGGCGGGAAGGACCGCCAGGGGTATCAGGACGGCCGTGGTGATACTGATTCGTGTTCTGCCGGGGTGCCTCTGCATCGTGATTTTTGCTTCCTCTCGCTTCCCAAGTGATTCCCATCGGGAGCGCTTCTATCGCGCGGGACGTGGAGAGGCAAGCTGAAGAGAAGGGAGATTGGCACGCGGCGGAGGCGACGAGAGCGCGAGCCCTCCGTGATGCTATTCGGAAACGCACTTCATCCATCATCATTCATCTGTGCCAGAATTTGTGCCAGAATTCGCTGGAACAGATGTGAATATTGAGAATTCTGAGAAGTTTGCGATTCCGGAAGTCCCATGATTCCAGCATTATCTGTGTTTTCTGGCCTGTCCCGACCGAATCCCCCTCTCTCCGCCACTAAATCTTGGAAAATCAAGCCCTCTATGCGCCCCCGGCCAGTCCGGGGGCTTTCGCTTTCCTTCCGGTTTCTGGCCGAAGAGAGACATTGTCGCCCATGGTTTGAGCACCATTTGGGAGCAGAAACTGTGGCAGCCCATTCAACTGCACGTTTTCTCTGGGCCCATCTGGGGAATCGATGGGTGTCCTATCCGCGGGATTGTCAGGGCTGTTAGGGAGGTGCGAAGGTTTCTACCTTGGGCTCTTGACCAGATCGCCGACGTCGATGATCGTGTCCCAGTTGCGGTTGATCCAGAAGTTCTCCGGATCGGGAAACTCAAGACGACCAATCAGGTGTTCGGCGTAGGACGTGGCGCGGGCGTAACCGACAAACGTGTCCGAGCCGCTTGCCGACGGGCCAATGAGGCCGGTCTTCCCCACGACGCGGATTTGCCACCGGTACTGCTTTCCCGGTGTATACGTTGATAACAACGGCAGGCGGACCTCATTGATCCTTCCTACGGAAAGCCACGGGCCGTCTGTGGTTGTGCCGCCGGCACCGGCCTGGCGGACCTGGTAGTAGCCGAGATGTTCCTCTGCGGCCACCGCCGGCAACTCGTACGCAACGGTCGCCCACCAGCCCGTTTCGTTACCGATCGCTGATGTGACAGTTGGCGCCGGAGGGGCCGCGGTGCTGGTCCAGGTCCGGACAGTTTCGTGCCCCAGCGCATCGGAGAGATGTACCTCCACAGTATCCAGGTACCCCGCGCCGAAGAGATCATCCACCTTCCATTGGCCTCCGCCGAGGTCCACAAGTGCAGAGGAAACATCGTTGCCGTTCCAGAGGACGGTTGGACCGGTCGGATCGAGGCCACTGATGTCTCGGCCTGCGATCTCACACAGTCCAATGCTCGGATTGTCGCCGAAGATGGTGTACGTCAGGTCAACGTCCGGTCCCTCGGTGTCGATGTCAGCAGGCGTCGCGATCCAAGATCGAGAAGGATTGCCATCGGGGCCGATTTCCCGCCATTCGCCGGCAGGAACCTGGATCGGCGTCCCCCCATCCGGACTATACGTGAAGGAACCGCCGGAGGTGACGAGGCGGGTTGAGCCATCGTAGTATGTATCGAACTCGGCCCAATTGTTCCCGCTGGTACGCGAACCGTTCACAACGTGATCAATCACAGCATCCGTGCCGGCGCCGGCGGCAGTAGAAACCGTGTAGCGCACGACGAAAGCAACTGCCCCCGAACCTGGGATGATGTTGGAAGCGACCTTCTTGACGGCGAACTTGGCAGTGGCTCGGGCGTATTCCTCGGGTGTGTTGGGAAGTCCAGCGTATTGCTCGCACAGGTAAGTGGCAAAACTGCCAAGGAATCCACCGCGGACATCGCTTAAATCTGTGATGCCGGTCTGACCGATCTCGAAGACCTTGGTGAGGCAGGCATTGGTGGCGAGGTCCTGGAACGCGGCGAGTTGCTGGCCGCTGACGAACCGCAGCACGATACTCGTCTTGTCGCCGGCGCTGGCGTCGAGTTCGACGATGGACCCAGGGGCCAAAATGTCCCCCTTCACGAGCGTCACAGCCGGGATGCCCGGTGTCCACCACCGCGCTCCACCGTTCAGTTCGACGACTTCGCAGAAATTACCGGTGATCTTGCGCTCCCGAACGATTTCCTTGTATCGAATCGCCATGCGGACTTTAGCCCAACTGAAGCTGCCGCGAGCCGATGCGGGACCCCGCTCGACCAGGCCGCGGGAGGAAGAGAAGCCGTAGAAAACCTCGGGTTTGACGCGGAGAACGGCTCCAAACCGACCCTCGGAATCGGTTGTGGTCGTCGTCGGCGTGATGTCGATGTCGAAGGCCTCGAAGCTGACCTCTTCACCAGCTTCGGGCACGCTGACGTAAAGCCCGTCCTCTGGGATGGCAGCACCCGAGGAGAACTCGGGATTCAGTTCAGTGCGCGTGAGTTTGTACCAGTAGTCGTCGGTCCCCTGGTCCTGGCCCAAGTCGGTGATTTCGTGAGATGTGTTGTAATCGATGGCGATGCGTCCCTCGGGATCGGCAGACGGGGCGATAGGGAAGTAGTTGAACCAGACGGTAGAGTTGTCTCCGTAAGGATTCACGAGGGCGGTGCCGTCCAGGAGGTCTGTCGAGATAGTGAGATCGAGACCGATCCAGCCCGGGTCTTCACCTCCAGGGAGATCGAATTCGGTGACGGCGACGTGAATATGGGGATCAGCGGGGATGATCAGATTGGAGCCATTCGGCGAACTGGTTGTGGCAATGTACTCTCCGGCGTCGAAGTAGGCCGTCACATGGAGCGTGACCGGGGCGGCGGAGACGCCGTTACTGCCGATCAGGGAGAGGACGTGGCTGACCGGCGGCCAACTGCCGGGCTGGTAGACGAGGGGAACAGAGAAGGGATCGGCCGCGGGAGCGGAGGAAGCAGTACCGGCGGCGGTGTCAATGAGGACTCCCTGCTGCGCGCCGCCGGACCAACTGACTGTCATGGTGGCAGCGGAGGCGAGTGTTGCCAGGGCCAGGCAGATGCCTGCCAGAAGCGAAATCGGTTTCCGCGACGTAATCCTATCCACTTGCTGTCACCTCCCACCGGTGATTTGCCCCCAGTTTCCCGCGCAGTTGAGGGCTGCATGTTTGTCACAATGCGAGGGGGAGGTGTGTAAGGCTAGCAAAAAGAACAGGATCCCGCGTCTTGGGTGCGTGACGGTGGCTTCAACGCCCTGGCAAGACTCCTATCGGCTTCGAACGATGCACTCACACTGCTTCCTCCCGAACCAGAATGACGATCAACTCCCGAGGTCCATGCGCCCCGTGGATCAGTATCCCATCGATGTCGGCTGTTCGACTGCTTCCCGTGATCCAGGTCGTGACAGCGTGTTCGGGGCCGGGATGATTGGCAATGACGTCGGCGATGTCGCTCACCAAGCGGGATTCAGGCAGCAGAACGATATGGACCTCAGGAGCGAGGCTGGCCAGACGCAGTTTGCCCGCGCCGCTCGCCACAACGATCGTTCCGGTCTCAGCGACTCCCGCCTCGGCCATTGTGATTCCATGAGTGCATGCGAAGGATCTCTCGGCTGTATCCGCAGCCGTCAGCAACGTGATGGCATCCTCGATGGGAGTCTTCCACTCCAACATCTCAATGGCCTTATTGTCTGCACAGGCAAGAACCGGCGTGGCGGATGACTTGCGAAGGAAGTCCAGCAGCCAATCGCGCGCGGCCGACCAGCCATCAACGCAGACGTAGGAGTCTCCCAGTTCCTGGATGCGTCCTTCAAACTCGGCTCGACGTTCAGCGGGAGAGAGGTCCTTGGGAAGTTGCCGGAGCACAGCATCATTCACCTCCGGCACTTCCGCATGATGCTCTTTTTGTGAAGCCAGCGCGTCCCTAATTCGCCCCAGTATCCGATCGCGGGAGGTGCTCATCGGCTTCCTCCTTTTCGCTCTTTCCAAAGCTGGCGGAAACTCTTCTTCGGCCACTCCGGAAGTTCGCGCTCGCCAAGCCAGTTCTTCAGGGCAGTCAGGTGGGCGAGCTTCGCGGGCCCCCACCCGAACGTGCGGGCGCTGGCCATTGCCGCCTTCCAGAGAGGCGGGCGTTTTGAGAGCGCAGCCCACGGACCAAACGGAGGCGCTCCGCCGGGGGAGGGAACATCGGTACCGTAGAACTCATCTCTCAACGCCAGCAGCATTCTGGGAATCGGAATTCCGACAGGGCAAACCTCCTCGCATGCCCCGCACAGGCTGCTTGCCTTTGGCAGGTAGGAGTATTGCGCACGACCTTTCTCGCCGCCAAGTAGGGGCGACAGGATCGCACCCATCGGCCCAGGATAGACGCTGCCGTACCCATGTCCTGTGACCGTTCTGTAGACTGGACAGACATTGAGACATGCGCCACATCGAATGCAGCGAAGCATATCCTGGTACTGTCCCCCGAGAAGATTTGTCCGGCCGTTATCGAGCAGAATCAGATGAACCTCTTCCGGTCCGTCGAGATCTTCCGCGCGCCGAGGTCCCGCGATGAATTGCGTGTACACGGTCAGATCCTGGCCGGTCGAGGAGCTGGCGAGCATCTTGAGCAACACAGCGGCGTGCGCTTCGGAAGCAATGACCTTCTCGATGCCCGTTATGGCCACGTGGACTCTGGGAGCATTCGAGGATAAGCGAACGTTGCCCTCATTCTCGACGGTGATGAAGCGCCCCGTTTCGGCGACGACGAAGTTCGCTCCGGTGATTCCAAGATCGACTTTGCTGAAGTGCGTGCGCAGATAGCGCCGCGCCTGCATCGTTAGTTCCTCGGGATCCTCTGTCGGTTCGCCCAGGCCTTCCTTCTCGAACAGCTTGGCGACTTCGCGACCGTTGATGTGGATGATTGGCGTGACGATGTGGCTGGGTACGTCGCCTGCAATCTGGATCACGAATTCTCCGAGGTCTGTCTCGAGCGGCGAGTATCCGGCATCCTCCAGGAAGTGGTTCAGACCGATTTCCTCGGTCACCATGCTCTTGCCTTTTGTGATTGTCGTCGGACGAGTGCGCTCGCAGATCTCCAGGAAAATCGTCCGGGCTTCCTCCGCGTCCTCCGCCCAGTGAACCTGCACACCGTTCTCTGTGAGCTTGCGCTCCGCCTTCTCCAGATAGTGATCCAGGTTTTCGATCGCGTGTCGGCGCACGGAGGCGGCCAACTCCCGCAGAGCGTGCGAATCATTGCGCCTGAGTTGGAACAGTCGCTTCTCTCGGGATGTGATCTTGTTCTCTGCGGCGCTGCGAACGCTTTGGCGAACTTCGGCAGGCTTGGCGCACCCGATGGCCTCAATGTCGATATGGACAGGCGGCTTCATGATCCCGCGCCCTTTCCATCGCAGGTGCGTGCCTCGTCGAGCACCTCAACGACATGGCGAATCGGAAGCGGCTGAGTCCCGGTTTCTTTTGCGTGCCGTTTCTGCAAACCAGCCAGGTGCATCACACATCCCATATCTGTGCTGACCAGTTCCTCTGCTCCCGAATCCCGCACGGCTGCCAGCTTGTCATCACCGATTTCGCGACTGATCCATGGAAAATTGACGGCGAAGACCCCACCGAAGCCGCAACACTGTTCGGATGCCCGGAACGGCACCAGTTCGATCCCTTCCAATTTCTGCAGAAAAGCGCGGGGAATGTCTCGTGAACCGAGTTCCCTTAGGTGGCAGGATTGGTGAAGCGCGATCTTCTTCTCGTAGCGCCCCGCCCAGGGAGTGGAACCCATTGCGTTGCTGAGAAACTCGACAATCTCCCACGTCCTGCCCGCCATACGTGCGACTTCCGCAGCTTCCGGTTCGCCTTTGAAGAGCAATGGGAACCCCGAACGGATCATCGCTGCGCAAGAACCCGAAGGTGTGACAATCGCCTCCGCATCCCGGAACACATGCAGCCAGTGCCGTGCGACGGCGCGTGCGCTCTCGCGATCTCCGCTGTTGAACGCCGGCTGCCCACAGCACGTCTGGCGATCATCAAAGATCACCCCGAATCCAATCGCTTCCAGGCAATTGACCGAGGCGATGCCCACGGCAGGGTAGAAGGCATCGCACAAGCAGGTCAGCATCAGATGCACGGGAGCAGTGGTCGGCGGAATCGCCCTTGTGTTCTGTGAATTGGGATTCAATTGGGCTCTCCTGAAGAGGAATAGCCACTCGGTGAGAATGTGCGTGAATGCCAGTTCGTCTATGGCGTGTTTCGCGCGCGTCAGGGAGCACGGTCAAGGAAGAAGCCCTCGATGCTAAATGGACTCCCAATTGTGCTGCCCAACCTGCCCTTACTTCAATGCCCTACGCGTTGTAGCTCGATGACGTTGTGTTTCCGCCAAGGCCGACCCAGTCGGTGTGGAAGAATTCGCCACGGGGACGGTCGATTCGTTCGTAGGTGTGGGCGCCGAAGTAGTCGCGCATGGCCTGGAGGAGATTGGCAGGCAGCCGAGCGCTCCGGAAGCCGTCGTAGTATGCGAGAGCGCTGGAGAGCGATGGCGTAGGAATGCCGTTGAGAGCCGCTGTCGAAACAACCCGGCGCCAACCCGCTTCGGCCTTCAGAATCCGATCGCGGAAGAACGGCGCGAGAATGAGATTCTCCAACTGCGGATCCTCAGCGAAAGCGTTCCGAATATCGCCAAGGAATGCGGAACGAATGATGCAGCCCGCGCGCCACATCAGCGCGATACCGCCCTTGTTCAACTTCCAGCCGAACTCTGTGCCGGCGGCCTCGATCATCTGGTAGCCTTGCGCATACGAGACGATCTTGCTGGCGAGAAGTGCATCGGCCAGCGCCTTGATGAACTCCGCGCGATCGGGCCGCGAAGAAATCGTCGGCGCCGGGAGGTGTTTGCTTGCGCGGACGCGCGTTTCCTTCATGGCAGATAGATTTCGCGCGAAGACGGCCTCGGCGATGAGAGTAATCGGCTGGCCGAGGTCCATGCCATCGATGACAGTCCAGCGACCCGTTCCCTTCTGGCCTGCCGCGTCCAGAATCAGATCCACCATCGGCTTGCCGGTTTTATCATCTTTGCGTTGAAGGATGTGCGAGGTGATCTCGATCAGATAGCTGTCCAGTTCGCCCTTGTTCCATTCGGCAAAGACTTCGCCGATTTCCTCGGGATCCATGCCGAGGAGTTCGCGCATCAACTGGTAGGCTTCGCAGATGATCTGAATATCGCCGTACTCGATCCCGTTGTGAACCATCTTGACGAAATGGCCAGCGCCTTCGTCACCAACCCAGTCGCAAGCGACCTCTTTATCGTTCACCTTCGCCGCAATCGCCTGGAAGATGGGCTTGATCTCCTTCCAGGCGCGTTCGTCGCCGCCGGGCATAAGTGAAGGACCGTGGAGCGCGCCTTCTTCGCCGCCGCTGACACCTGTGCCGACGAAGAGAATTCCCTTCTCGCGCAGTTCCTTCGTGCGCCGCGTGGAATCGGGCCAGTACGAGTTGCCACCATCGATAACGATATCCCCTTCCTCGACGTAAGGCAGCAACTGCTCGATCACGGCATCGACGGGGCGTCCCGCCTTGACCAGCATCATGATCTTGCGTGGACGCTTAATCGAGGCGACGAACTCCTCGATCGTGTGGGTGCCGATGAAGCTTTTGCCCTTCCCTCGACCATTGATGAAGCGGTCAACCTTCTCTGTCGTGCGATTGTAGACGGCGGCGCAGAATCCCTTGTCCTCAACGTTCAGGACGAGGTTCTCGCCCATGACTCCAAGTCCAATAAGCCCAAAATCCGCGGTGGCAGCCATACGGTGTTCTCCGTAACCAAGTGATTCTGCCCTCTCTTGGCAGACGACGCAGGATCGAAGCACGCACCTATGTGGGAATGCAAATGGTTCCTAGAAGAGCCCGAGCCCTCCTTAGCGCCAAGTTATAATCGCTTAATTCGCAAATCTGAGGCGAACTCAAGAAACGCAAACGTTAGAGATCGGAAGTTTGCTGGATGGCACTGATAATAAAGGCCTTTGCCAAGTCTTCCCTGTTGATTGCTCCGACTCATACCAATGCACTCTGGGGTCTGAGAGCCTTGATAGAACTAGAGTTATGCCATTTTGGCGCCACCGAGAATTGTACTTGCCACCGTCCGAAGAGGTGCTAAGTCATATGTGTAATCAATAACTACAAAGCACTCATTGAGGGGAGTACTTCTATGGCAGCCTTTGCACTTACTCGTCCGGCCCGCTTGAGTCTTCTTGCATTCTGCATCTCTTTCCTTCTCGGCGTGGCTGCTGCGGACTCGCCGCCCGATTCCGGAGTGATCCGTGTTTCCAAGGACTCTGCACAGTACCTTGCGCCATACCACTACGGCTCGATCCAGGCGGCAATCGATGACTTGCCATCGGCACTGACGACCCCGACTCTGATCTTGGTATACCCTGGAACTTACGAGGAAGGCGTGACGATTGATCGCCGGAACCTCAGCATTGTCGGCGCCGAGGCTGGCGCCGTTGTGCTTTCCTCATCCGGCACGACCTCAACCCTCACGATTGCTTTGCCTGCTGGATCCGTCGGCGATGTCAATGTCATCGAAGCGCTTCGCATTGAACATGACGGCACTTCCGGCGGTGTCCCCGTGGATATTAATAGCATCAACGCAACAGGTGGGCTTGATGTCGATCTGAGGGTTCACAACTGCGTGGTTGAGAGCGCTGGAGGAGATGCGGTCACTTGGGCCGCGGCCGGTTCAACGGTGCTTTCGGACTGCGATCTCCAAGGTGTAGGTGGCATTGTGAATTCGTCATCCGTACCCACTGGAGGAAGGCTATCGATCCGAGGTTCCCGTCTTGCACTGACGAGCAGCGCGAACGGCAACTCTGCCATTTCCGCCGATGAGACGATCGATACACGCGAGGTGGTCTTCTCCGCAGCAAATGCCGGGACACACTCAGGCCTGACAGCGTTCTCCGGAGCGGCTGGGGCAACTGTCACCGTAGCTCTCGGAACAGTTCTCGATTCGATGACCTGGGGCGATGGTGTCGTCTTCAACAATGTCGACGCGGGACAAGGTTCAAACCTCAACGCTGACTACCTGGACAGCCTGGATAGTACGCAGTTCCTCCGGTCTGACGCAGCAGACACCGCGACTGGTGCGGTTACATTTTCCGGCGCGCTTCTCTCTCCTGGATCTGGCAGTTCATCTTTCAAGATTGGCAACAGCGCCAGTGCATCCGGCGCGTTCGCAACGGCACTTGGAAACGGTGCAACCGCCGCCTTGGACAGCAGCACGGCAGTTGGGCACGGCGCGAATGGTGGTGAGATGAGCACAGCATTGGGAAAGGGGGCCAATGCCACTGGGACGCAAGCTACTGCAGTTGGGTATGGAGCGCTCACTAGCGGCTCGTATGGTACCGCACTCGGCAGTTCCGCAAAGGCGAAGAGTAGTTGTGTGGCAATCGGTCGAACGGCAGATGCCGGTCAGACCGACTCAAATGCCTCTGTCGCTATTGGATCTGGAGCCAGAGCTGAGCATGACAGGAGCATTTCGATCGGCAACAATGCTCTCTCGACAGCGGGTGATTCGATCGCCCTCGGTCATAACGCCGATGCTGCTCACTCTAATGCGATCGCGCTTGGGACCAATGTCACATCGACCGCCAACTATGAAATCCGACTCGGCGGAACATCTCACATGGTGAGTGTCCCGGGAGAACTCGGCGTCGGCGTCGTAAATCCGGTCGAGAGGTTCGAAGTCTATAACGGTGCGATCAGCATTGGGTCGGATTCCTATTCAACACCAACAGCCCAGGCAAACCGCGCGAAGTTCTTTGTCAATCAGGATGAGAACAACGCGAGTGTGACGGCCATGTGGGTGATGGACTCCGCGGGCAACACGACACAGCTTTCGTCGCACGCCACCCCTTTCGGTGGTACGTCTTCCCGCTCCACCCGTTCCGGTTTCGTCTCTTCCTTCGATGATCCGACCGTCGATCTTCCCTGGAGTTTCCACCATGCCAATCGCCTGACGGGCGACGCTGCTGTCGTGGACATGGCCAAGCTCGTGCAGTGGGTCGAGCAGAAAATGCAGGAGGAGAATAGCTCTGCACAACTTGTCTACGAGTACCAGCTTCCTGAAGAGAAGATGATCTCGAAGGAAGACTGGGAAGTGCAGGCCTTTCTGGAGGCCGCGGAGCGGGAACTCGCAAAGGCCCCTTGGATTCTCGTTTCCCTCGAGAGCGGTAACGTAATCCCCGCGGAGGCGTATGAGTCGATTCCGGAATATGAAACCACCGAAATCGAAGAAACTTACACGGACTTCATCATAGACGATGCCACGATGACGATCGTTCCTGTCACGAAGACACGGATAGTCAATCAGGAAGTACCAACCGGTGCCATGGTCAACCGGCTGAAGTCCAACTACGTTCTGCGCGATGGCCAACTCTATCGCCGCCGCACGATCGACGACCTCGATCTGACGACGATCGCCATCCCGGAACTCCCGGCTTGGATCGACTCTCGAATCGATACGGCTCAGTAGGCGGGACATCCACTCAGCGGGGGAGGGCACGGCGGCCAGTGCGGCTTTGCTCTTCCTTCCCTCTTACGCAGCCATAGGCTCTCCCACGTCAACCATAGACGCCTCTGAAAGGAACTTCCTCGATCATGCCTCGCCGCATTCGGAACTCCAACTCTGACGATTTGTTTATTCGCAACAGCTTCTCACTGGGCCTTTGGCTTCTCATTCCTTTGGTTATCTTCAGCATCTTGCCAGCCATGCCGAGCAGAGCCATTCAGTTGGGGTTCTTTGAGGAAGGAGCCTATGGCGAGGTAGAGAGCCTTGGAATATGGGATGGCTATGAGTCTCTTGGCATAAAGCTGCGCTCGCCATCCTGCGAGGGCGTCCACGTTTCAGTTTACTACCAGACCGATGTCGAGGGCCAGCCGGCATATCAGTTGGCCACACTCGCCATAAAGCCGTCCAATCCATTCTTCCAAGAAGATGGATGCTTCAACGAGATCGTGTGGTGGGACTACGAGGCTGACAAGATCAGCCCCAACACGTTGGTCACGTTGCAGATCGTCGCCAGCACGGTGTCAGGCAAGAGCCTCGTGTTGGAGACCATGCCTTTCGAGGTCGCGGACAGCTCAAGGGCCGATCAACTCGAGGATGAGGGAGATCCCAAGTCCATTATTGAATACGACAATTTCTGTCACGCAACGATACATGTCTACGGACTGGAAGACTGCATTCGCTATCGTGGGGATCCCGTTTCTGTTGGCGCATATAAGGATCCCGACTGTGATTTGGGAACCAAGCTAGAGTGGAGATGGACGGTTTCGGGCGAGAACAGCAGCATTACAGATGAGCACGCCGAAGCAGTCCTCTTTCGGGACCCGACCGACAATAGTGTGACGATTTCTGTGAGTATGAAACACCAGAAGGGATATGCTCAAGGTCAGAGGACGTTCTGGTTCAGTGAGCCTGATTTCTACGAAGAATACGTTCTGCAGAATGGCGATCTGGCCAGCGTCGTTGTACCAGGCTATCCCCTCTCTGCTGAACTGGGACAATCACCTCCCTTTTCCGACGGCTATATTCACTATCTCAATTATCCTATCACGATTGGTGAAAGAAAGATACTGGGCTGCAACTCTGATCCGGGCGATGAGGTGAGGTGCAACTCACAAAGCTCCAGCCCCGAAGTCCTTTATGCAAAGGAGTACACCACCGATCACGAAATCACGGAACCCGGAACGTACGAATTCAGTTCCGGACTCGATGCAGAAGAGGTGCAGCAGTATAATCAAGGAGTCCTCGACCTGGGCACCGTCAATTCCGGCGCCACCTATCAGGGGGCCGCGCATTGGGCTGAGGCAACAGGTACAGTCCATATCGTGGAACTTGACGATTGGATACTTCCTCCGTATCCACTCGGTACGTCAGAAGATGAACTAGAGACCATCTCCATCCCTGTGGGGGCGACGTACTCTCCGCCTTCTGCGATCGTTCTTAATCATGATCTCGGGGTCGGTACCGACTTCGCCGCAGAACTCATCATTACGGACCTTTCGAGCTCCAGTTATAAACGTATTTACCAGATGGAACTTGCGGGTCATCCGCAGCCAAGCTACGTGGACGCATGCCATGCCGGTGGCGGCGCAATCATGGCGGCATGGGATGGGATCCTGTACGGAAGCGGGGGAACTGACATCAACGACCAGCGACATCCCGCCACAGGTCAGTATAGCGTCTCGTTTACGATCAATTTCGAGAACTACACGTTCGATGGAGTGAATCCAGAGGGTGTTTACGGAAAAACTCAATTCGCGGGATCGAACAAGTCCTACGGCGAGAAGATGCTCCCGGGAACTCCACCAGCGTATCCTGGTGAGGCCAGTGTCAGTATCGTCTCGGAGGGCGATTCAGACGAGCACATTGATCCAGTCTGGTTGCATAACCAGGAGTTCTATCTCCCCGAAATCGATACGATCGTTCCAGGGGACGAGGACCTGTCTGTTGTTTGGTCGCGGTTCCACCGGAGCCAGAGAAGAATCAGGACCGACTCGAACATGGGCTGGCAGTGGGATCATTCCTATAATCTCCGCATGATCGAATACGAGTACGTTTTCAATCTCGGAGGCTCAATCGCGCTGAACTATCCATCAGTTTTCGTAATTTCCGATGGTAAAGGGAACGAACTCTATTGCTACATGACGGGGGGTGCAGATGGACACTATGGATACCGGATTCCTTACACAGATATCCACCTGGACCCGTCTCCGGACGCCGATTGGCCGGAACTGAGTTTCCCAGATGGTTTTCCTCCTTGGGGCGCCTCAGTCAGCAAGTACACGTTGGAATTCCCAAACGGTGGGAAGTGGGGTTATGTAGAGGAGTCCGAAGAAGTCTCCACGAACTTTCTCACAGGACCGGGTGACCCTGTTCAACAGAATCTGACTCTAACCAAGAGAACCTACGTCGTTCGGACCATTGAATCACCCAAGGGATCCGACCTGCAATTGGATTGGGCCTATTCGCCATCAACGACGCATGATGATAGCTGGGAAACTCTCTACAGATTCGCCGCTGCCAGCTTCGCGAACGGCGCTGGAATTACCGTCGACTACTATCCCCGTCAGATCCCCATGGATCCCAATGAGCCATGGGGGGGGCTGATCAAGTCTGTCACAAACAAGCTGACGTCGGAAGTTATCAACTACGACTACTACTTCGCCGATAGCTCCTCAAAATGCCAATTAAAATCGGTCACACGAGAAGTCGAGCTCGGGCCGGATTTAGATCCGATCTCGATCGGCATTCGGTATGGATACCACAGTTGGAATGCGGTCTGCGGCATCTCGAGCATCAGCGAAATCATCGATGGAGGACTCGTCAGCCCGACGCTGTTGTACAACACGTATCAACCCGGCGAAGCAGGGAGGATCCAGAAGCAAATCTGGCAGGGAGAGGAAGTCGAGGTAGGTCTTCCGATCGTGAACGCAACGCCGTCCGACTACAATGACACACACATCACCACGGAACTCAAAGATCGGCGAGGGTTCAAGAAAACCTACGAATACAATGTGATGGGGAACTGCGTCCGGAAGACGGAGTCGTGCGACTCTGATGACTCGTACGAGAACGCGGAACTCCCCTCGTGTACGACGGACTATGTGACCGAGTTCGAGTGGACGGGCGAAGGCGAGTTGAAGAAGGTCACGTACCCGGAGGGAAACGCAACACAGTATGTACGAAGCTACGACCTGGCCGGAAATAAGATCATCGAAGTGATCGATCTTCCCGTATTTGGTTCTTCGGCTGAGCCAATCCGCAAGGAATACACGCTTTCGGACTGCTGTGATCACGTTACTCAGATCGCCGATGAGCAGGGAAATGTCACTGACTTCGAGTATCACGCGGATGGGACCCTGAAACATGCTTCCTATCCGGACGGCAGCGAGCATTTCTATCTCAAGCTGGAAATGGGCGATCGTGAAGTCCATATTTGGCCGCCGGATGCAGATGGTCACTATCGGTACGATCTCTTTGAATATTCGACGGCCTGTGGCAAGCGTGTCCTTGCGGATGTCTATATCGATAGCACAGACGACGATCTCGATGATCTTGCCGATGCCCCATCGGATTCCTTTGATGGTCTGGGACAGAATCTGAACTGGCACTTGGAGTACGACAGCAATGGGTTCGTGAACCACGTCGAGGACCCCAAAGGCAATCTCGTCCAGTACACGAACAGCATTCGGGGGGATGTTCTGAGGAAGACCATTGTTCGTCCCGACCAGTCGCAACGCGTGACGAAGTACTTCTATCGCCGGCCAGGGCAGATCAAACGCATCGAAAAGGAGTACCTGACAGTCGATGACAATGGAGACCTGGTCGAGGTCTGGAATCTTCCATCTACTCATCCCGCCTACGAGGCCGAATACAACTCTTCGAACCCGAAGATCCAGACCATCGAATACGAGTGGGAACACGATCGAGTTACGACGGCCACACTGACGGTGGGTTCGGGCGAGCAGGTTGTCGATGTCTTTGGATACGATCGGAATGGGAATCTGAATGCCTTCCACAGGACGGGTGTGCTCAATGGAGTCCCATCCCCTGAGATCCAGGCGCACAACAACGTCACTATCAAGTACGATCAGCGCGACATGCCTTATCGAATTCGGCGGGGTGTGGGATCGAACATCGAGTCATTGCTGGAATACACGTACACGGCGAATGGCAACCTCGAGTACATCATCCAAAACCCCGGTGAGGCGAATAGTCGCACAACGACCTATGAGTATGACGACCTCGATCGCCTCGCTTCGATCACCGATCCGCTGGGGAATCTCGTAAGTCTGACCTACGAGCAGGATCTCGCGACGACTTCAACCTGGAACTCATACCGCGTCGAGGAAGTCGAATATCTTGGGCAACTGACCTCACTGGTCGATGTTGGCATTCACCCGCTCGCTCGTACGCACTTCGAGTACGACGTGATGGGTCGCACGACGAAGGTCGAGGAAGAGCTGTTCAAGTACAACGCGTACAAGAGCGGCACCTCGCTCGTCTTTGACCCGGCCACAGGCAAGTACGAGGACGGGACGTTGCCGAATGGCGACCTTCTCTTCAGCGAGATCCCCTATTCCGACAGCCTCAACTCGACCCAGTTCGCCTACTCCCCGAACGGAGCGCTGATCTCGACCACCAATGATGCCGGCAAGACCTGGGACTACCATTACGACTCGGCACATCGCTATGCCGGATGGGAAGACCCCATCGGGAACACGCAGGCCTATCTGTACGACGCCAACTCAAATGTGACGACCAGTACCCTGGTGAACATCGTCCCTAGCAGCACGGCGGAAACCCTGACGACGGTGTACAGATACGATGACCTCGATCGCCTCACCAGAGTGACCGAGGATCCCTCTGGCTCAAACGAACGTACCTGGGAACTCTACTACGATTCGTTCGATCACATTGTAATGGGAATCGACCCCCTCGGGCAGGTCACACGCCACCAGTATGATCTGCTCGGCCGCAAGCTGTCGACAGCCCGATACATGTACGATGCCAACGGCACGAAAATCGGAGAAAATACGACCGCTCTTGATTGGGACATCTACTCTCGGCTTATCTCCCAGACGGATCCCAATGGAAACGCCACGGAATACGTCTACGATGTTCTGAATCGTCCCATCGCAACCGAGCACGCCGATGGCAGCGAGTACGACCTGACGTCCTACACGGACTTCAGCGAGCCGTGGGTCATTACCGATCCGAACGGATCGACGATTACCAATGTGTACGATGATCTGGGGCGCCTTACGGGGCGGACGATATCCGTTGGCACGGGTGTCTCGAACCAGACGACCTCCGAGAATTACTACTACGACGGCCTGGGACGTCTTCTTCGCGCCGAGGACAACGATTCAGTCGTCACGCGGGCATTCGACTCGGCAAGCAACCTTCTCTCAGAGACACAAATCGACAGCATCCTGTCCCTCTCCGATACGCTGGCCTTTGATGCGGACAGCATGGGAAGGCGGAAGGGGATCAGCTATCCCGGCAGCCTATACATCACTCGCATGATGGATGCTCTTGGGCGCGGGACGAAATTCCTGGATGACTACCAGCACTCGATAGCGATCAACAGCTATATCGGGACGGGTTATCGCCTTGGATCGCGATCCTTTGACGTAACAGTAGGCGAATGGCCGATGGCCCGTGCCGCCTTCGAGTACGATTCGCTGGGTCGGAGCACGTCCATCCATCTTCTGGAAGGCTCCCCCTCGCAAGGCACCTTCGCCAGGCATCAATTCGAATGGGACGCGCTCGATAATCGGAGTCTTTGGGAGGAACTGGACGCCAGTTCGAACTCGGTCGTTGCGAAGAGCTTCACGTACGATTCGCTGTCGCGACTGACGGGCGTGGACGGGATCACGATCGACTACGATCCGGCAGGCAATCGAGAGAGCGTCGCGAGTGGAACGCAGTGGGACAAGGACTACGACCGCTCCTCGCCGACCGATGACGTGGTCAACCAATACACGGAGATCACTCATTCCGTTTTCAATCAGCAGACCCAAACCTACGATGAAACCACGGATCGGCGCGAGCACGATGCGACAGGAAACCTGACCCGCCGCGGCACGTTCCAGAGCGGGCAATTCGTAACATCCGACACGCTGACGTTTGACTATCGGAATCGCCTGGTCACCTACGAAGACCGCGCGGGCCCCGTCACGACTTACCGATACGATGCCCTCGGCCGGCGGATCGCCAAGACGACGGACGAAACCACCACGCGGTACGTGTACGACGGGTGGGAATGCATCCAGGAGCAATCGTCGGCCGGTACGCCTCAGATTGAGTTCGTCTATTCCGACGGCATCGACGATTTGCTTGCCATGCACCGTCTTACTGGTGCACATCAGGGTTGGTACTACTACCACCAGGACGATCAAGGCAACGTCGTCACGCTGCTCGATTCGTCCGGCGCGGTCGTCGAGCGTTACGGGTACGACGCCTTCGGCGAACCCACGGTCCTTGACAGTTCCCACAGCCCGACGACAGCCAGCTACGGGAATCCGTACTTCTTCACCGGCCGCCGCTACGACACCGAGTCCGGCCTCTACTACTACCGGCACCGTTACTACGACCCAGAAACCGGCCGCTTCATCACCCGCGACCCCATCGGCATCTGGGGCGACCCCCTCAACCTCGGCAACGGCTACACGTACACAGGCAACAACCCGTGGAGCTACGTGGACCCGTGGGGGTTGCGCGGTTGGGCAGCAGCGTGCGGAGCTAGGATCCTGGCAAGTGCGGACGGCTTCGTCAATAGCCTGGAATCCGACCTCGCGATCTACACGGTCGGGGCCGCAGTTTATGGCGGTGCTCACTTCGCTGCGGATACTCTCTCGCTGGGAGAGGAATCCGCAGAGATCTCAGTCAACCATGATCGGATGACGAAAACAGAAATCGTTTCGGGGGTCGCAGGTGAGGTCGGACGCGCCTCAGACATCGCGGGCGCAGCAGGCTTTGCTCTGAAGGCGATTGCCGCGCCGTTCGAGGCAGTCGGGATTTTCCGCACGGCCAAGAACACAGCAAGAGCAGTCGATGAAGTTTCGGATGCCAATCGAATCGTTCGAAGCGCCGATGAGGTCGCCGACGCTGCCGATAGCATTACGGATGGAGGTAAGGCTCTCGACGACACAATCAAGGCTGGCAATGACCTGCCTCCCGCCGGCTGCTTCGTCGCCGGCACCCTCGTCCAACAAGCAGACGGACCGGTTGCGATTGAAGAGCTGGAGGTCGGGGATCGGGTCCTAACGATTGGAGACGGAGAAGACTACGAGACGGAAGTCAACGGGGATTGGCAAGTTGTTACGCTCTACATGCCTAACCCCGACGGCGGATGGGATACGCTCGAGGTCGAACTCCTTCGGTCACCTGAGTGGTTCGCGGAAACCGCGCCCGAAGTGGGCAAGGAAATCACGCTCGAATTCCCAGAACTGGATATCTTCGGACCCGCCTGGGTTGTCTCGATCGAACCCTGTCCGGAAATCGAGGATTCGCCAGGCCGTGTGGTCTTGGCGACAGTCACACGGCTGAGTACGCATATTCTGAGCATAGAACTGCAGGGCGCAGATGAGCCCCTCGTTCTTACGTCAACTCATCGGCTCTACTCAGAGGATGAAGATAACTGGATCCCGGCGGAAGATCTGCGTGTCGGCGGACGACTTCGAACCAGTACGGGATCTGTCTCGATCGTATCCGTGGTTCCGCTTGACGGATTACCTCGTGTTTACAACATAGAGGTTGAGACTGAGCACAGCTACCTTGTGTCAGATCTCGGCGTGCTGAGCCATAATGTGAATCCGTGTTCGGCACCGACACCTCCCCAAGAGCCAAAAGGGGGCACTTATTTCCTCAAAGATCCGGAAACTGGTGAGGTCGTCAGAACCGGACGAACGAACAACCTCAAAAGTCGAAAAGGCGATCATGCGCGTAAACCGGAGACTGAGGAATTCAAGTTCGAGGTGGATCGAACGACAGACGAATACGCAGCCCAAAGAGGACGCGAGCAAATTATCCATGATGAACACCCCGAGGCCAGATTCGAGAATGGTGGACTAAACAAGAACCAGCCGATTTCGCCCAGGAATCCCAATCGGTGCGATTACCTGGAGGCTGGCAGGAAACTAGATTGAAGACAAACCGGCAGTTGAGTGATCTAGAAGGAAATTGCTGCGCCGTGCCGCTGCGGAACGGGGGATTTGCGCGCGGGGTGATTGCTCGGATCAGTGGGAAAGGACCTGCGTTCGGGTACTTCTTTGGGCCGCGCTGTTCGACGCTTCAGGAGTTGCAGTCACTCGGAATTCCGCCTGGTCCGGAAGGGGCAATCTTGTTAACTCAATTCGGTGATCTCGGTCTGAAGAAGGAGGTCTGGCCGATCATCGGGAGGCTTCCCGATTGGAATCGTGAAGACTGGCCGATGCCTGGGTTCATTCGGTACAACGATGATAGAACCAAGGCGTTCATCGATTTCTGCGACGATGATACTGTGGAGTCCGTGAAGGAGATTGTGGTTCCTGTCGATGAAATCGATCCGAACGATTTCGCAGAAGAGGGCCTTTACGGGTACGTCGCATTGCAGATCCGTCTGGATGTGCTCCTGTCGGCGCAGTCCTAGCCCCCGCCCCCCCACAGACATTACCGGTCGACACATCGGTATGAAGTCGGCATCCTGGTGGCGAGAGAAGCGGGGGAGTTGTCTTGAGCCAAGAACAGAACGACACGCCAAGCGAAACAGAAGGAGCGTTGCGGCCCTCGCGGCTGCCGCGGGTTGCTGTGATTGCGACGTGCATGCTCTTGGTCATCGCGGCGGGCGTAGTCTCGTACTGGTTCGTTCGTATGAACCACCCGCAGCCACATAGCTACATTCTGGAGAATTCTTCGCGAGAGAACCGCGAAGCATTGATCTCGGATCTGACCAAGCAGTTGGAGGCTATGAAGTCTGACCCGAATTGGGAAAAGAACTGGAGTGCGGCCAATGACGCCGATTCTCTGTGGCCGAGGGAGCGTGTGCTGACAGTTCTCGCGATTCAGGAGTTCGCCCTGGACCATGGTCGGCTGCCGGACTCGATTCGGGAACTGGAGGAATCGGGGAAACTGACGCCGGACGAAGTGAGCACGCTGCAGCTGCGAAGGACAGGGACGCATTGGCTTCTTGAAAGCACGGCAGGCCACATGGCGGCGGAGGGGAATTAGGAGATGCCTATCAGGCTGGCTTCCAGCACTAAGGGCTTGTGACCTGACTCCCTGGACTCGGTCCGGGTTGAGTATTAGGATTTGGGGAGGGCATCAGTGAAGTGATAACCAGCACACTTGGGTCGACAATATATATCACGGTGCAAGTAGGTTCTGAAACTAAACTCCAGGAGCACGTCAACAACGACGATGTCCCAATCGAGGAAGATCCGACTATTCACGGAATCGCCGTAGTTATTGCGGATGAGCATGCTGATTTCCTTCATTGCGAGAGGGGGATTGAAGGTTGGTTGGATTCCCATTCAGTAGGAGATGTCATTTCAGATGTGTGGCTATTTGAGAATTATCAAAACGACATCGATTATCCACTCCTCATCACGTACAGAGGCGACACGACCCAGTACCTTACGATTGATGACCGGATTGTCACTGAGAAGATCGAAATCGTGAGGCATGATATCGGTCTAGGGTAGAAAGGACAAGAACAAATGAAGAATCACCGAAGCAGCCGGTCGAAAGCAATACTCTGTCTTGTATTGATTTCTGCCTTCTGTGCTAGCGCTCAGTCCGATGAAGGCAGTATGCTAATTGCCCTTGATTTTGTACATGCCAGCATTGCTGACATAGCGGGGGGGATCGTCTGGAACATGAGAGAGACTGGAAGCACAGGCGATGTTGTCTTAGAGGTGCGAACGTTTATCGGAAAGGGCTACTTTGAGGTGCTTCAAGAGGATCAGGGCACGTCAGGTGTCGTCAGGTTCGATCATATCTCAATCCACGCAGACAGCCTGCAAGAGTGCGCGGAGCAACTGGCAAAGCAGACCAAGGGATATCGCTTCGAATTCGACCCTCGAACTGGCGTGTTCGGTATCATTGAAGAAGCAATAGATAGTGACCCAGAATGGCCCTTAAATATGCACGTGGGCGACAATCCCTATCTTGTCGAAGATTGTCTCAAGTACTTCTTGCCAGATTCAAATGCGCTTCGCCTTGAAGACCCCCCACCCTTGGGAAGGACATTCGTTTATCAGTGTGTTAGCCAGAATTCAGAGAAGTGCGACTATGTGATGATCTGGGAAGGTGTCGGTGGCAGGTGCAGAATCCTAGTGAATTCCTTTCCACTGTTCGCAGTTGATCCCGCCCCTCGGCGGGGCGATCGTATTGAGGAGATTTGGGGACAATGGGACCCGACATTACAGTGAGTGCGTTTCCGCCGCAGCCATTGGAGTGGGCCGGATACTCTTTTCTTGTGCCGGACATCGGCCGGGATGTCTCCTATACGCGTTGGGCATTTCGAGGATAGCCAAGCACGGCACGGCTTGCTCGCATCGTTTCGTTCGGCGGCGGTACTTGCCTTCGCCCTCACAACTGCGGGCGGGTATCGAGGAAATTGGAGTCTCCCCGTCAGATGGAGATGACGTTCGATGAATGAAGTGTCCTGTCGCCGAGTTTCTCTGGAAAGCACTGACCATTATAGAGAGAGACATGCGCCAAGTACAGCAGATGCTCTATTTGGCGACGAAACTCAAGCAGTCGCCGAATGAGATCAGAAGAGTCACTCCTCAGATTCGGATGCTTCAGTATCAGGTAGAGGGAGCATCAGAGAGCTGGGTTTCTGAGGTTGTGCGGCAAACGAACAACCTGGAGATGATTGCGGATTTTGAGAGCAACCCTAATTGGGATACGGTACGCTATCATGCCGAGTACATCGAGCATCTGGCGCGTTCTTATCTAAGTCAACTTAGAAGCGATGAGCGACTCGCATGTCGCATTTGCGGCCTCGTTCAGGAGGATATGCCATGGGGCGAGGATCAGCGGTCGCCGAGCTTCGGTTTCTGCTCGTGCTGTGGAGCCGTATTCGGGAATGAAGACGATACACTCGAGTCCGCACGAGAATTCCGGCAAGAGTGGCTGAGGCGAGGGGCAAACTGGCTGGATCCGGATCTCAAGCCCCCGGACTGGAATTGCGAGGCGCAACTCAGGAACGTGCCATCAGCGTTTCGTATGCGTCCCACGAACCACATCTGGACACGACGCCCGACCTCGGTGCAGGCTG
>JAHLLQ010000012.1 GCA_020444065.1 bacterium | reverse complement strand
GCCTGCACCGAGGTCGGGCGTCGTGTCCAGATGTGGTTCGTGGGACGCATACGCTTTCTCGACGCCCTGCTTCGGGATTAAATCCTTGGCAAGCGATCGCGCCGATCTTCGAGTCCAGATCATAGTCGACATCTTGATCCATCGGTCTCTTCTGCTTGCCCGGTTGGGTGCTTTGTCAGTATCAAGTCTGACATCATCTCACAGGCGAGAGTGCCAGCATGTTGAGCGAACTGAGAATAGATGAGCGATTCTGGCGCCCTGCTGAATCCGAAGGCTCCGGTGACAACAAAGGCCACAGACACTTGGCCGATTTCCAGGGTTTTACGCCGGATCCTGATAATGCAATGGCGAAGTACTCATCTCTTCACCGTGCCACAGAGTCAGGCGCATCGAACTGCGTGGTGCTGCTTGGGGAAATGGGGATCGGTAAGAGTACCGTGCTTCAGAACATGGAGGAAGAAGCACGTGCCTCTGGCAAGGAGGTCGCTGCCCGATCATTCAAGGAATTTCAGTCGCCATCTGAGGTCCGAGTGTTCTTTGCTGGTATGGCTAATCGACAGCGGACTGTGTACCTTGATGGCTTGGACGAATTCCATCTCCCGGGTGGTCTTGAGGCCCTGCGCGGAGCTCTTCGTGAGAAACAGGGCAGCGGCAACGAATGGTGCCTGCGCGTCAGTTGCCGGTCGGCCGATTGGGACGGTTCGTTGCGGCGGGAGTTAGACAGAGTCTGGGGGACCGAGGGGGTGCAGATCAATCACTTGGCTCCTCTCCGTGAGGCAGATGTATTTCTGGCGGCGCAATCTCAGGGAATAGAAGCCGGAGCTTTTCTGAAGCAGATCTACCAGCGGGATTTGATTGTGTTTGCTCGTCTCCCCCTTACCCTTCGTGGCCTGTTGGCCCAGTGGCAGAAGGACAAGGAGCTTGGTGAGGACCGATGGAACATATTCGAAGCCGCCTGTCGAGACTTGTGTCGGGGCACCCAACCGCGAACAGAATACTCAACCACTCCACCGGTCGACCAGAGGCTTCGCATTGCATCTGCCATCGCGCTCACGCTTGTTTTGGGGCACAAGAATGGCGTTCTGATCGATGGCAGCAAGGGCGAACAGCTCATGGCTTTGGAGGAGCTTCGCTGGTGTGCGAAACGCGTCTTTGGTGACATCTCGGACGCTGATGCGGATCGTGGCTTGTACGATGTCTTGACCAATACAGCCCTCTTCCGTGGCGAGGTTCCGTGCAGGTATTTTGATCATTCAGGCTATCGGGATTTTCTTGCTGCCTACTATCTCGTCGTCTCCCGAGTTCCAGTGAATCGTTGGATGGATTTGGTGGCTGTGCCTGATGCTGGCATCCCACCACAATTGCGTGGGCTTGCAGGATGGCTGTGCTACCGGTCAGATCGCTTCATGAGCGCCGTAGCCGATCGCGACTTCGCCGCGCTGCTGCTCGCAGGCGTGGATGTCATGACTGACGAAGTCCGTGAACGCATTGTCGAGCAGATTATGCTGCACCCGATGAAATGGAAAGCCGTCAGTCGCGATTTCTACTCATGGGATTCTTACCGATATCTGAATCACTCAGGGCTCACGAAACAGCTCCAGCTATGGATCAGTAACGGGGATGCTTCCGATGAGTCGCTAGATGAAGCGCTCCTTCTTGCGGCCCAGCACCAGGTGACTGATCTTTCCCCCATGTTGGCTGAGCTTGCTCTCGATGAAAGCAGAAGCAACAGAGTGCGAGCCATGGCAGCACTCGCTTTGGGGGAGGCTGGGACTCATGCAGATTGCCGGAGGCTTATCCCACTCATTAACGGTGTTCCGGGCGATGACCAGGAGGAGATTAAGGGATATGCCCTTCGAGCACTCTGGCCCAACCGACTGATTTCTGCTGAGGAGCTCTTCAGGGCACTGACACCTCCCAAGAGACAGAACTTCTACGGTGGGTACGCGACCTTTCTCGGCGATAAAGTGATCCCCCACTTGCAGGATGACGACCTCCTCCCA
Organism: bacterium; assembly: GCA_020444065.1. NCBI lineage: Bacteria > bacterium. The sequence continues at coordinate 59,140 of JAHLLQ010000012.1, read as the reverse complement.
GGACTTGGGTGGGTTCTGGAACACGGGCGTCTGCCGATTTGCAGTATATGGAACCGAATAGTCGATCATGTGATGCAGAAATCGTGGATACTTTTCCTGAATAGGCCTGAGCTGCAGAGACCCTTCGCCAAGGCGGTGTTGCGTTTCGCGAAGGACTTTCAGGCCCCATTGCACGATGAGCGAATGAACGATGCGGAGCTGGCATCCGACAGTCGTGAGGCACAGCGACGACAACATCTCATCACCCTCTTTGTCGAGGACTTCGGACTTCCAATCCCTCAGCTTGCACACATCTTCTTTGCGAGCCATCTCTTCGGCGGGGATGATTTCGTCTTCCTACTCCGGGCAGCCGGAGATTCGGACATTCAACGGCATGCCGAAATCTATGCTGAACTGGCACGCCATGTCGCCGACAACGAACTCATTAGGGAACATCTCGATGAACTATTGGATCTTTCCGGCTACCAAGGTTTCGTGGGTGCCGCGAAGCATCCCGACGCGATTCGTCGGGCTTTCCACTTCGCTGTGGGTTCTGTTCGCATCGATTCCGAAGAAGCCCACAAAGCGAAGAACACCTATCGAATGCGGCAAGAGCAGGAGGAAGCTATCGCGGAAAGGAAGAAGCGTGAAGCGGAAAGGCGAAAGCCGGAGACTTGGCGAGCAGAAAAGACCACGGAGCTCTTGAAGCAGTTCGAGAACGGGAATGAAGGAGCATGGGTGAGTATAGTCCACATTGTGTGCGCCGATGAGTACGGCCACTTGAGCGACTGGCCAGATGGACCTCTCCAGCAGAAACCCAGTTGGTCAATGTACCCTGAAGAACTAAGGAGCCAGATGCTGCGAGTTGGGAAGCAGTTCTTACAGATGGGCAGCCCTGTGATTCCGGAGCAGCCCAAGATGCTCTACTATTGCAATGGGGCTGGTTACGTTGCTCTGACAACCTTGCTTGAGTCTGGAGTGGAAGTCTCTTCGCTCACAAGCTTGATCGGCAAATGGGCCGTTGCGATCGTTCACCAGCGAGTCTCTTTCGGTCTTGCACACTCTTCCGAGGGTATTCACGAACAGCTTCTAAATGAGGCACTTGTTGCACAGCCCGACACGGTGATCATGGAGGTAGAACGATACCTGCGCTGGAAAGGAGAGGAGCACACGTTTCCAGGATTGCTCTATCGATTCGAGAAGAATCATCCAGAACCACTGTGCAAGGGCTTACTCGGACTTGTGAAGGAACGCGACAAGTTGGATGAATTCGCCTGCAACATCCTGGAGAAGCTGCTGGAATGGAGGTACTGTGAGGCGGAGAAGTACATGTTGGAAGCTTGGAAACAAGCATGCGATGCAGGAGATAGAGAGACTGCTATAGCACTGGCTTCAGTGCTTATCGGGACTCCATCGATCTCGGCGGCCTGGCCTCGGATGGAGAAGTGGTTATTGGGGGACGACGATGTGGGAAGGGAGGTACTTTTGAGAACTGCTTCCGACTCGTTCCGTAGTGACGGCCAATTCGGTGATCTCAGCGCTGAACAGCGGCTGCGCCTGTCCTTGTTTATGGAAAAGACCTTCGCACGAGAGGATGACTCCAGACACATTCTTGACGGTGCTCATTTTGTCGGTCCTGAGGAGGAGGCCAGGCGACTTCGAGATGGGTTGCTGACTCTATTCGAACAGCGCGGAGAGGTAAATGAGCTCACCCAACTTCAGCAACAAGGCATAGGCGATGACTGGATCGGTCGAGTGATTGCAAAAGCCGAGGAGAATCGTCTGCGAAGTTGCCCGCTTTCCGCATCCGATGTCGAGCACCTGATTTGCGATCGCGAACTAGCAGAGGAGCCTTCAATGAGGAATGAATCTCGACCAACTATCGCTCAGGTATTCGGGATATTTCTACTCTCTCTTCTGGTCCTCGTTCTCGTCGTTCTGATCTTCCTCTCTGTGTTTGGTTTGCGCGTACCCTCCTCAGAGCGCTACTTATTGGTCATGCTCGTCATTCTCTGCGTTGCTGCTGGCGCAGGAATCCTCGGTGGCAAGGTCTCAACTAAGGGGACGGTCACAATACCTGGGACCAGAAACACGGTGCGATTCAATGCGACCGGGGGGATGGCTGCATTCATTCTGGCCTTGCTTCTCGTTCCGTTTGTGGTGCCAGAAGACACAGCAACTCCGGAAAACGGATCACTCCCTGAGACCGAATCAGTGCAGGCTAGCCAAGGGACACAGCTAGAGATAGTTAAACGCGACTCGCCCCAGGATCCCGTCTTCGATGCGGCGCGAGAGAATATCCGTTGGGCCGTGCTTGGAGGGGGGCAAGAGACATATCGGACCGCAATCGAAGAAGGCGCATCGCCCTACGAGGCCGTATTGGAAGCACAATCTCACAGCCCTGGAGCGCAGGAGACAATTCGTGCCTTCGGCCTTCCAGAAACGGAGACGTATGTTAGGCGAATCCAGGAATAGACCTCGTATTGCCCCTTGCACAACTCCGTCTGTCACGGGGTTCTACGCCACATGATAGAAAGAGTGATCAGGGCATATGGATTCCCATTCGTCCGCTCTGAACACCGACGTTCCCTGCGGGGATCGAGCATTCTGTGATCGTCCTGCGAACCACTATTGGAAGTCCGGCCGGAATGTGGCACATGCTTTCTTGACATCTTGCTCAACGATCCATGGCTTGGAGCAGAACAAGGGCTTGCCGAGCTTGCGAAGCAAGTAGCCAATCCTACGGGTCACAAGTCTTGAACTGATTGCGCCAGTTGAGAGCCGAACGGAGGCGAGAAGACTTGGCGGGAGACACTGGCGATTCGATCGGTTCAGTTCACCGCGGCCAGCCAGTGGTCGGGCAGGAATTCTTCGAGGCGTTGGATGTTGTTGCCGGGCAGGCGAGTGAAGAGGTCCAGCAGGTACTCGAAGGGATTGGCCCGCTTCTGCGAGCGCTTTCGACCAGGACGAAGGACTTCCCGGCGGCGTGCCCGCCCCAGTTGCCTCCAGCAAACTGCCATTCCCACCAATCGGGCAAGGTCTTGCATACTTAGCCTCGAAGAAACCCGGCAACGGACTCTTCATGGGCACCTGTGAATGGCGCGATCCACCTGCTAATATGTCACGGCGTCCCCAGCACCTAACCCCTTCAAAAAGAGGTCGATAGGGCCGATTTGATGTGCAACTGCCCTGTCGAGGCACGCTCGGGGCACGTAAGGGGCGTACTGAGGGCACGCTGGCGGCACGTTTTGAGGGTGCCGGCTTCGATCGCGCACCTGCGCGGCGGTCAGGGGAGCGGGCTTCACAAGGTGTGTATCGCCAATGATTCGCTTGCTGGTGGAGTAGCAACTTCTGAGGTGCAAGTAGCACCTGTTGCACACGCACAAGGCCGCTCCTGCCTTCAGAGCCGGTCGTGGACCTTTGAGTTGTGTGGAGATAAAGGTGGTCGGGGTGGCGAGACTCGAACTCGCGACCCCCTGCTCCCAAAGCAGGTGCGCTAGCCAACTGCGCCACACCCCGACAGGTGGCAATGTTGTTGGGGTAATCTGCCGTGGCCGTCAATCGGGAATGTCACGATTTTGTTGCGGTGGGGGATCGTCGTGGGAACAGAAAAGCCCCCGGGATTGAATCCCGGGGGCATGCTGTTTCTGTGTTGCGGAGTTGCTTATTCCTGAACCTGCTGGATGGTCGAGAAGAAGGTTCCGCCGTACTCGGTGGAGTCGCCTGACGTCACGCCGGTGACCTTGAAGATCGAGCCGGTGGAGACGGTGCCGTTGGTGGGATCGTATGCCCAGTTGCAAACGGCTTCGGGAGTTGCGCTGCTGGAGAACAGGCCACCCATGTTCGGGTAGACAAGATCAGGGCCGGTGCAGACGACGACTGCGTAGTAGCTGGCCTTCTCGGCGGGTGTCTCAACATCCTGGAGGCCGGCGGGTCCCGGTGTGTAGTACTTCAGGACCTTCCAGAGGTGCTCATCGGTTCCGACGATACGTGCCTCAGGATTGAAGGAGCCATCGTTCGGGTTGATGGAGCCGCTGCGGAACTGGGACTCGAACGGATCTGGGAGGAAGGCGTTCGTAATGTAAGCAATCGGCGTGCTGAGCTTCTCGAGCACTTCGTACTGCGTGGTGGTCGGATCGCTGTCGCGGCGGCCGGCGAGTCCGAAGTTGTTGCACTTGGGATACGCATTGCTGTCGACGCGGTAGGACTCAAGGCCGGTAACCATGGTCCGCATGTCGGCCTTGGCACGGCTGACCTTGGAGCGGACCTGCGCTTCAAGGAAGTTGGGGACGGCGATAGCCGCCAGGATCGCGATGATGGCAACCACGATCAACAATTCGATGAGCGTGAAGCCCTTGTTCGACTTAGACAGAATCTGTTTCGTCACGGTATTACCCCCTGAGGGAAAGTGGATTTTTGGGTGGCGCGACGGCCGGGTGAGTTGGTTGCCGGTTTGGATGCCTGCTCACCTTGCGGTAACCTTCCCAAACCGGGTACAGTTACCGAATCAGGGTGCTAGAGCAACAGGTTTTTTCCCTCGTAATCAAAAAAAAGCATGCTGCTCACAAACCGACAAGGCTTCACTGTTCCTGGTATCCTGAGAGCGGACATTGGACCCCCCGTCCGCCTGCAGGGATCATTGTCCTGGGTATCCGGTGTTCGACTGCGGTTGATCCGGCATTCCCCAGGCCGGTTGCTGTTGTGCCGGCTGGCTTTGCCGCGCGCGCGGCTTGCGAACCTGGCTGAGTTCGGTGACCTTCAGTTGCAGTGCACCGCGCCATTCGCTGATGACGCCGCCCATCTCGATCTGCTGACCAACGACGGGTTGGTTTTCGTAGGACAGCGCGTCGGAGATTTCGCTCCAGTACACCACTTCAATCTCGCCCGTATTGTCCCGAACGACAACTTTTGTTGGAACTCGGGGGGCGGGGGAGATGGAGAGTTCACTGACGGTGCCACGGACGCGAACCTTCTTGCCGATCGTTGCGAACGAGATCGCGCCTATGCTCATTTCGTTATACTCGTCGCGCTCGTCGGAACTCGCTTCCTCTCGGTATGCGGAGTTTGGAAGCGTCTGTGGAATTGGCGCGATGCGGATGTCCTGCGGGCGGTTGATTTCCAATTGGCGGTCGCCACGGAAATCCGAGACTTCTGCATAAAGATCGATGATCAGGCCCGCCTGAAACTCGTTTCTGTTCGGAACGCGTTCCCAGATATTCTGCCAGATGACGGCGCGCTGGGTGCCGGTATTGTCGCTGATGTACATGGAATAGGGCTGCTTGCTGCCCGGATCCGGCGGTACCAGGCTGACCAGTTTCGCACGAATGAAGACATGGCTTTGCAGAGGAAGCGTCTCCGTCTCTGAGAGCGAGGTCCATTGTATCGCTGGCGGAGGACTGCTCTGGCCTTGATTCGCCTGGGTGCCCGCCTGGGGATTCTGCGCCTGAGCGGAGAGGGCTCCTCCGATCAGCATGAAGGCCATGGCGATGATGCTGGACAGGGTGACGACGCTGTGGGCGCCGCCTCGATGGGTGCGCCGGCCGTGGCCGGCTCCGGGGCTGTTTTTTTCGCGGAGTGTATGCATTCTCATCACGTCCTCTTCTTCCCTGGTCTTCAGATCGAGGTTCTTAGCCACAAAACACCCCTTCTTTCCGAAGGTGCTTCGGCTGCATCTCTAGTCAAAGATCATAAGGTCTCCCAACGGTGCAAGGCGAGACTTTTCTTCTCTAGAGGGCTCCAATTGTCCGGATTTCAGACTGCAGCTACCCAACTGACCTTACAGATGATAGGGCGGTTTGCCGGGAGGTTGCGAGCATTTCGCTGTTCTCTGGTGAAACCTCTTTGCCGGACCCGGACAGCCCGTTGAAAGTCGCTTGTGTCGGACCCATTGCCGTGGCAGATTCTGCGCATGTTTACCGGGCTGATCCAGCATGTTGGAAGTCTCCTGGAGCTCCGCCCCCGCGGCGGAGGGTACGAGCTTGTCATTGAAGCCATTGGATTTATTGATCGTTTCCTCGATGGGGAGAGCATCGCGGTGGATGGATGCTGTCTGACCGTGGAATCTTTCTCCCAGGATCGATTCGTGGCTTTTGCCTCTCCGGAGACGCTGCAGCGAACCACGCTCTCCGATCGGAAGATCGGAGATGCACTTAACCTGGAGCGGGCGCTGGCGCTGGGGGATCGGCTGGGTGGACACATGGTCTCAGGCCATGTGGACGGCACTGGCTCCCTGCGCGAAGCCCGAAATCTTGGGGAATCCTGGGAGGTCTGGGTGAACGCGCCGCTGGATATTTTGGACCAGTGCATTCGCAAAGGTTCCATCGCAATCGACGGGATCAGTCTGACGATTGTTGAGATCGACGAGAGTGGTCTGTCCGCAGCCGTGATCCCGGAAACCTGGGAGCGGACGACGCTCTCGCGTCGCCGGCCTGGCCAGCGCGTGAACCTGGAAACCGATATGATCGGCAAGTATGTCCGGCGAACCCTGGAGCAGATGGGAATCGCGGAAGGGCAGACGCGCCTTGCCGACGTTTGGAAGAACTTCCGAAGCTGAACTCACACCCACAAGGAGCCCGTCATGTTCTTCGCCGCCATCGTGAAGATCCTGATTTACGAGATTCTAGTGATCGCTCTGTGTGTGCGCCTGACTCGCCTGACAGAGGCGGCGACGCGCGCTCCGCTCCTGGATATTCTCGTCAGCCTGCTGACCTGGGTGCCCTGGTTCTACGCCGGCGCGAAGTGGGGATGGGGTGGCTTCTGGGGCTGTCTCGTGGGACAGTTCATTGCGCTCCAGGTCTTCTGCATTGTCCACACGAAAGCCTCAGGGCATGAAGATGGACCGAAGATCCGACGAGTCCTCGATCAGGTTGTCGGCCCGGTTCGCAATCACATTGGGCTCTGGTTGACCATTCCGGCTTTGCCGGTCTTCCTGTCGATTCGTCTGGCAGAGATCACGACCTACCAGGGCCTGATTTGGGTCCTTGGGTTTCCGCGCTATCGCCAGGCGGAATGGGTGAATATCTCTCGCCAGAAATTCGAGGGACTTGTCGGGCACGATCTGGTCTGGTGTTTGTACTGCGATTGGATGACCGGGGTGTATTCTCTCGGGGCGGAGATGCTTCGCAATGTCGAGAGCTTCTGGTGCCCGATTCGATTCTACTCGAACAAGAAGTGCGAGAACTGCCGCCTCGATTTCCCAGATATCGATCGTTGGGCGTCCCCCGCGAGCAAGATGGCCGACGTCACGAAGCTGATGGCCGAGAAGTATCCCGAAGGAAAGAACCAGCCTCGCAGTTGGTGGGGACATCCGGAGCGCCAGAACCCCGACGAATGACGGCTGCACTTCCCGATCCAAGTGGACTATGGCGCAACTCTCGCGCGCTCGAGCATGCGCGCCAGGCCGCCTTGACATTTGCGCGCAACGAACTGCGGCATCGCCGTGAAGCTTCTGCTGAATCGACCGCGCAAGTCATGGCGGCTGCTCACACAGGGCATTGGCAGGCGCAGTTGTTCCACGACGAACTCGCACCCATCATCGATACATTGCCTGCCGGATTCTGTGCGACAGAGATCGGAGCCGGCATGGGGTGGGTGGCCGCTCTGGTTGCTGCCCGCAGGGCAGAGTCCGTACTCGGTATTGAACCTTCCTGGCGTGGATCCACGCCGCACAACATCGGCAATATATATACGCTGTATCGCCTTGCGGAGAGAGAGCCTTTGCTGAAGGACTCGCTTCGCTTCGATCGCGACGATGAAGGCAATCTGACCGCCATTACATTTCCCCCGAATCTCACTTTTGCCGAAGCCTGGGCAGAAGCATTGCCCGTCGCGACGGGCAGCCAGGACTTCCTCTATACGGTCAATTGCCTCGAGCACATTCGCGGAACGGCAGAGCACTTCGCTGAATGCGCGCGTGCATTGCGTCTCGGTGGGATGTATTACGCAGTAACCGAGCCGTTGTATTTCTCCGCGATGGGGCATCACCTGGACGATATCTTTCCAGTGCCTTGGGGGCATCTTCTGTGGAGACCCGCAGAACTCGCTGAGATCGTCGTTCGCGAAGCGGGGGAGGGGCGCGAGTGGGCGCCGGGCGAGCCGCTGCAGGCGCATCACGTTCAGCGAATCCTCGAAGAGGACCTGAACTTCATGCCTCCGAGCCGATTGCGCGGTGTTTTGCGTCATGGTCCGTGGAAAGTCCGTGGCTGGGTTGACATCGTCCACGAACTGCACCGGAATCTCGCACGGGAACTGCGCCTGGGCGAGGCGCTCCGTGGCGTCGGGCCGGACGAACTGCTTCTGGCCGGTTTGCGGATGCGACTGGAGCGAGCGGATCGCGGCGAGCCATGGCGGCCCCTTTGGTGGTTGAGTCACAGTGCGCGCCGGCGATTGACGCGGCTGAGGCGCGGCAGCTAAGAACCGCACGAATGGAATGAACTGATACGAGGAATCGACATGGGAAAGACACACAATATCGCCGTCCTGCACGGCGACGGAACCGGGCCGGAAGTCATGGCCGAAGGTTTGAAGGTCCTGAAGGTCGCAGGCGAACGATTCGGCTTTGGAACGAACCTGACCGATTATGATCTGGGCGGAGAGCGCTACCTGCGCACCGGCGAGACCCTACCGGATTCCGTTCTGGAAGAATTCAAGCAGATGGACGGGATCTACCTATCTGCGATCGGTCACCCGGATGTGAAGCCCGGTATTCTGGAGCGCGGCATTCTGCTGCGGCTTCGTTTTGAACTGGACCAGTACATCAACCTTCGTCCGGTCAAACTGTACGATGGCGTCAAAACGCCGCTGGCGGGCAAGACGGGCAAGGACATCGACTTCGTCGTCGTGCGCGAGAACACCGAAGGGCTCTACGCAGGAGCCGGCGGTTTTCTGAAGAAGGGCACGCCGGACGAAGTGGCCGTGCAGGAATCCATCAATACGCGCAAGGGCGCCGATCGTTGTTTGCGCTACGCGTTCGATCTGGCAAAGACGCGCTCGCGCAAGCAGTTGCATCTTGTCGGAAAGACCAACGTGCTGACATTCGCTTTTGAGATGTGGGAGCGCGCCTTCAACGAGATGGGCGCGAAGGATTACGCCGATGTGAAGCGTGGCTATCACCACGTGGATGCCTGCTGCATGTACATGGTGCAGTCGCCCGAAGTCTACGACACCATCGTAACCGACAACATGTTCGGCGACATTATTACGGACATTGGCGGAATCATTCAGGGTGGTCTTGGAATTGCCGCTTCCGGCAACATCAATCCGGAAGGCGTTTCAATGTTCGAGCCGGTCGGCGGTTCGGCTCCGCAATTCACCGGTCAGAATGTGATCAACCCGCTTGCCTGCATCAACGCTGGTGCGATGATGCTGCGGCATTTGCGTGAAGACGACGCCGCCACTGCAATCGAGTCCGCCGTTGCGCAAGTGGCCGGCGAGTTGCCCGGACTGAACATTGGCGAGATGAATTGCGGGACGACCGATGTCGGCGACCGCGTGGCGGAGATCGTTGCCGGCGGAAAGTGATCGTTCATGTTGTCCGAGAAGTCTGATCAGCGCCCCGTTGGCCGGTATGCACCGAGCCCAACGGGCGCGCTGCATTTAGGCAACCTGCGCACGGCCCTGGCTGCGTATGCTTACACGCGATCGCGCGGCGGCCAATTCCTGCTGCGAGTCGAGGACCTGGATGCGCCACGGGTGCGCGAAGGCGCCGAGCAACAACAGCTTGAAGATCTTCGCGGACTCGGAATCGACTGGGACGAAGAGCCACTCCGCCAATCGGAACGATCCAATCTATATGCTGAAGCTCTTGAAAAGCTCATCGCGGCGGGGTGGGCCTATCCCTGCTTCTGCAGCCGCAAAGACATCCAACTCGCGCTCTCAGCGCCACACTCTGAGGACGGTATCATTGGCTATCCGGGGACATGCAGCAAGCTGAGTAACGACGAAGCAAATGAGCGCATCGTTGATGGTTTGCAGCACTCCTACCGGCTTCGCGTCGAAGACTCCGACTTCCCATATAGCGACCTCTTCGTTGGCGAGTTGATCGTCAACTTGCAGCGCATTTGCGGAGACTTCGTTATCAAGCGCGGCGACGGGCTGTTCGCATATCAACTCGCCTGCGCAGTCGACGATTCTCGCTCCGGCGTGACGGAGGTTCTCCGCGGCGACGATCTGCTCGATTCCGGAGCGCGCCAGGCATGGGTGCTTCATTGCTTGGATTTGCCAATCCCACAGTACCTGCACATTCCGTTGATGCTCGGCGAAGACGGCCGTCGCCTCTCAAAGCGTTCCGGTGATGATGACCTCACTGCGTTCTTGAATGGCGGATACGATGCCGCGGCAATCCGCAGCTATCTGGCACATACGCTCGGGCAATGCGAAGTGGGGGAGCGCGTGACGATGGATCAACTCACGGCGCGATTCGACCTCGATCGCGTGCCACGTGAACCCGTGACCTTCAGCAAGGCTGTCCTTCAGTCATTTGCAGAAAAACGCTAGAGAGATATCCGCGACGGAATCTCCAGGAAGTTCTTCAGGATCTTCTTCCCGTCACCGGTCAGGATCGATTCCGGGTGGAACTGAACGCCGTGGATGGGGAAGACCGTGTGGCGAACCGCCATGATGGCGTCATCATCCTCGGCACGGGCAAGTACTTCGACGGACTTCGGCAGAGAGCCGTCCTCGATGATCAGCGAATGATAGCGGGTCGCCGTGAACGGATTGGGCAGACCTTCCAGAACGCCCGTGTCGTCGTGGCGGATCTGGCTCGTCTTGCCGTGCATTAAACGGGGCGCGCGAACGACGCGTCCGCCGAACACCTGGCCGATGCACTGGTGCCCCAGGCAGACGCCCAGGGTCGGGATGTGCTGCGAGTACTCTGTCAGAACGTGGCAGGAAAGCCCCGCCTCGTCGGGGGTGCCCGGTCCCGGCGAGATGACGATGTGATCCGGCTGAAGACGCTTCATCAGCGCATCATCGACGCGATCGTTGCGCACGACGTGCAGCGTCGCCCCCAACTCACCCAGGTATTGAACCAGGTTGTATGTAAACGAATCGTAGTTGTCGATGACCAGAATCATTGGCGGCGCCTCGCGCGTCAGTTACCTTCCAGCAGTTTTTTGCGGATTTCCCAGCGCTTATGCAAGGACTCGATGAGGGGATCCGCCGGATTAATGTCCATCAGTACCCCGACCAGGTTCTCCGCCCCCTGCTGCTCTTCCTTCGTGGGCTCTTCCAATTGTACGAGACAATCGGCCATCAGGAACTCCAGGGCGCGGTTTGTTCCTTGGGCTCCTGCCTGGCGGAAATACCCGGCTGCTTTGCGAAAGCGCTCCTGATCCTGCTCGCGTTGGGCCAGTTCCCGCGTGGTGAGGCCACGGTAGTAGTAGAAGAAAAACACTTCCCGCCCAGACACAGGTTCGATCGCTTCATTGAAGAGTTGTTCCGCACGGTCCCATTCCGCCGGATCGTTCGCCGTCCGAGCCAACGCTGCTGTGACGATCGCGGACTCTCGGCTGTAGATCGCTTCAATTTCGCGATCTTCGGTGTCGAGCAATCGCAGCGCCGCGGCCTGCGCCTCACGCAGCCGATCGGCGTCGTTGTGCTGAGTGCCCAAGACGAAGAGGCACGCGTACAGCCGCTCCAGATGGAGAAACTCGTCGTGTTCTTCGAGTTCAAGGGCGATGCGATACTGCCGTTCGGCCTCTTCGTAGAGGCTCAACTCCGGCGTCTCGCCTCTGGCATTCCACTCGATGTAAGCGCGTTCGTGAACAAGCCCGGCGACGTGATGTGCCAGGGCGCTGTCCGGAAATCGCGAGTCGACATCGGCGACCGATTCGATCGCGGCGTCGAGTTCGCCTCGCTCAAGACGCGTCTCGATGAACTTGACGAGTTCTTCGGGAGTTTGAAACGGGTGCGACACAGATTCCCCCAACGGTCCCTGCAAAGAAGCAGGCCGATCCGACGGAGCGGACCGGCCTGTTGGTCTGATTACCCTTCGGTCTTAGGTTCTTCGGAAGGCTCTTCAGCAGCAGCTTCTTCCGCTGGAGCTTCCTCCGCTGAGGCCTCTTCTGCAGGTGCCTCTTCAGAATCGGCGCCTACTGCCGGTGGTTCGCTGACATCATCCGGCGTGACCGAGATGACTTCTTTGCCCGCCAGTCGATCGGCCAGGGTGCTGACCTCGTTCAGGCGCTTCTTCAGCTCTTCGCTGAGGCCCGCTTCCGAGTCGGCCGTCATTTCTTCGAGGCCATCCAGGTACTCCCGGGCGCCTTCGACGATTTCTTCGGCAAGCTCCAGATCGTCGCCGGTGAAGCTGACGAGCTGCTGTGGCTCGATCTCGGCCAGTTTCTCGACCGAGTTGTAAGATTCGCTGCGTGCCAAGGCTTCGCGGCTGAACTGCGAGAGGCCTTCGATCTGCGACAGGAAGTCCTCGAGGTACTGGAGAGAAATGCTTTCCAGGCGAGCCAGTTCGGCTTCGTCTTCCTGGCCAGAGATATCGATCTTCCAGCCGGTCAGCTTTGCCGCCAGCTTCGCGTTCTGGCCGCGCTTGCCGATTGCCTTTGCCAGCGTCTCGCTATCGACGACGACTTCCGCGCGTCGCTCGACTTCGTTCAGCTTGATGCTGATGATACGGGCCGGATTCAGAGCGGAACTGATAAACGTTTCGGAGATCGGCGAGTACGGCACAATGTCGACCTTCTCGTTGTCCAGTTCGCGCACGATCATCTGAACGCGCGAGCCCTTCATGCCAACGCACGCACCGACGGGATCGACGTTCGGGTCCATGCTGTTGACGGCGATCTTCGTACGCACGCCAGGCTCACGGGCGATTTCCACGATCTTCACGGTGCCGTCGCTGATTTCCGGGACTTCCATCGCGAAGAGCTGCTTCACGAGTTCCGAACGCGTACGCGACAGAATGACCTGCGGGCCTTTCGGCGTGCGGCGCACGTCGATGATCAGACAGCGGATGCGATCGCCGTAACGATAGCGAACCCCCATCGGGATTTCCTGGGATGGAAGGAGGCATTCGACTTTGCCGAGTGCAACGATGCCATCGCGGCGCTCGTAGCGCTGCACGATACCGGTGACGACCTGACCGATCTTGTCCTTGTAGTCGTTGTAAATGCGATCGCGCTCTGCGTCACGCAGACGCTGCAGGATGCCCTGGCGGACGGACTGCGCGGCGATACGACCGAATTCTTCCGGGTCGATCTCGACTTCGACTTCGTCGCCCAGCATATTGGCGGGGTTGAGGCCCTTGGCGGAGAGAATATCGATTTCGTGTCGCGGATCGTCAACGCTCACCACAACTTTCTTCTTCACCCAGATGCGCATGTCGCCGGACTCGATGTCCAGATCAGGGCGGGGATCGGAGAACGTGTTGGCGCGCTTGCTGGCGGCGGACAGAATCGCCGATTCAATGGCGAACTTGATGATGTCCGGTTCCAGCTCCTTTTCCTTCGAGATCTGCTTGATGAGCGGCTTCACATTGAGCCGCCGAATTTCTTGTTTCTTCTTCTTTGCCACGATCGTGTGCTCCCTTTCGAGTTCCTCTCCATCCCCGGCAATCGACAAAAAAAGGCGGGTCGACAACGCGACCCACCTTCCGAAACCTTCGCAGAAGAGTGATTGGGAGGGTGAGTCACCCTCGCCGCCGATTCAAGCAAAATCAGCGCCATCATGGCAAAAAAGGTTGCACCTCTCAATGAATACCTTTGGCGCTTCTCAGTAGGGATGCTACAAACATTCACTCGTGAGGGAGCGAAATGCCGAGAAGCCGCCGAAAGCTGATTTTGCTCGGGATACTGATTCCCGTTGGGATCATTCTGCTCGTCATTGGCCTGGTCACAGGGCTCCTCATGTATGCCCAGTCCCGAGCTTTGGCCAATCTGTCGCAATCTCAGCAGACGTCCTTCGGGCGCTGGATGAATGAGCCTGCCAATGTCCCGGACTCCGCACTCGTCCCATCGAGCTTCTCGGAAGAAACCCTGGCGTGCGTCGACAAGTTCCGGATGCAATGGGAAGCCATGAATCGGCAGGCTGCTGTGGAGAGCATGGAAGAACTGGGCGCCGCTCTGAATACCGATCTTGGGGCCGCCATTCCCGCCAGCACGTTGGAGTGCTGGGAACCCGCGCGGCTTTGCTTCGTCGAGACGATCCAGCAACCGGACTACCTTCTGGGAGTCTGGACTGCAGACCGGCCAAATGTCGCCGCACACCAGTCCCAGAGCGATCTCGTCCAATTCCAGATTGCCATTCAAGGGTCGGCGAAGGCTCAGCAAGCTCGCGTCCTCGCGGAATTCCAGGATGGAAATCGAGAGGACACGCTGGCTGAACTTCATGTGTTGTTCCGCAGCGCCAGGTGTCGCCCTTTCTCTTCCCTCATCGAGAAGCTCTGCGGCTCTACGATTCTGGACTGGGGACTCGATACTGCCGAATACATTCTTGAAGAGACGGATGATCCCCAATTGCGTGCTGGCGTGTATCAAGTCCTGCACGAGAACTGGGAGCCATTGCAGGGAATCCGATTCGACAAGGCGTATGATCCTTCGATATTCGACCCAGTCGCACTCGTCCGGGCCGCTCGCGAGCAAGGCATTGATATCGAAGTCCCCGAGGATGCGACCGGTCGTGATTGGATGGATGCGGCGTCTGAGGCTCAGATTGCGATTCTCGAAGAAGTCCGAATCCCCAACGCCCAAGACGGGACGAGGCGTCAACTGCTGGAGCAGGAACTCGCCGCATGGAGGAGCAACCAGGGGCTTCTTTCAATCGTGCAGAAGAAGACCTCCGCCGCGAGGCTCTATTCCATAACGGCGCCGCAAATGGTGAGGATACAGGCGCAGATTGAGGCCGTATTCGTTCGTTACAGGGGGTTGATCGACGATCGGGAATAGTCCACGAACGGGCTGTTTCCGGCCCGTTTATGACACAATGTTTGGCATGCCAAACTTATTTTGCATTGACCGGCAGGGCGTTTGGGTTGGAAGCGATGCGTTCGCTTGATTCAAACAATCCATTCCCCCGGAGGCATAAAGACTCGCATGATCTTCTCTCCCAGAACTCGCAACGCATTCACACTGATAGAACTCCTTATCGTCGTAGCCATCATCGCCATCCTGGCTGCGATTGCCGTTCCCAACTTCCTTGAGGCCCAGACCCGATCGAAGGTTTCACGATCGCTCGCAGACATGCGCAGCATCGTCACCGGCCTTGAATCCTATCGGGTTGATAACAATTCCTATCCGGAGGGCACAGACAATCCCGCCAAACAACCCCAGGACATTCGCGACTTCATTGCAGCTCACGGTCTGACGGGTGGGCACTACACGTTCGCATCCCAAGGCACTTCCGGCGAGTTTGTCGGATCGCTCACAACCCCGATTGCCTACATGACCCGCATTCCCCTGGATCCCTTCGCGGAGCAGGTTGGTGGGCGCCTGACGTACGCGTACCGGAACGCAAAAGACACTCAGAATGGCTGGATTCTGACGTCTTTCGGCCCGGATGCAGATGCCCTGCAGAAGATCGGGGGCCAGGTGGGCGTTGGCTCGTTCAACACGACGAATCCGCTCAGCACAGCCACCGACTCAGGCAGTCCTGCACGAATGGGCGATGTGAACGAGCGTGCTGTGATTCGATATATCGAAGAATACAATCACCCCATAACCAGCCAGGTCGATTCCCAGTACGGTGGACTGGAAAACGCGTTGGCGGACCTCGAATATGATCCCACGAATGGCACGATCAGTGACGGCGATGTAGTCCGTTTCCGGAGATAGCTCGATCGAGGGCACTTTGTCCTTGGCGGGCGACAGGGGGGCACGACACCCTGTCGCCCGCATTTCTTTGACGAGGGCACGCGCTTCATGTGGCTGATCGCAGGACTGGGAAATCCCGGCGCAAAATACAACCGCACTCCACACAATCTCGGTTACGAGGTTGTGGACCTGCTCGTACGTCGTCACGGGCTGCGCTGGCAAAATCTGAGCAAATGGCCGGCGATGATTGCCGGAGGCAATTTCGATGGCGACAAGCTGTACTTCATGAAGCCGTTGACGTACATGAATCGTTCGGCCGACGCGGTGCGTCCATTCGCGGACTACTACAAGATCCCGACGAAGAATTGCCTTGCCGTCTGCGACGATGTGAATCTGCCGTTCGGCAAGATTCGTCTTCGTGAGTCCGGCAGCCACGGCGGTCACAACGGATTGCGCGATTTGATTCAGAACCTGGGGACGCAGGACTTTCCGCGGCTGCGCATCGGGTGCGCGCCGATGAAACCCGTCCACGATCTGGCGGCCTACGTGCTTGGCAGCATGTGGGGCGAGGGGCTCGAACTGGCGGAGCTTGCCATCGAAGTCTCCGCAGACTGCATCGAGACGGTGCTTTCCGATGGCACAATCAAAGCCATGGCACGCTACAACGGCTGGTCCGGTAAACCGGCCGAGTAATCCTACTCAAGTCCCATCCGGTAAATGTCGATGTATCCGCGGTATTGGCTGCCCGGATCGAAACGAATCCAACTGAGACCTGGAGCAGCGCGCCATGCGAGACTCCTGCTGAGATCGGCCTCAAAACGTTGCTTCTGCGCCGTGATATCCACCTCTTGAGAGAGTGTGACCGCGGCGGAGTCTGGTTTTCCCGGAACGAAAATCAGGTCGAATGTATCTGTGCGTGTTTCATTCTCCGTAGCATCTGGCAGCGCGAACTCGAAGAAGGCTGTCCTGTAGGGGCGCTGGTCGAAGTTCTGGGTCAGGGGAATTCCGATGTGTGGATCTTTGCCGGTGATCTCGAATCGGAACGAGCCATCGGGATTGGGCTGGACGAACTTCAGATCGGGACTGAGCGAGAAGCGCATTCGCCGCATAGCAGGATCCGAGAAGTCCATGACGTAAGGTGCGGGGCGCGTTTCTCCACTCTCATCTTGCTGCGGCCCCTGGGCCAATCGCGTCATCACTGGATCGAACTCGATGATCGGAGCAACGCCTTCGTCTTTGAAGTTGAATCGGAAGACCTGCATGCCGGGCTCGAGTTTTTCCGGCGTCAGGTCCGAAACCATCAAGACCTCGATCTTGCGATCTGCGAGAAGTTCAACGAAATCGCGGAAACCATTCCGGAAAACAAACGCTCCACCGATTCGGTCGGGATAACGCTCCACGATGATGATTGGATTCTTGGCCTTCAGGACGCTCTTTTCCAGCTCGCCCTGAATCTGATCGCGCACGAGAGCGGCGCGACGGAAGTCATCCAACTCCATCCCCGTTTGGAACGCCAGTCGGACCGCGAAGAGGGCCACGATCGCCCCGATGCCGAGATAGGCGCGTTTCTTCCAGGCCATTTCAAATGCCGGCTGCAGAAGCAGTCCGCAGAGTATCGCAAAGAACCACAGTGGGTGGTAGAAGAACCGCTCGCCACCGCCCGTCCATGTCGTCACATCCAGCGCCTTCATGTAGGGCCCCATCCCAAGGCACATGAGCGCAATCGCGATGGCCGCAATGTGACGCTTCGATGCAATGCACCAGAAGAACAGGCAGGGCAGCGCCAACAGACCTGCAAAAAACGGGACAGTTTCTTTGTGCAGGAATCCGCGCTCCTCGAACAAGCGGCCAATTGGCCAGAGGAATTCGTTAATGATGGCCATCAGATTGGCGACCATTTGAGAGATTGGATTGCTAGGAGTCTCGTAGAAGAAGGATCCAAGGAATATCTTCCTGGCGCAAAGATAGACGATCCAGAGAGCAGCGTGGATACCGAGCAGAGTCAGGATACGATTCTTCTCGGCCGGTAACGGACGTACGAAGAGGAGCAGATACAGACAGGCTCCGACAATGGAGGGTCCCAGGAGAAGGGATGTGTCTTTGGAAAGATACGTGAGGATCGCGAATACGGCCGTGATTACATAGCGTTTTGGATTCAACGGTCCAACTGCCGTGGCCAGAGTTCCCAGGAAGAAGAACATCACAAGAAGATCGGTCTGGCTGGCGATCCAAGCGACAGTTTCCACCGCTGCCGGGTGCAGCATTCCGATTCCGGATCCGATCAATCCGGCAGTCGGTCGTCCCAGACGCTTCAGTCCGACGAAGATCCAGGCACCGCATCCAATGTGCAGGAAAATTGAGAGCAGATGGCTCGCAACGCCGGATGTTCCAAAGATCGCAGCCGTGTAGAAGATGACGAGGCGTGCGATCGGCCGATAATAGCTTCCATGGCCGCCGAAGAACCAATGGCCGTGCCAGGCAGTCCATGGGCTGTACTGCGGGAACACGAGGCCCCAGTCATCGGAGAGCAAGCCTGTGCTCAATGCCGGAATGTACGCCAGGAAGGTCAGCGCCGCCAGAACAGCGAAGATCCACCAATCCAACCGACGGATTGTCGAGATGCGCTGGATGAGCGTCACTTCCTGTTGGGTTTGCTGGGCCTGTTCTGTGGACACTTCAAGGCTCCCGAAGGAATGCGCAATGCTGCCGGGGGACCTGGGGCAGGGCAAGAGCGGAATTCCCTACCCCAACCACCCCACACCCAGGCCCGGGCCATCGGGAGTATTCAGCAGACCTTCGCCATTCAGTACGTTTGGTCCGGCCGGGTTGTTCGAGATCAGCCACTCCGAATCCAGGTCGAAGGAATCGGCGGCTCCGGCCAGGTGTGAAGCTGCGGCAATTCCGATCGAAGACTCGATCATGCAGCCTAACATCACCTGCCAGCCAACGGTCTGGGCGAACGCCATCATGCGGCGCGCCTCCCACAATCCGCCGCACTTCATCAGCTTGATATTGATGCCATCGACCAGGCCAAGAAGCCGTGGGAGGGACGACGCATCCTGAACATCTTCGTCGGCGACGATCGGCAGGGGAGACTCGCGCTTCAGAATCGCCAACTCCTCCAGGTTCCCGATCGCCAGGGGCTGCTCGATGAACTCAATTCCCAGATCCACTGCCACGGGAAGCATCTCGCGCGCGTCGGCGAGACTCCAACCGGCATTCGCGTCGATGCGGATGATCTTGTCCGGAGCAGCCTCGCGAACGGCGCGCAACGTCGCCCCGTCGATTGCAGCGTCCCTTCCCAGCTTCACCTTCAGCGCGGGGAATGGGGCAGCTTCGAGGGTCTTTTTCACCATCTTGTCGTCCGAATCCAACGAGATCGTGAATGTCGAACTTACATTCCTTGCAGGCGGCAGGCCGAAGTAGCGATGCAGCGGCATTGCAAGCTGGTGCCCGATGCGATCGTGCAAGGCGATATCGAAGGCGGCTCGTGCGCTGGAGTGATTCGGGGCGATCTCGCGGGCGCGCTGCATGTGCTCGGAGAGATCGAAGAGGTTCTCTTCCGTCACGGGCTCGGCCATCTGCTGGACGAGACGCACTCCTTCCTCTGCTTTTTCACCGTGGTACCGGACCGGCGAACCTTCGCCGATTCCGCCTCCCTCCAACTCCACGAAGAAGACCGGCATTTCCGAGGTCGTGCCGCGCGAGATTCCGAAGGGATGGTGCAGTTGCAGGAGATCGACCCAAGCCTCAGTCTTCATTCCATACCCTCTTTGTCGAATCCGTCTGCCGGATTTGGAGAGTTCTGCCAGGCCAACGGGTTCGCTGTCGAACGGAGGACAAACCACGCAGGCTGCAGTGTCTGTTGTTCCGCCATCGGTGCGTCATCCGGTGCTGCGCTTCAAGGAAGTTCGATTCTGCCAAGTTCCGTGAGTGCGTCAATCCGTCAGATTTCGGACCCATTTGCCACCCCGATACCGCCACACAAAAAGACATGCCTTTGCCACGCTCTCGAGTCCGATGCCGATAAATGCGCCCAACATCCCCCCGTGCAGGAACACACCGAAGAACCACGCCAACGGAACGCCCACAAGCCAGAAACTCGAGAACGAGATCACGCTGACGCGAAGAGCATCGCCCCCGGCTCTCAGCGTCGACGAGAAGATGATGATCAGCCCTTCGAATGGGATGATGGCGCCGAATAGCATCGTCAGCCAGATCGCCATTCGACTCACTTCCGGATCGACATCGTAGATTCCGACATACGGCTTTGCGATCAGAATGAAGAGGATGGCCATGAGCGCCGAGATGGCCAGCGCCAGGTTCACCGCCCGCCCGACAGCCGCTTGAAAGCGCTTCGGACGAACCGCGCCGATCTCGCGCCCGACGATGACCGAAACACCTTGGGAAAGTGCACTCATCGGGATGAAGCCGATCGATCGCACTGCCATGTAGATGAAGTACGCCGCCAGCGCTTGGGGACCGATCCTGGAGACGACCTTGATATAGGCCAGCATCGCGAATTGCCAGACGGCCATGTCTCCGGCGATCGGCATCGCCAGTTTCATCACGCTCGTGGCGGTGCGAAGCGACACTTCCTTCAAGTGAGTGAGAGCGAATCGATAGCCGGAGTAGGGCTTTCGCATGAAGAAAGCAACCGTCAGCCCGAATGCCACGGTATGCGAGAAGAACGTCGACCATGCCGCCCCGACGTAGCCGAGTTCCGGGAACGGGCCGACGCCGAAGATCAGCAGCCAGTTGCCTAATGTGTTCAGGCAGATCGCGACCACGGTTGTGTACATCGGAGTGCGGGTATCGCCGAGAGCCTTCATGATTCCGGTGATCACAAACATCAGCAGGATCATCGGGAGTGTCAGCGTCACGATCGACAAGTAGCTCGCGCCCACCTCGGCGATCTGCTCGCTGTCGGCAAGTTGCAGACAAATCGGGCGGGCCAGGAAGACAATAGCTCCAGCAAGCGCAGAGCTGACGAGCGCAGCCATCCAAAGCGAAGTGCCCGTCAATCGCGCAACGCCACCGAGGTTCTTCGCACCGCGGTATTGAGCTGTCAGAATCGACGTGCCGGCGGCCGCGGAACCACCGACCATCATCAGGAGGAAGTTCACCTGGTTGCCGACGCCGACGCCGCTGATGACGTCTTCCCCCAGTTGGCCCACCATGACGCGGTCGATCAGCCCCAGCAGCGTGTAGCAAAGGGACTGAAGGAAGACGGGGAACGACAGCCCAAGGAGTTCCCGACTCAGGCGACCGGATATCATGCGACGGCCCGTTCGATGGATTCTATTCGTTGTTTCTCGACTCATTCCGTGTCCTCGCCTCCCGCGAGGTGACAAACAAGAAACGCCCCGAAGCCAAACCGGCTCCGGGGCGGAAACAACACAGGCGCGAGCCCGAGATTCTTACTCGGTGCTCTCGGCCCCTTCCGGCGCATTGGCCTGCGGCGCCTCGGGGGCGGCGGGCTGTTGCTCGGCGAGGGCTGCGTGGTCCAGCGTGGCCTTCTGAGAAACCGACGCCTCGGCGGCCAGCTTGGCGGCCGAAACGCGGCGCTCGGTCAGACGCGCCTTCCGTCCACGGCGTGCGCGCAGGTAGTACAGCTTGGCGCGACGTGTTTCACCGCGACGGATGACCTCGATGCGCTCGATGCGCGGGCTGTGCAACTGGAAGATGCGCTCCATGCCGACGTTGAACGACATGCGGCGCACGGTGAACGTCTCCCGCAGGCCGGAGCCCTTGATCGAGATCACCAGGCCTTCGAAGGGCTGCACGCGCTCCTTGTTTCCTTCCACGATGCGTACGTGAACGCGCACCGTGTCACCGGGCCGGAAATACGGCCGATCGGTCTTCAAGTACGAGGCTTCGACTTCGCGAATAAGCGGATGCATGACGACTACTCCTCAAAACGAGTCCCATTTGGACTCTCTCTGATTTGGGCGAAGCGGCCTCTCTGGGGTGGGGAGGCATACACCTGACAATTTGAGTCTATTGAAGTTGCGGCTCATTTGCTCAAGTCCGCAAGCTGCCCGAACCGCCCACCGCGGTCCGCAACAGCGCGGGGATCAAACCCAATTCAGCCCCGCGAGGCAATGGAAAAATCATTCGTATCAGGCGATTTATGCCCAGTTTCGAGAGGAAGGGAGGGAATCGAGAGATCCGCTCGTCCGAGCGTTGTTTACAGATGTTTTTATTGCGCCGGAATCCGCACCGTGCAATCCACTGTACAGGCGGGTGGGAAACGGAAGAGAACCCGCCGGGGAGGTGTTTCTTGGGAACCAGCAGACGAACAGACTTACTCGCAAGATCGGCATTCCTGATCTGCCTGATGCTTTTCTCGGCAGTGGCAGCGGCCCAGACGACTGAATCATTCCCCGAGGAGATCTCGATCGAGTTGCCTGGCGGCGTTCCAATGGAGTTCGTTCGAGTCTCCGATGGGGGGGGAGCTTACGGGATCGCGTACTTCGCGAAGCACTCCGTCACGCGCGAGCAGTGGCTCTCGCTCATGAGCAGTCGGCCATGGGAGGATCTTGAGGAACCCTACGCCGCGACCGGTGCGGTGAACCTGACCCTTGGACAGTGCATCGAGTTCCAGGAACTCCTGGAGACCTATCTGGAGGAGGCCCAGCAATGGTCTGTTGAAGTCCAGCGGCCTCCGAATGAGTTGGTCGATGTGATCTGTGAAGAGGGAGAACTTGATCGCGTCGAAGAGTTGTACGACAAGACAATGGATTGGTCCGAAGAGATTCCAACCTACATGGAATACGTCGCACCGTTCACTTACGTCTGGATTGCAAGGATTCATGCCAGAGACGGCTGCAGTTTCGCTGGACAGAAGACCTGGCATGTTGCCGCACCGACTGAGAGTCTCGCGTACCAGCTTGCCACCACCTCCTATCAGGCTGCCAATGTCGGGTTGAGAATCTTCCTCGTTCCTTTGCAGGAATACCCTGGACCGGTCACGGTCTCGGCCTACCGGAATTACGAATTCACGGACAATCGGGAAGGGTGGCAACCCTTCAATCTCCCCCCATTCTCAGCTCCGACATTCCATTCGACGACGGGATCGCCGGGCACGCTGGAGATGACTTCGAAGACGAACGATTCGGAAGCCGGGTGCTGGCAGTCGCTCGCAATCCTGCCCAGGCAGAGCGACTTGATTGCCCCGACCTACGCTGTGGCGGTGACCTACAGGATTCTGACCGATGAGACCGATCCGACTCGCGTTCCGGAAGTGCGCGTCCGTGTCGGCGCCGACAACAGCCAGCAGGGCGATCTTCTCTCCGTCATGTCGTATGCCGATGCCGCATATTCGCCCACGCCGGAAGGTCGCGAGTACACGCTGTTCCTCAAGATGCCCTCGACGAGTCCGATCTTCCGAGCACAGTTCGATCTCCTGAATTTCGACCCGAGCGATTCGCCTTGGGCCACTGTGAAACTCGATCGAGCCGTGATCAGGCCGATGACCGGCATCGCCTATGACCAGGTGCGACTGGAGCGCAGCTACGACTTCTCCGGCGGCACGGACGGTTGGGAGTACTACGCGCTTCCGGACTCATTTGAAGAGCCCCTCTCCAGCTATGATGAGGCTGAGGACAGGCTTGCTCTTACCGTGGCAGAAACACCAGGTTTCCAGTTCGGTTTCTGGTCGTCCACGACTGATACGGCGAACAATGTCTACATCGAAGAGAACCGCCTCTACTACGGCGTCTTCACGATCGGGTCGGATATTGAGGATCCCGACCAGGTTCCGACGTTCCGGCTTCGATTCAACGAGGATCACTTCCGTGCGTGTCACATCACCGTGATTGCCTCTACTGGGACCGCTGAGAATAGCCCAACCAGCGAGGGATCGCGTCAGTACACGGTCTTCCTCAGTCCCGGGATCGGAGTCGGCGGCTACCTGCTCTCCTCCTTCGATATCCTGGCCGACCCCAGCTTCGAGAACCTGGCCGTCGGAGGATCGGTCTATCTCGAACGCCTGGACATCTATTCGGTGCCCTATCCGGCTCCATGAAGCGCGCAGGGGAGATCGAGCCTCTGACATGGCATCTACAGTTGTTTCTCTTGCCACCGTCCTTACAGTGTGGCATGAAATTACCAGTTGTCGTGGATGAGCAAGGGAAGAGGAGGATTCTCACGCTCTCCATTGCAGCCAGTCGGTTTGAGAAGTCTTTGATATGAATAGTCGAGGGAGAGGAATAACATGAGAAGTCGTTCCATTTCAAGCACGTGTCATTCGTGGGGCCGATTTGCGGCCTTCATTCTTGCCATTGGGCTGCTGTCAGTTCCCACCGTCTTGACGGCTCAAACGAAGGCAGGGGAGGAAGTCAGCGTGATGCTTCCCGGCGATATTCCGCTGCAACTCATCCGCATTCCAGCTGGAACATTTACGATGGGTGCCCCGGAGGGGGAACTGGGCGCTGAGGCGGATGAGCAGCCCGCTCATCAGGTCACGCTGTCGCAATATTACATTGGGAAGTACGAAATCACAAAAGCCCAATGGGAGGCGATCATGGGCACGGAGCCATGGAGTGGCTCCGCCTATGATCTGGACTATCCCAACACGCCGGCGATCAATATTACCTTCCAGAATGCAAACGTCTTCATCGGAGCTCTGAATGCCCACGCCGATTCGACAGGCCAGGGACATCTGGCCTTTAGATTGCCGACCGAGGCTGAATGGGAGCGTGCATGCCGTGCCATGGAAACTGAGAGATACTACTGGGGCAACGATTCTGGGAATGAGCGGGTGAGAGACTATGCCTGCTACAACGGCGATAAGGTAATTGGGGGCGACCTTGTTGGCGTCCGGCTCCCGAATGCCTACGGCGTGTACGACATGGCAGGAAACGTCGAAGAGTGGTGTTCCGATTGGTATGACTACGACTACTATTCGAATCCCGATACCGTGAACCCGACTGGCCCAGCAACGGGCGACCTCATCGTCGTCCGTGGCGGCAGTTGGGGGGATTCCTCAGACATGTGCCGCAGTGCGAGTCGAAGGGGAGCCGCAGCCTCCACCAACTTCAGCGACTTGGGCTTCCGGGTTGTCGCTGATGTTTCCGCACTCACGCCGCATCCTGATCCAGATCCTTATGTCGACTACGATTTCGTGGACCACGACGCCTGGACAGCCCATGTGTTTGGCAACCTCGGCGACGCGCAGTTCAATGAAGCCACCGGATACCCCGGCACATTGGACATTTCTTCGACCGACGGTGATTACCAGGCCGGAATCTGGCAATCTCCTGTGTTTATTCTTCAGGAGGAGACTTCACGCCATGGGGACGCGTTCCGCGCGTTCGATGCCCGCACGGTTTATAAAGCCGACTTTCGCATCATGAGCAATCTCACAACCCCGAGTCTGGTACCCCAGATTCGTATGCGTGCAACCGCGGAGGAGAGTCTCAACACGACTCTTCTTACCATCGAGTCGAATGGAGACTCGGCGTACTCTCCGACTCCCACCGGACATGACTATTCGCTGCTCTTTCAGCCCGCGGAGCCAAACACGCTCTTCCGCTTGCAGTTCGATCTCGTGAACAACAATCCGCTGGATGCTTCGGTCGCGACGATCATGTTGGACAGCACATCGGTCACGGCCGTTCCCGAGGAACAGTGGGCAGATCCCCGAACGGAGCGCGTCTACGATTTCGAAAGCGATGTGAATGGCTGGATCACCGCGGAGTACGCCGAGTTGTTTG
This sequence comes from bacterium, assembly GCA_020444065.1. Taxonomy (NCBI): domain Bacteria; species bacterium. The sequence goes on along the minus strand of JAHLLQ010000012.1, from coordinate 33,684 downwards.
CCGTTCCCGAATTTGCGTACGATGCGACGAATGGTCGACTGGGACTCTCCGCACAACCTGCGGAAGGATACATGTTTGGATTCTGGGGATCGAGTCTGGACCCGGCTAACAATGTGACGATTGAACCCGGCCGGCTCTACTTCGCGGAATTCACCGTCAGCACTGACATCGAGAACACAAAGCTGCTTCCGACATTCCGCCTGCGGCTCAATGAATCGCAATTCCGGACGGGCCAACTGCTCAACCTTCCACCTTCCGGACTGACTCCGGACGTGCCGTCTATCGGCAACCCCAAGACGTACCGAGTCTTCTTCCCGTCGTACATGGGTGAGGGCGGCAATCTTTATTGCTCGTTCGACCTGTTGGCGATTCCGCAAGCTCAGTATGTCGATTTCGATGGGTCCGTATTCTTGGATCGTGTTGAGGTGCGCTCGGTTCCGATTCCCGAGCAGACCAGGACGGTCATGCTGCCGGGCGATGTCCCTCTGGAACTGATTCGCCTGCCGGCAGGGTCATTCATGATGGGCGCCTATCCGGATGAGGATGAGGCGTTCAGCGACGAGTATCCCCGTCATCAGGTTCGTTTCAGCCGCGACGTCTACATGGGGCGCTATGAAGTGACGAAGGCGCAGTGGGAGGCGCTCATCGGTACGCAGCCGTGGTCGCAGGCGGCATACATCTCCTGGGATCCGAATAGCCCTGCGGTCGTAATCAATCTCGATTCCGCCAAGTACTTCGCAGAGCAACTGACGACATACGTTCGAGCAAACGACAGCCAATTCTCGCTGGCGCGTCTGCCAACCGAGGCGGAGTGGGAATACGCGTGCCGCGCGGGTTCAATTGCACGCTACCCCTGGGGCAACGATCCCGATTACTCTGAGATCGATGACTTTGCGTGGCACTACTACAATCGGTTGGACTACGCCGAGGTGGGTGGTAGGAAGTTGCCAAACGCCTGGGGATTCTACGACATGATCGGGAATGCCTGGGAATGGTGCGGCGGTTGGTACGGCTCGCGATACTACGATGTCATGCCGGAGGTCGACCCTCCCGGATCGATCAAGGCCCCAAGCAGTGGGCTCGCAGCAGTCTGCAAAGGTGGAAGTTGGACACATCTGCCGCCCAATATGCGTTCTGCCACGAGAGGCGTTGTTAACGTGTACAGCGCGAATCCCTCGAACGGGTTCCGGATTGTTCTCGTTCCGTAGATTGCGGCGTCATTCGGCAGGATGAATTGACTCGGCCCGAGCCTTCAGTGGCTCGGGCCGTTCGCCGTCGGTCCAAACAGGGCAAGAAACGATGTTGGACTTGCGTCCGGGCATTTGGCGGACAAAACAGTAGAGTCTCCGCCGCGACAACGGCGGACAGCGGTATCCAGCCTGCCGCCCCGCCCCCGGCTGGAGGAGTCGACGGGCGAGTTTTAGACTAGAACAAGGGTAAACATGGACATCAAGAAACTATTCCAGGCCGCCGTCCAGAACAACGCGTCCGATATTCACATCATGGAGGGCGTCCAGCCCTACTTCCGTATCCGCGGCGATCTGAAGAGAGTGGAGACTCCGGCCCTGTCGCACACCGACATGAGAGGCGTTCTCAAGGAGGTTATGCCGGACAACTTGCGGCACGATCTGGAAGAGTTCCGCGGTGTTGACTGTTCGTATCAGTTGGAGAACCTCGCCCGCTTCCGCGTGGTCGTTTACTACCAGGATGCGAAGCTCTGCGCGACGCTGCGTCACATCCCGGTCAAGATTCCCTCCATCGACGATCTTTCGATGCCGGAGACGCTGAAGAAGATTGCCTTGATGCACCGCGGAATGGTTTTGGTCACGGGGATTACGGGTTCCGGCAAGTCGACGACTCTAGCGGCGCTCATCAACGAACTCAACTCGATGGAGGCCCGCCGAGTCATTACGGTCGAGGACCCGATCGAGTATCGCTATACGAACAAGAAGTGCGTGATCAGCCAACGCGAACTTGGCCAGGACGTCGGGGATTTCAACACCGCACTTCGCCAGGCTCTGCGTGCCGACCCGGACGTCATCATGGTTGGCGAGATGCGCGACACGGAGACCATTCGTATCGCCATCAAGGCCGCCGAGACTGGGCACTTGCTCTTCTCCACGCTGCACACGACTGGCGCTGTCCACTCGATTCAGCGAATCATCGGTACGTTCCCCCAGAGCGAACACAAGCTTCTTCGTGAGCAGATCGCTATGAACCTCAAGTCCGTCGTCACGCAACGTCTTCTCAAGACTGCCGATGGGAGGGGACGTTGTGCAGCGCAGGAGATCCTCGTCATCACCGGCGTCGGTTCAAAGCTCATTCTCGACGAGCGCGAATCCGATTTGCCCGGAGTCATGGGTACTCGCGAAGAGGGCATGCAGACCATGGACCAGGGCATCGCCGATCTCATCCGAGAGAAGCGCGTGACGCTTGAGGAAGGGACGAGGTACTGCAACGACTTCTACGCTCTGAAACGATTCATCGCCGGCATTTCGTCCTCCGGCGACCGCGGCGGCATTCTGGGCTGATGGATCGCGTTACTGTCCCGATCGAGGTCCTGCCCTCCGCGGCGGGCATCGAGTTGCCGGAGTTCCAGACCGAGGGGTCGGCTGGTGCCGACGTCCGCGCTGCTGTTGACGAGTCGGTCGTCCTGGAACCTGGCAAGATGGCGATGGTGCCGACCGGATTGAAGGTTTCAATTCCGCGTGGGTATGAAGTACAGGTCAGACCGCGGAGCGGCCTGGCGGCGAAGCACGGCGTGACATTGGTGAATGCGCCTGGGACGATCGATTCCGATTACCGCGGAGAGATCAAGATCATCATGATCAACCTGGGGCCGGATGCCTTCACGGTCTGTCGTGGCGACCGAATCGCCCAACTTGTTCTGGCGCGCGTCGATCGCATCGAGTGGAAGGTCGTGGAAAGCGTTGACGAGACGCCTCGCGGCGAGGGGGGCTTTGGGCACACAGGAGTCTAGGATTGCCAATGGCAGCACAGAAGACCTCATCGCCAGGGAAGAAGTCGAAGTGGCCGCGGAGAATCTTACTCGCCGCGGCCGTTTTGCTAATCGTCCTATGCTGCCTTGTTGAAATCATCCTTCCCGGCATGGCGAGAAAGCGACTCGAGGGGGCGCTGCAGGAGAAATTCGGCGATAGTGCACGGATTCACGGCATCGAATTAAATCCCCTATCCGGGGAGATTGTCCTGAATGGCCTGGTCATCTCGAATCCCCATCAATTCACCGAACCGCATATTCTCGCGATACGGAGCATCACATTCGATGGACGGATCCTGTCCATTCTTGGAAATGATGTAGTCATCGATGAGATTAAGGTCGAGGAGCCGGAGATCTTTCTTGAGCGGCTGCCGGACGGCCGGCGCAATGCTGTAGAGGTCTTGCCGCAACTGTTTGATGAAGATGAAGAAGTAACAGACCAACCTGACGAAGCGGCGCCAGAGGAAGAGAAGAAGCCAGAGCCGAGGCCCAAGGAACGGCACCGCAGGGTCACCATCCATCGGATTTCTATCGAAGAGGCGACCTTTCGCGCATCGGATGGCAAGAGCCGGAAGTACGGCGGATCGATCGAACTCGCCTGGGATGACGTTCGGATTGATAGCATCACACTTCAGGATGGCAGGCCAGCAGGGGAGAAGCCTGTCCGCATTCGAATCGACAATCTGAAACTGCGCGGTCCCGAGGGCTTCTTCCGCGAGCCACGGATCCTGTGGGTCGACAAGATCGACGCTCAATTCGATGCGGCTTCCTTGGCGAACGATCGGATCCGGTTTCCTTCCATTCGCATTCAGCAACCCATCATCGAGCAAGGCGTCGATTCCTTCGGCAAAGACAACAAGGGGCGCATACGCCGCATCGCGAAAGCGATGTTTCCCAAGGACGACGACGAGGAGAACGAAGAAACCCAAGAGGAACTCGCCGAAGCACCGCGTGATTCAGAAGGAGAAGCAGAGGCTGTCACTTCGGCAGAAGACCAGCCACCCTCTCCTGCAGATGAACAGGAAGGGACGAATTGGGAGATCGACGAGCTTGAACTCGCGATGGGATACTGGCGCAAGAGCTGGTGGACGCCCGATGGATGGCAGGATCATTGGTTGGATGACGTCACGCTCTCACTACATGGTCTTGGGTCCACCGGAGAAGATCGCCCCTTTGGACTGGAACTGTCCGCCATCGCGAACGACCAGCGCGGCCGCATTGAAGCGACTGCGACAGGACGCCCCCTTGCACCTCCGGGACAGAGAACGCTGCAGTGGGGCCTGTCGATCGATGATATGCTGATCACACCGCTGCAGGTGGACTACGACATTGAGGATGAGGAACAACCCGAGCCGCCTCGGCTTGAGAACGCACGCGCGTTCGCCACCTCGGAGGGTTCCGTGGCCAACGAGCAGGTCGACGTCGAGATCAATCTCCGATTCGATGAGCTGAAGTTCCGTCCGCACGAACGATCGCTCTGGAATCGCCTGACCTCCATCGGGGAAGAGAGTGATGGGTCTTCATGGTGGTCGGGCACCATCGAGCGCCTCCGTCTGCCAGGAGAGGATCGCACCGTGGACATCGATGTGGTGTATACCAAGGCGATCGAGGGGCCAAAGATGGCACGGGCTTTCGACGGCATCTGGACAGAACTGATGAACGAGGCGAATCGCCAGAGTGTCCGCCTTGCACGAGGCGAAGTTCTGGAGTAGTTGCCGCCAACCTCTCTTTTCAACAACTTCCAAACGAAGTAATCAGCACTTTCTGCGTCTTGCTAAGATCGCGGGCAACCTTTGGACTGTTTTATGCTGGACATTCAGCAACGGTCATTGAGATATTCACATCTTCCAGTTGATCCGTTGAAGAAGGAGAGCTCCCGTGACTGCTGATTCCAACCGTTCCCCCTCCCCCGTCTTCCAGGCCGGTGCCATTCCATTTCGTCGAAATACGAACGGCGAAATTGAAGTTCTATTGGTCACCAATTCCAGCGGCGGGCTTTGGATTTTCCCCAAGGGTCATATCGATTCCGGCCGTTCCCACATCGATCAGGCTGCGCTCGAAGCCTACGAGGAGGCCGGCATCGTCGGAACAGTGCTGGATCCTCCGATTGGAACCTTCCAGTACGCGAAGAACTCGCGCGATTACGAGGTCGAAGTCTACTTGATGTTTGTGCGAGAGACTCTCGATCGCTGGCCAGAGCGGGCTAACCGTCGCCGCGTCTGGGTGTCACTCGACCGTGCGGCAGAAATGCACTCTCGCGAAGATGCCCAGGAGGTCTTCGAACTGGGCCTTCGACACATCCGCAGTTGGCACCGATTGCGTTCCCCGCGCTCCCAGATGAGCCAGTACGCTTCCTGACTTTTCTCCCTGTCCATCGGGAGGAAAACCATTGCGGGTGATGCCCTCTCGGAAACAATGTGTCCGCAGCGAACTCATGCGGAAGGGCATGGATCCATGGTCGAAATGGAACTGCGAGAACTCCAGATCAGTCACGTGACGCCGCACCAGATCGTGATCCTGGAGGAAAAGGCGGGGGAGCGAACCTTCCCCATTTTCATTGGCTACTTCGAGGCAGAAGCGGCCGACCAGGCCGTTCGTGGACGCAAGCATCCGCGGCCCCTGACGCACGATCTTGTTCTGAACGTCGTCGAGGGCATGGGCGCGAGCCTCGAAGGCGTCCTCGTCGATCAGCTTGCCAACGATACATTCTACGGCAAGCTCCTGTTGCGGACGAAAGATGGCAAGCACGTGAAGATCGACTCGCGGCCCTCCGATGCGATCGTTCTCGCGGTGAAATCCAAGGTCCCCATTTACGTCAACGAAGATGTCCTCGAGCAGGTCAGCGGGGAAGATGAAGAGTGAAGGCGTGACCTCCGCCTCATCCAACACCGAATCCCAGCATGGCTTTCTTGCCGGCCAAGGTCTCTTGGCCGGCTGTATTTCTTTCATCCTTCTGACGATTCTGGCCTTCTCCGTGACGCTGGTTCCGATTCGCGCGGACAACGACGTCTGGTGGCACGTCAAGTCAGGCAAGTACATCGCGGAAAACGGCCTGCCCGAGCACGATGTCTTCTCCTACACGGCGGCCGAGTATCCCTGGCACAATCACGAATGGCTGACCCAGGTTGCCATGTGGCACATCTGGAGCATCGGCGATTCGTCACGTCTTGGTGGCTGGCGAGCTGTCATCCTGGCGAAAGCGATAACCCTCTGGCTCACCTATATTCTGATTCTGATTCTTGCGCAGCGCATCTCGAAGGACTGGTGGATTGCGCTGATTGTTGCAGCGCTTGCGTTGGCTGTTGGCCGAAGGAGCTTTTATCCGCGTCCTCCCGTGGTCAGTGACTTCCTGCTCGCTGGGATGATTCTGCTTCTGACCGGCGTGAACGAGAAGTGGTGGTCGCCACGCTGGTTGATCGCGCTTCCATTTGTTGTCGGTTTGTGGACGAATCTCCATGGCGCTTGGATGGCAGGAGTCGTGATTCTGGCCGCTTATGTTGGCCAGGATGTCTTCCTGTACTTCCGAGATCGCTTTGCACCGAAATTCGAGTTCTTCGAGGACACGCCTGGGCGTCTAAAGGCCCGCTGGTGGATCGCCCTGTTCGGAGCATGTCTGCTGGCGACGTTGTTCAACCCATTCGGGATCGAACTCTACAAGCTGCCCGCCCGGGTCATGTCAGAGCCCGCGCTGACCCGTGGAATTGGCGAACTGCGCTCGCCGGACTTCTACTTCGCGTGGATTAGCGAATTCACCCTCCTCGGTCTCATCTTTCTGCTCGCTGTCGTTCGCGGCTATCGGCCGCGGCTCGCGGAGATCGGCATTCTGCTGTTCTTCGCGCACCAGGGAATCCAGCACGTGCGGCACCTTGTTCTGTTCGGCCTGGCGATGACGCCGATCCTGGCGCGTGTGCTTGCTGGGCTCCGCCTGGAACTGCACGAGTGGCTCGTCGAGAAACGTCAATACTCCGGCCTGCTGTTTCTCGGCATGGGAGTTCTGATTGTCGCCGTTACGCTTCGGAATCCACCCGAGGGACAATCGTATCCTGAACGCAATCTCGATTACCTTCGCACGGAGGAAGGCTACAAGCGCGGCGCGTATCCATCGGATGTGGTGGACTTCATTGAGCTCGTTGGTTTTGACGGCCGGATGTTCAACGAGAACTACTACGCCGGTTACTTGATCTGGCGTCTTGCTCCAGAAGAGCACCTGGTCTTCAGCGATTCGCGATTCGACATCTTCGGCGGCGATATTCTTCGCGACGAGAATATCATCTCGGGAGGCGTCGAGTTCACACCGGACAACGAATCCTGGCGCTCGCGTCTCGATTACTGGGACGTCAATTGGATCATCACGAAAGGCCACACGGGTCTGGCCACGGAAGCGTCGGCTCCCGATTCCGGCTGGGCGCTCGTAGCACACTGGCCGGAGCTCAGCAGTGGAACCATGCGCAGTGGCTGGCAGATCTGGGTGCGCGACAACAGCAAGAACGCAGATTTGATCGAGCGCGCTCGCCGGATGTTCAGTCGCCAGTACGGTCGGAGCATCACCGATGGATGACGGGCAGAAGCGGATCGATTGGCGTCCGTGGGCTGCCCTCGCGGTTGTTCTGTCCATCTACATTTTCACGCAGGTCATTCCCACCCTCCGCCACAGCAATCAGAACGACTTCAAACACATCTACATCGGCGCGCTTCTCCTAAGCGAAGGACAAGACCCGTACGATGCGCGACTCGTCCAGGAGACCGCCGGAATTCTCACATCCGAGGACGCGCGGTTTCGCACGATCCTGCCATACGTTTACCTTCCCTTCACGGGTATCGTGCTCTGGCCGCTTTCAAAGCTCACATTCGCCAACGCGGCCGTAACCTGGGAGATGATCAATCATCTGCTATTGGCTGCCGGGCTCTTCCTGGCTGCGGCGGCAGCAGGGTGGAAATGGACCTGGCAGAGTGTGGCATTGCTCGGACTGGCGGTCGTATTAAATTGGACAATCTTCCGTCAAAACAGCGCCGGGCAATTGAACATGGTCCTCTTCTTCGGCATGGCACTGCTCTTCTTCGGTCTCGTCCGCGGATGGCACCCGGCGGCGACAGGCGGGATTGCAGCCTTCCTGATGCTCTTCAAGATCACGCCGGGGATTTTTCTGATCTGGTTCCTGCTTTCTCGCCGCCGGCGCGAGGCCGCCTTCATGGTGGCCTGGGCGATTGCCTTGACTATCCTGACTGTTCTGGTCGCGGGGCTGAAGGTTCACCTGAACTTCCTCCCCATCCTGGCAGACATGGGATTCGGCAAATCCACCTGGTCGGAATTCGGCCAGACGTTTTGGCGAGATCCCTTCAATCAATCCCTGAACGCGTTTTTTCATCACATATTCGCTTCGTGGGATGGAAGTCCCGTATGGGTAAATGCAGGACCCCGCATTGCCAACGCAGCGACGTGGATCGTGGCTCTTTGCCTGCTTGGCGTGTTCGCGTGGAGGACTTGGATCGCATCCGATCGCCAGGACTCTTCTGTGGATCCCGCATCCTTCGGGCTGGCCGTTCTCACTGGCCTACTCGCGCCAAGTATTCTCTGGGATCACTACTTGGTCCAGGCTCTGATCCCGGCGATTCTGCTGTGGAATTCGAATGGCAAGATTCCAGTCAAGTGGGCTCGAATTGCTGTTATCGCAGTAGTTACGATCTATTGCTTCAACTACAATTTCGGATCTGGGGGGCTCGGATCTTTCCTGCTTGGGTTGCAGAAGCCAATCATTACTCTCAATCCCTGGGGCGGTGCAGGATACCTTCTGATGAGCCTGAAACTTTGGCCGACACTTGTCTTATTTGCCCTTTGCGCGATCCAAATTCAGCCGGCTTGTGGCAATCGCGAATCAGCATCCAAAATCGACAAAGACGTGACCGGGAATCCTTGACTCCTGCGCTTATATTGGCAAGTCTTGGTATCCGATGTGCTGGAGAGGTCCGGAGGCAATTGCGCAGCACACCGAGGTGAGGGGCGAGGAGCGGAGGCACATCGCCTGGCAATCGCCTGCTTGGCTTTTCCCCCACACATGCGGCACACCACTATAACGGATGTATGGAGAAAGATAATGGGTGACTCTGTTCGGCTGAACTTGGATGGGACCGACTTCGAACTTCCAGTCGTTGTCGGAACCGAAAACGAGAAGGCGCTCGATGTCTCGAAACTCAGGGCGCAATCCGGTTTCATCACTTTCGATGACGGATACAAGAACACTGGCTCTTGCCAGAGCAAGATCACGTTCATCAACGGTGAGAAGGGGATTCTGCGCTACCGCGGCTATCCCATCGAGGAACTCGCCGAGAAGTCCACCTTTGCTGAGGTGGCCTACCTGATCATCTTCGGCGAACTGCCCTGCTCCGTTGAACTGGAGCAATTCCGCAAACTCCTTCGTGAGCATGCTCTCGTTCACGAAGATATGCGGCACCACTTTATGGGCTTCCCGCCCACGGCGCATCCGATGGCTGTGCTTTCCTCCATGATCAACGCGGCTTCCTGCTATTCGCCCCACCTCCTGGAGTCTCCATACGACAAGACCTCCTTCATGGAAGCGACGGCACGTTTGCTGAGCAAGACCGCCACAATCATCAGCTATGTTTATAAGAAGATGAACGGGCGCCCTTTCCGGTATCCGAACCCGCATCTGAACTACACAGAGAATTTCCTGCACATGATGTTCGACGAGCCAAATAACGAGAAGCCGATCAACCCGCAGGTTGCCCGCGCTCTCGACCTGATCTTGATCTTGCACGCGGATCACGAGCAAAACTGCTCGACGTCAACCGTGCGTATGGTCGGCAGCTCGCGCGCGAACCTGTTTGCATCCGTCGCTTCTGGTGTCTGCGCCCTCTGGGGACCGTTGCACGGCGGCGCGAATGCGGCTGTGGTGCGCATGCTCGAAGACATTCACACGTCCGGCATGAGCATCGAGCAGTGCGTCGCTCGCGCGAAAGACAAGGACGACGACTTCCGCCTGATGGGCTTTGGGCACCGCGTTTACAAGAACTTCGATCCACGCGCCAAGATTCTGAAGAAATCCGCCGACCAGGTGCTGAGCAGCCTGAATCGCGAAGACCCACTGCTTGAGATCGCCAAGGCTCTCGAAGACGCCGCGCTTGAGGACGAGTACTTCGTCGAGCGCAAGCTGTATCCGAACGTCGATTTCTACAGCGGCATTCTGATGCGTGCGATGGGCATTCCGGTCAGCATGTTCACGACCATCTTCGCGATGGGCCGCATGCCCGGCTGGATTGCCAACTGGCGCGAGGTGCACCAGAATCCGCACCAGGCCATTTACCGTCCGCGCCAGGTCTATCAGGGCCCGACGGAACGGCACTACGTTCCCATCGAAGGCCGTTGATCGAGCGTCACATCAACTTGCTGAAACGAAAGCGCCGGGCCCTCGCGGGCCCGGCATTTGTTTGCCGCGGGACTACTTGAAACGTCCGGGACCGAGAGGATTCTCGCCGGCGTCTTCGCGCAACAGCCGATCAGCGGCGAATCGCCCGACGGCTGCGCTGGTCGTCACGCCGTGCCCCCCAAGGCCAGCGACCCAGAACAGGCCATCGACATCCTGGTCCCATCCGATCACGAACCGCGAGTCCGGGGTCAGCGTTCTCAGTCCCGCCCAGAACGTCTGGATTGTCACGTGCGACAGGCCAGGCATGTGGCGGTCGAGTTTCTCGGCCAAGAGATCCGTCACGCCGGAATCTGTGTTAGGACTGCCTGGTGGATGATCCACGACATCGCACGGACAAAGCAGCAGGCCGCCCGACTCCGGTCGGAAGTAGAGCCCATGAGCGACATCCCAGGCGAATGGCCACTTGGGGTCGACCCAGTCCATCGGTCCGGTCACGTAGAGATGCCGTCGGCAAGGGCGAAGAGGTAGCTTGCGCGAACCCATCATTTCACCCACGCGTCCTGCCCATGCGCCGGCTGCATTCACGATGACATCGGCGGTGAACTCGCCCTGATTCGTCTCAACTATGAACTCATTCACTTTGCGCGCGATGTGTTGCACGCGGCAATTCACGTGAAGTTGCGCACCGCCGGAGATGGCTTCCTTCAAGTAAGCTCCCAGCAACCCCGCCACATCTACCACGCCGTCAGTGGGGGAGTAGGCAGCCAGTTCGAAGTCTGCGTCGCGCAGAACGCTCAAGGTCTCGGCGACTTGAGTGCGATCCTTCAAATCCACTGGAACTCCAGCTTGCTGCGCGGCTTCTACCATTCGATGCAGCGCACCGAGATCGTCGCCTGAACTCAGCAGGTACGATCCGCAATGGTCGAACTGCGGTTGGCGCACCCAATCGGTCGGCAGATCGCGCAGGAAGGCCCCACCTTCCCGTGCGAGGGCCGCAATCTCCGTGTCCTCCACCAGTTGCCGAATCATCGCGGCGTTGCGGCCGGAGGAATGGTAACCGATGACAGCTTCCTTCTCGAGAATTGCGATCTGGTCGACTCCGCGGAGAGACAACTGCCATGCAGTGGAAGCGCCGGCCAAACCTGCTCCGATGATGACGACTCGGGGACTGGACATCAGGGACGGGAGAATCCTGGCAAAAAGATGGGGCCAACGCGAAACGGCCCTGGCCATTCCCTACGCCAGGGCCGCTCCGGTCAAGGACAGGAACCGAACTTTGTTCTCAGTGTGCTTGTCTCAGCGGCCGGAACTGATCCGGCGAGCAGCCATTGCCTCGATCTGCTTCTGGAAGTTCTGGGGATCCAGGATCTGGATATCCTCGATCGAACCCGGCTTGATCTGCAGACGATCGCGGTACTTGTCGCTCATACCATGGATGACGATCGGTGTTGTCTTGCCATACTTGGCCTCGTCGAAGTTCTTGGCGATGTCATCCCAGAACACGACCTCTGTGCTGCCGGAAGAATCGCGGACAGACAGGATGTTCGGGGCACGATCATTCCAAGCTGCGCGGAAGTCGTTTATGAATCCCACGATGATGATCGCCTCGCCGACGTGATCGGCGGCTTCGCCCACGGGCGTCACTTGAGGCAGCGACTCGGCGGCGCGGAAGGCCTGTACCATGTCTGCCGAGACGCCCTCGACCAGCTCATTCTTGACCGAATCAAGCGTCCGGCCACTGCCCTGCAAAATGATGTCGCTGGGCTGCGTTACGCGGACCTGCAACTGGTCCTTGTAGGTTCCCACGGTGCCGCGAGCCGTCACCATCTGGCCGGGCATGGCGACGCCAAGGCCGCGCTCGACTTCCGGCGCGATGTCCGGATAGTAAACGATGCCAATCTCGCGGGGCTCTTCCAGCATGCGGAGCGCATTCGGCATGCGGTCATGGCGCGAGGCGTAGACCTTGATGATCTTGCCGGTCATCGTCACTTCTTTGCCGATCATATCTTCGGTCAGATCTTCAGGGGCGATTGCTCCAGGGAAACCTTCAAAGGGGGCATTGAGATCGAAGCGGCTGGCCGAGGGGTCACCCTTGTCAAGATCGGGAGTTGCCATCAGAGCCGACGAGAACCGAGGCGTCGGAGTGACCATCGCCCAGTCCGGCGTTGCCTGCGCGCGAGGCGGATTCTGCTGGCGACGGGCTGCGGCGGGAGTCGGCCGGGGCGTCGGTGCCATCGTTGCGACTGGGGGGACGCGGCGTGCCGGTTCAGGCGGACGCGGCGTTGCCTGCGAGGCGCGCGCACGCTCGCGCTTCATCTTGGCAGTGAGAAGCTCGCCACCCAGCTTGATCTGGGAACTCGACGAAACGCGAATGACTGGAGAGAAGCGATCGAGTTCCACGGGTCCCGTGACTGTGATCACCTGGCCGGCGTTCAGGCTGTCGAGTTCCTTGCCCACTGACTGCGCCAGAAGGATCGTAATCGCGCCCTCATCATCCGTCAGGTACCAGCGATAAGGCGCATCGCCGGCCATCGGTGCGATCTTGTTGGCGATGCGGCCAACGATCTCTACCTGCTGTCCTTTGAGTTCGCTGCCGACCTCCGAGATTGGAACCTGTTCTGCGAAGACCGAAGTCCACGCCAGAAGTATCGTCAGGCAGAAGCCGAGAGTGTATCGAGACAGGATCGTTGTTTTCATGTGCTTACGTGTCATCCCCGTGGAGTTCGCTCCGAGTCCAAAGCCTATTAATTTGCTGAATGTGTGAGCGGTAGGCAACCAGAATACGAAAGCACCGCCGCTGAAAACGCACCGAGCCTCCCGCCAAACGACGGGAGGCTCGGTTGAGCAGGGCTCTTCGACAGGGGGTTATTTCAGCCCTTCGGCGTTGACCTTCTGGGCCATCATCTTCGGGAAGATGGCGTAGAACGTGGCCGCGGTGACCAGGTCGTCAACCGGGCAGTATTCCTTCGTCGTGTGTGCGACCGCTTCGGCTCCGGGGCCGAAACCGATCGATGGGATGCCCATGCGGCCGGCACAGGCGACGCCGTTCGTGGAGAAAATCCACTTTCCGGCCTTCTGCGGGCTGCCCTTTGCCATGGAGGCTGCCACTTCGCCCACCTGGACCAGCGGATGATCCTCGGGGAATACCCAGGTCGGGTAGAACTTCTCCTGGCCGATCTCGTACCCATTCCAGGTCGTGACCTTGTACTGAAGCATCTCCACGACGCCATTGGCGGCCTTGACGCTTTCCAGATCCTTCAATTCCTGGATGGCGCCTTCGGGCGTCTCGCCGGCGGTCAGGCGACGGTCGCAGTAGATGGTCGCTTCGCCCGGCACGGCGCACAGGCTCGGCGTCTTGCACTCGATCTTCGACACGCAGATCGTGCCCTTGCCGAGGAACGCGTCATCCTTCAGACGATGGTTTAGCTTGTCGATGTCGAGGACGATCGGCGCGGCCTTGGTGACCGGGTTGTCGCCGCGCTCGGGGGCGCTGCCGTGGCAACTGCGGCCCTTGATGTTGATCTTGATTTCCATGCGGCCGCGATGCCCGCGGTACAGGTTCATGTCCGTCGAGTCGGTCAGCACGCAGTAGTCCGGCTTGATGCCTTCGGTGCCGATAATGTGCAGCAGCGCGATGCCGTCGCTATCTTCCTCGAGGGTCGAGGCGACGACCCAGACCGTGAAGTCGTCTTCGAGATCGAGGTCCTTGATCAGCTTGCCGGCGTAGACCAGGCCGACGATGCCGCCCTTCTGATCTGCAGCGCCGCGTCCGTAGATCACGCCATCCTTCAGCGTGGCGGGGTAGGGGGGATTCTCGGTCCACTCGTCCGGGTCGCCCACGTCGACCGTGTCGATGTGCGCGTCCATCATGATGACGGTCTTGCCGTTGCCGATGCGGCCCAGGCAGTTGCCCATCTTGTCGATGATGACCTCGTCGAAGCCGACGTCTTTCATTTCCTTCTCAATGCGGCGGATCACGTCGCCTTCCTGACAGGACAGGGACGGGATCGACACCACATCCATCATGAACTGAGTGATTTGCTCGCGATTCGCCTCCGCCGCGGCGCGGACCGCCGTCACGTCGGGAGCTTGTGTAGTCGATTCTGCCATTTGCTCGTTTGCCTTTCGTGCAAAGTTTAACCCCTCAGCATCCCGAAACATGTAGCGGCAGAGCAACGAAAATCCGCATCCGGCCGAAAAAAGCTGGGGGAGAGGTGCTCGGAACGGAGTGCCCCTACTCGTTCTTTTCGTCATCGATGACCTGGTCGATCACGATGCAGGCGCACAGAATGGAGACGTCGTCCTCGCCGTCGACGATGTGGACGCCGTAGAGCTGCGTAGCGCTGAAGTACGTCTGGCTGACCGTGGCGACCTTCTGCCCGGCGCGCGTGAAGATGAACTCGTGGTCCGACGGCGAGCCCTCGATCGTGTAATCGTTTGGGCCGGGCACATCGAGCGTGAACCTCTTCTCCAGCCATGTAAACTGCCTGGTCATCTCGGCGAACAGCTTGCCGTCGCGATAGATCCGGTAGCGCGGGAGCAGGCTCAACTTCCTCTGCTCGATGAAGGCCAGTTCGTTGCCCTTCAGGTCCTGGAAGGACAGCTTGTGCCCCCAAGAGAATAGCTTGCTGTGGACGTAGTAAACCGGCCGGTCATCCAAATCCCGGATCGTGAATTGATCAGCCCAAGACCAGAGTTTCTCTTCGATCTGGTAAACCATCGGGGCCTCGGTGGGGGAGTAGTCGCTATTCGCGCGCGAGCAGGGCGAAGGTGTCAATGGCCACAAATTCTCAGGATGAACGCAGATGCTTTGCCCTCCACGTGCCGGGCGACATGCCGGTGTCGTCTTTGAAGGCGTTGCAGAAGTAGGTGGCGCGGCGGAAGCCGGTGGCGTCGGCGATTTCTTGAATGGTCAATGTCGATTCGATCAGGAGCGTCTTGGCCTTCGCCAGGCGTTGCCGGCGGATCGCGCCGTTGACGGTGGTGTGCAGGCGTGCGCGAAAACGCTTCTCGAGTGCGCTACGGCTGATCCCCGCGGCACGCGCGACAGCCGGCACGTTCAGCGGATCGCCCAGGTGATCGCGGATGAAGACAAGTGCCTGGGCAAGAGCAGGGTCTTCGACTGCGGCGATGTCCGACGACATGCGGGTGACGATTCCTCGCGGCGGAATCTCCACAACGCGCGGCGGAATCGTTTCACCCGCCAGCAGACGATCCAGCAGCGCGGCCGCTTCCCATCCGACGCGTTGGGTGTTCTGCTCGACGCTGGAGAGCGAAGGCAGAAGCGACTCGCAGATCAGCCGATTGTCGTCCACGCCAACGATCCCGACCTGTTCCGGCACGCGAATGCCTTCGGCAAGGCACGCCTCCAGAACATGCAGAGCCCGTGTATCATCGGCCCCGAGAATCCCAACGGGTTTGGGCAGTTCGCGTACCCACTGGGCCATGCCGGCGGCGGTTTCGATATCCGTCTGGGGCGAATCAACGGGTTCGTCGCGATAGGATGAGCATGCAAGGCCGTGGCCGCGGAGGATCTCTTCGAAGCCTCGCCGTCGGGCCGTTTCCCAGGGAACCCATTCCGAGCCGCAGAAGCCGAAGCTGTGGTAGCCGCGTTCCAGGAAATGCTCTGCGGCCGAGCGTCCGACTTCCAGATCGTCCGTCACGATGCAGGAGTAGGGACACTCCGGTTCGTCGTTGGAGATGCTGACCGCGGGCACGCCGATACGGCGAATGCGGTCGAGCTTCTCCTCCGACCAATGCGAAAAGATGATTCCAGAAGCCCCGAGAGCGACGAGGTCTTCGTACTCCTCGAACTTGTCGACGAGTGAGAAACTCGGCACGTTGTAGAACAGTCGCCAGTTCGTGTGCCGGCGAGCATATTGGATCACGCCGTGGAACGCCCCGATCCGGTACGTTTCCGTGAATCCGGTGCGGGCGATATCGAGCGCGATGCGGTGGACGGTCATCGGAAGTGCCTCCGATCAGATCGTCCCTCTGATTACCTCCGGCGGGCAATGCTGAAATTCGTAATACATTTGCCAAATAACGTAATTGAGTCTGGTGGTGGAGCGGTCTACTCTGTCTTCAGCCGGCTCGCACCAGGACCGCCGGCCCATTGTCAGTGGAGTGAGCGACCCCCATGTTGATACGAACCAAGCGCCCGGCGAGCGCCCTCTTCGCCCTTCTTCTGATCGGAATTCTCGGAGGCTGCAGCATGACGACTCCCGAACCTCCGGCGATCCCTGCGCCGGAAACCGCAAAACCTGCCCCAGCACCTCAGGCACAAACCAGCGACTGGTACGATATGCCGGTGCGCCGGACGCTGCACGACGACGGCGATCTGGTGATGTACTGCATCTATGTGCGCAACTACACGCCGGAAGGCACCTTCGATGCGGCACGAGAACGTCTGCCCGAGGTCAAAGACCTCGGCGCGAACATCATCTGGCTGCTTCCCATTCATCCCATCGGAAAAGAGAAACGCAAAGGCCCCGATGGCAGCCCGTACTCGATCAGCGACTACTACGCGATCGATCCCGCATTGGGGACGGAGGAGGACTTCAAGGAGTACATCGCCGCCGCGCATGACTTGGGCATCAAGGTCATGATGGACTGTGTCGTGAACCACACGGCGCACGACCACGTGTGGGCAAAGGCGCATCCCGAGTGGTACCTTCGAGATGCCAACGGAAATCCGCGCGCAGAGTACGACGACTGGACGGATATCGTCGACTTGGATTGGGACTGCCCCGACGTGCGCGAGCAGTGTTCGAAGGTGCTCCGATACTGGGTGACGGAGTTCGGCATTGATGGCTATCGTTGCGATGTTGCCGACCTTGTTCCGCGCGACTGGTGGTCTGAAATCACCGATGAGTTACGAGACCTCGACCCAGACTTTCTGATGTTTGCGGAAAGCCAGGAAGCCAGCCATTACTCCAATGGCTTCGACATGGTGCACTACGAAGGCCTGCGCGATAATCTTCTGGAAGTTGTGCATGGCAAGAAGAGCGCCTTGGCCGTCTGGCAGGATTGTCACCGCCGGCAATTGCATTACCCGAAGGACTCCATGCAGGTGCTTTTCCTGGAGAACCACGACAAGCCACGGGCAATCAGTGCATTCGGTGGCGTGGAGCCAATGAAGGCGGCTGCCGTTCTGACGATGACGCTGCCTGGGGTTCCGCTGGTTTACGCCGGAATCGAAGTGGGGGAGGGCTCAGATCGTGACGCGACTTTCTTCACGCGCACGCCGATCGATTTCACTCAGGACCCGCACAATTTGCGCGCATTCTGGAAGGATCTGATCGCTACGCGTCATGCACATCCCGCGCTTCAAGATGGCGAACTCAACCTGCTGAAGACGGAACAGCCTGACAAGATTCTCGCCTTCGAACGCACCAGTCCAACCGACCAGGCGTTGGTTGTCGTGAACCTTTCCAAGGAGCCTGTTCGCATGACGTTGACGCATGATCTTGTTGAAGGGAATGAACTCGAACTTCCTGCCTGGGGATGGAAGATTCTGACGGAGGACAATCTGCTTCCTTCCGTCAAGAATAGCAATGGCAAGGCCAATCCGGATGCCGTCGTGATCGCGGGAAATGCGCGGTTCACGGTGCTGACTCCAGAACTGATTCGCATGGAGTGGTCTCCGAATGGGCAGTTCGAGGACCGGCAATCGTTTGCCTTCATCAACCGAAATCTCCCCGCGCCCGCCTTTAGGACCGAACGCAAAGGCGACG
This sequence comes from bacterium, assembly GCA_020444065.1. Lineage (NCBI taxonomy): Bacteria > bacterium. The sequence goes on along the minus strand of JAHLLQ010000012.1, from coordinate 15,568 downwards.
GCGTTCTGATCAAGACGAACGACCTGGAACTGCACTACACGGGTGTAGGAGTTGGCTTCACGAAAGAGAATCTCTCCATCGAATTCCACGTTGCCGACGAAGTGAAGCACTGGGTTCCCGGGATGGAGAATTCAGGCAATTTGCGCGGCACAACGCGCACACTCGATAGCGTCAACGGCCCGACGGAACTCGATCCGGGCCTGCTTTCACGCGACGGCTGGGTTCTCGTCGACGATTCGAAACGACTCCTTTTCGGCGATGAGAATCTGCCGTGGTTCCACATGCGCGCGAACGACAAGGCGCTTGACTGGTACTTCTTCGGCCATGGTCACGATTACAAGCAAGCTCTTGCAGATTTCACAAAGGTCGCCGGCAAGATTCCGATGCCGCCGCGCTATCTGATGGGTGCCTGGTGGTCGCGCTATTGGAACTACAGTGACGAGGAACTGAAGGAACTCGTGGAAGCCTACAAGAAGCGTGACATCCCGCTGGATATCCTCGTCGTCGATATGGACTGGCACCTGGTCGGCGAGCAGTATCCCGACAACGGCTGGACGGGATACACCTGGAACCGGGAGCTCTTTCCCGATCCGCCGGCATTCCTGAAGTGGGTGCACGACCAGGGATTGCATGTGACGCTGAACCTGCATCCGCATTCCGGCGTCGGGAAGCATGAGGCTGCATTCCCCGAGGTCGCCCGCGCGATGGGATTGGATCCGAACAAGATCGATGGCGTCCCGTTCGATTGCACGAGCCCGCAGTACATGGACGCCTACTTCAAGTACCTCCATCATCCTCTGGAAGATGAAGGCGTCGATTTCTGGTGGCTGGATTGGCAGCAGGGCTCAGTGTCCGGAGCGCCCGGCCTGGATCCGCTCTTCTGGTTGAACTACATGCATTGGACGGACATGGAAACGAACCCGGCGCGCGCCGGAAAACGCCCCGTCATCTTCAGTCGTTGGGGAGGCCTTGGCAATCATCGCTACCAGATTGGATTCTCAGGCGACACGTACAGCACGTGGGAAACTGTGGCTTTCCAATCGAAGTTCACAGCGACCGCCGGAAACGTTGGATATGGGTATTGGAGCAACGACATCGGCGGTCACTTCCCGGGCCCGGTTGAGCCGGAAATCTATGCGCGCTGGATTCAGTTAGGGGCCCTGTCGCCGTTCCTGCGTACACATGCGACCAAACACCCCGACGCAGTGCGCGCCATCTGGAAGTTCCCGGATGAAGTCTTCGAGAGCGCTCGCAAGTCCTTTCACCTGCGCTATCACCTGTTGCCGTATACTTACACAGCGGCGCGAGAAGCTTACGACACGGGCGTTTCGATGTGTCGGCCGATGTACTACAACTGGGCAAAATTCGACGAGGCGTACGAATTCACCGAGGAGTACATGCTCGGTGATGATCTACTGATATCGCCTGTGGCCTCGCCGCGCGACCCCGTCAGCGGATGCGCGCTGAAGGAAACATGGCTTCCTCCCGGCGAGTGGATTGATTGGCTGACCGGCGAAACGCACGAAGGTCCCGCAGTGATCACCAGCCTTGCGACGCTGGACGAAGTTCCCATTTTCGTGCGAGCTGGCAGCATCATTCCGGCTGCAACGAAACGCCATCGCGTGAATGAGAAGCCGCTCGATCCGGCGATTCTTCACATCTATCCCGGTGTGGAAGGCGAAGGCCGTCTGTACGAAGACGATGGGGAGACGATCGCCTATCAGAAGGGGTCGTGCGCATGGACGCAGTTCACACAGCGCACCCAGGATGGCCGCACTGTCATCACCATCGAACCGATTAAGGGTGAGTTCGATGGCCTTCTGACGACCCGTGCATGGCAGTTGCGCCTGGAGAGCACTTGGGCGCCAATGTCGGTTACGTGCGATGGCGAGGCTATTCCACAGAAGGCAGCGAACTCAGACAGCGCGGGATGGTATCACGATCCGCGCGCTATGGTCACCGTTGTGGATATCGAATCCGCTCCGACGAACAAGCCGCGCACGATCATCATCCAGCCGTCGGAGAGCGATCTTGCCGACGCCATGAAGTCTCGCCTGCATTGTCTCTACGCGGCGGACGACCTGCTGGGTGACAACTCTCCGAGTGAACTTCGCGCGACGCTGGAACTCGCGGAAAGCCTCTCCGAGCAGGCCGACTCACCGAATGCGCTCGTCGATGCGATGGACGGCGAGCACTGGCTGACGCTCTTGAAGTCGATCGGCGACAGCGAGGCGGATCCAGACGATGTGCTACAGGCCACGGCCCGTCTGCTCGGGCTGACGGCAGCTCTTCGGGCAACTGGTTCTGCCGATCCCACACATCCCATTCGAGTTGAAGCCGATGTGAACCTTCTGCGCGATGCGGGCGATTTGTCCGGCGCAATCTCACTGAAGACGCCACAGAACTGGCGCGTCGAGGGAGCGACCGAGGTTCCCATCGGCCAGTTGAAGCCTGGGGCGCCTGTCACGGCCTCCTTTGATCTCGCGCCGATCGGCAATCCGCAGACGACCTACCTGGAGGCGGAGATTCTGCTTCGTCATGGCGGCCGTGAATTCCGCGTTCCCTTCCGCGACCTGCTGCTTCCTTCGATTAGCGAGTGGTACGTCATCGGTCCGTTCGACAACGCGTGGGAGGATGGGCTCGACAAGGTCTTCCCGCCGGAGGAATCGATCGACCTCGCCGCGACGTATCCTGGCAAGAACGGTCGGACGGCATCATGGCGCCCGATCAAGCGCACAATTGATGCGGAAACAAATCTCAGCGATGAGTTTGTGGTCGATCTGCACGAGGCAACCGGCGGTTTCAACGAGTACGCCGCGGCGTATGCCGTGACGTGGCTCGAAGCGCCGGAAGAGATGGATGTTATCCTCGCGATCGGTTCCGACGATGGCGTGGCTGCGTGGCTGAACGGCGAGGAAGTCCATCGCAACTCCGTGGGCCGCCCGTACAAGTCGAAGCAGGATATCGTACCGGTTCATCTCAAGAAGGGTACAAACGAACTACTCCTGAAGATCACGCAGGGGGCTGCCGGTTGGGAATTCGGCGTTCACGTCGACGCACCCGATGGAACGCCGGCTCTCGCCGTGAAGGCGAGCATTCCCAGCAAGTAACAGGCAACCCATAGTCCCACCCGAGGCCCTCTGCGCGAATACGTGGAGGGCCTCACTCGTTTTTGGGCTTGCCGTAGAGCACGAACCTTACGCACCATCCCGACAACCTGGGAATGGGCGCACTTGAGAGGCCGGGAGGGCGGACCGCGACGAAGTCGGCGGCACCCTACCACGAGAGGATTCCCGGCCCTTGCTCTTTAACTCCCTGACGTTTGTTGTCTTCTTTGTCGTTGTTCTGATCCTTCACAATCTGAAGTTCCCCTGGCGGCTGAAGAAGTTCAATCTGCTGATCGCCAGCTATATCTTCTACGCAGCGTGGAACCCGCCGCTCGTCTTCCTCCTTTGGATTTCGACGATCGTGGACTGGTTTGCATCGCGCATGGTTGCCGGTGCATCGACGAAAGGCCGCCGGATTGGTGGTCTGATGGTCAGTTTGTATGTGAATCTCGGGCTGCTTGGATTCTTCAAGTACGGTGGGTTTGTGCTGGAGAACTTCACGGCCATGATGCACGCGGTGGGCTTCAACTACAATCCGGCCGCTCCATCGATTGTGCTGCCGATGGGCATTTCCTTCTACACCTTCCAGACTCTCTCCTACACGATCGATGTTTATCGGAAGGAACTGAAGCCCTGGCATTCGTTCCTCGACTATGCGTTGTACGTGACGTTCTTCCCCCAGCTTGTCGCCGGCCCGATCGTTCGCGCATCGGAGTTCCTTCCTCAGTGCAAGAAACCCACGAAGGTCACTGCCAACGCGTTCATCTGGGGACTTGTGCTGCTGACCGTCGGGCTCTTCCAGAAAGTCGTGTTGGCTGATGGATTCCTCGCAAAGCCGGCAGATGACGTCTTTGGCGCCGCGAACGCCGTAACGACTTTTGATGCGTGGGTCGGCGTCCTTGCCTTCAGTGCCCAGATCTTCAGCGACTTCGCGGGGTACTCCACTTGTGCAGTCGGAGCGGCGCTTTGCCTTGGCTTCAATCTGCCAAACAACTTCCGATTTCCGTACGCCGCGACTGGATTCTCAGACTTCTGGCGGCGTTGGCATATCACGCTCTCCACATGGCTTCGCGACTACCTCTACATTCCCTTAGGCGGCAGCCGAGTCAGCACGCCGCGCATTTACGCGAACCTGATGATCACCATGCTCCTCGGTGGCCTGTGGCACGGCGCCGCGTGGACCTTTGTTGTGTGGGGCGGGCTTCATGGATTGTATCTCAGCGCCGAACGCTGGTTGCGGATGAGGCTGGGGCACAAGGCCTGGGTCAAGACCATGGCCGCCGAAGTGTGCTTCATTCTGCTCACGTATTTCCTGGTTCTGATCACATGGGTCTTCTTCCGCGCCGATGACTTCGCCACGGCCTGGCGACTGATCGCGGCGATGTTCGGTGCTCTCGATGGTGGGGCAGTGGTATTGCCATACTTCGACATTGCCGCAGTTCTCATCATCAACGCCGGACTCCTGCTGGCACACTGGATGATGCGCCACAGCAGCCATGAGTGGCTTGTCGAACGCACGCCGTGGTGGCTCGCGTCGTTGATCTGGTTTGGTATGATTATCTCGATTATCCTCATGCAAGGAGGCGGCGATGCCTTCATCTACTTCCAGTTCTGATCGCCCGATTCCGGATCAACGTTGGATTCGGGTATTCGTTGTCACGATGATCCTCAGTTTGATCGCGATCGCCGCATGGGAGGGCATCGTCCGCTCATGGGGCTACGGTCCATCATACAACGACACGCCTCAACTCTGGGGCATGTCCGTTGATCGATTGCGTGCTGCAGAGAACAAGGAGCCGATCGTTATCGTAGGCTCTTCGCGTATTCGATTCGATCTGGATCACGAGACTGTACGAGAGGAATTCGGCGATGGTCCGATCATCAATCTCGCAATGAATGGAAGCGTCCCGCGGCCGGTTCTGCACATGCTGGCCGAAGACGAATCCTTCAAAGGCACCGTCTTCCTCGGGTACGTCCCGAGCCTGTTCCACGCTCCAGGCGGGATGAACCTGGAGATGACGATGGACTGGATTCTGAAGGAACCGAAGCGCACGCCCGCGGCGAAGGCTTCGGCGTATCTGGCCCTTGTCCCCGAGAGCGTATTCGCATTTCTTCAAAAGGAGGACCTGGCGCTTGCAGGTCTTCTGCGACGGACCATCCCGATGCCAGGGCGCGAAGGCTATCAGGCACCCCCACGCCTGCCGCCATACTTCGCGCGCGTCAAGATCGAGCGCGACGAGAAGATGTGGCAGAAGATGGAGACGGATCCGGCCTTCCAGAAAGAAGTCCAAGGAATCTGGCAGGTGCTGTTCTCCTTCGCAAGGCCGCTGCCGCCGCCGCTGCTCGATCAGATACGCGGGGAAGTCCTGGCTGACATTCGTGCCATCCAGTCCCGGGGTGGGGAAGTGATCCTGGTCCGCTGCCCATCAAGCGGATGGATTCGCGAGTTCGAGCGGGAAACGAACCCCCGAGAGACATACTGGGACCCGCTGGTTGAGCAAGGCGGCTGCGTCGGGGTGCACTTCGAAGACTACGAAAGCCTGGCGGGCTATGAATGCCCCGAATGGTCGCACTTGACGCGAGCCGACGCGCTCTCTTTCTCGCAAAACCTGATGTCGATATTGCGGGAGAAGCGCGGCGGCTAACCCGGTCATCCCCCCCTAAATCGCTTGCGTTCCGCACGGTGCCACGACCGAATAGGCCTCGGTCCGTCGGCCGGCACCGCCGCGGACGCCATACCCATCGATCTCAGGGGGGATCCCGATGAAGACGCTTCTTCGAATCATGTGTTTGGCCGCTCTGACGTGGGGCTTTGCTGCCTGTGCAGCCGCCCAGAATGATGCGCCCGAGCCTGAACAGGCACCCGCTCACTTGACGATTTACTACCATCGCTTCGATGGCGACTACGGTGGAGCGGGGCTTTGGACATGGGACGGACGCGACCAGCGCATGCCCCCTGAAGAAGAACGCGAGATTCAAGCGCAGCCGTGCGACTTCGGTGTGCGTTTCGATATCGATCTTTCCAAGTATGGAAACGACGATTCTCCCGAAGAACGCATCGGCTTTATTCCGCGCCTCAAGCACTCCTGGGATTTCAAGGATGGCTCCGACCGCTACTGGACGCCGGAACTTGGTTCCGAAGTCTGGTTGATTGGAAATGATCCGAAGATCTATACGTCGGAACCCGATACCCATCCACGAATGACCGGAGCGTTCCTGGACGGCCCGTCGAAGATCTTCCTGCTGCTCTCGCATCCCCTCGAAGGAATGCCTCCTGGCAAGGACGCCGCCAAGGCAACTACGGATGATGAGGAGCTCGAGATTGCGCGCCTCAATGTGACACCCGATCGCATGGGCGTTGAGATCAAGATGGCAGCGCCGATGGATCCGTTTGCTGACTACACGGTTGCATTCGAAGGCTATGGCGAATCCCCGCTGACCCCTCGTGACATTCTCGACGATCGCGACCTGTTTTATTCGGACAGCGAAATGGGCGCGGTATATACGGCGGAGAACACGACTTTCCGGCTTTTCTCGCCGATGTCCACGGAGGCCTGGGTTGTTCTGTACGACGAGGCCGATGGCCCGCAGGGACGCGAGGAGATCGCCATGGAGCACGCCGGCCATGGCGTGTGGGAAGCCGTCGTCGAAGGCGATCTGGAGGGACGGTATTACGCTCTGAAGACCAACACGCGACAGCACGGAATGGGTCGGGAAACCATCGATCCTTATGCGAAAAACACCGTCGGCCGGCTGGATCGTTCGCGCATCACCAATCTTCGCAAGACGGATCCCGAAGGTTTCCGTCCGGTGAAGCGCCCCGATTACGGCGGAGCGCTGACGGATGCCATTATCTACGAAATGCACGTGCGCGACTTCACTGTCGATCCGTCTTCGGGCGTAGCGAATCCCGGCAAGTACCTCGGCTTTATCGAGCACGGAACGCATCTGCCAGATGATGACACGATTGCCACCGGCATCGATCACTTGAAGGCGCTTGGCGTGACTCACGTCCAACTGATGCCGCCGATGGACTGCCACAACGACGAAACGAAGTTCGGCTACAACTGGGGATACATGACATGGAACTTCTTCACACCGGAAGGCATTTACGCCTCGACCATCGACGGCGATGCGCGGATCCGCGAATTCAAGCAACTCGTGAAGGCGCTTCATGATGAGAACATCGGCGTGATCATCGATGTTGTCTACAACCACACGTCGCCCGGCAATGCGTTTGAAAACCTTGCACCCGGGTACTACCATCGGATGAAGCCGGATGGTTCGTTCTGGAATGGCAGTGGCACCGGTAATGAGTTCCGTAGCGAGGCCCCGATGGCGCGCAAGTTCATCCTCGATTCCTGTAAGTACTGGATCGATGAGTACGGCGTCGACGGTTTCCGCTTCGACCTGATGGGTCTGGTCGACCTGGAGACGATGAAGCAAGTTCAGAAGGATGTCGCCGAGCTTTATCCCGAGGCTCTCGTGTATGGCGAACCCTGGGCGGCCAGCGGCAGTGGCTTGAGTCACCTGACGGACAAGGGTGCCATCTCCGGGACCAATCTCGCCGCCTTTAATGACAACTATCGCAATGCGATCAAGGGCGGGACGAAGGGTGCTGACCCCGGTTACGTGCAGAATGCCTCGCAGCGCGATGGCGTTCTGAAGGGCCTCAGTGGCGCGATCACCGATTGGGCGGAGAAGCCGACGAACGCGATCGAATATGCAACCTGCCACGACGATATGACCCTTTGGGACAAGCTTGAGATTTCCTCGCAGAATGCCTCTCGCGAGGAGCTCGTCAAGATGCAGGATCTGACGTTCGCGATCCTTGCGGTGTCCCAGGGCGGAGTCTTCATGCACGGCGGCGCCGAGATGCTGCGCAACAAGAAGGGCGCAGAAAACAGCTACAACTCGAACGACGATGTGAACGCGATTCACTGGGAGTGGAAGAAGGATAACGCCGCGAGCGTTGAGTTCCACACGAACGTCATCGCGCTGCGCAAGGCCCACCCGATTTTCCGCATGCGAGATGCCGGTGAGATCCGCAAACGCTTTGTGATTCGCGACGACATTCGCCCTGCCCCATCGACAATCGTGTGCACACTGAACGGCGCCGGGATCGAAGGCGAAGCCTGGAAGGACGCTGCGATTCTGATCAATCCCACGTCCCAAGCCCTTGATTTCACCGTTCCCCTGAGTGGCAAGGATGGCGTCTACATCCTTGGACAGGAGGCCTCGACCGAGCCCATGGATACGGTCGACGGCAAGCTGGTGGTTCCCGGCAGGGGATTGGCAGTGGTCGCCGTGGAGTAGTTCTCGACTGAGGCCTGTCTTCTCTTTCGGATTCTCGAATGCAAAAGGGACGGAGCTCACCGCTCCGTCCCCCGTTCTCTTGTCGATCGAATAGACCGGACTACTTCTTTGACTTTGTGGTCTTCTTCTTTGCTGTCGTCTTCTTGGCGGCGGACTTGGGTGCCGTTGCCTTCTTCGTGGCTTTCTTCTTCGAGGATTTCTTTGCAGCGCCCTTTGACGCGGATTTCTTCGAAGATGAGGCCTTCTTGCCACCAGACTTCCTCTTCGCCGGCTTCTTCTCCGCTTCTTCCTCGGTCTTATCGGCGGCTTTCTTCTTTGTCGGCTTCTTCTCGGGCGGTACCCACTTCTCGTGCTTGATTTCTTCGCCGAGGGGCGCGCGGATCACGTCCATCTCGCCGAGCTTCTCAACAGCGAGTTTGATCTCGCGGAAAACGCGCTTGTAGACTTCGAGCGTCGCTCCCATCGGGTCGGTGATCTGGTAGTTCTTCAGATCGCTCTTCGTGTATTCCTTGAGCAGGAATGTCTTGCCACGCGCATCGTCGGACAGGCGCAGAGCGAACTGCACATGGAACGGCGTCATGCCGAGAATCAGGTCGGATTTCCGCACCATTTCGGGGGTCAGCGGCGCGCTGCGGTGTTTGCGGATATCAACCTCGACGGTCTCCATCACCTGCACCGCTTCGGGTGTCGGCAGGAGACCCGGGATCGTCATGACGCCCGCGGTCTTGACCTCGATGTGCTCGACCTTTTCTTTGTCGAGAAGATCCTGCAGGAGGCCCTGCGCCATTGGACTGCGACAGGTATTCCCGGTGCAGACAAACACGACAACTCGTTTCTTCTTGCGCTTCGATAGAAGCATTCTTTCCTCCAGCAATTCCGGCCGATTGCGCCGGATCATTCGTCCCTCATCGTCCTCCACGGATCAATGAGACAATCCCAATCACAGAAAATGCAATGTTCGGCAGCCACGCAGCGAGCGACGGCGGCAGCCCCCATCCTTGTTCACCCAGACTCTGGAACAGGATCAGCGTCAGGTAGTAACCAATCACCCACGCCATTCCCCCTCCGAAACCGACGAACACGCCGCGCGAACTTGGACGCATCACGTGTGCACACATCAGCAGAGCGATCACAACAGTCGCCAATGGCAACGCCAGCTTCATGTGCATCGTCGTCCGCAATTTCGAGACTTGCTTCCCTTGTGAGTCAAGGAGGTTTGTGTACTCCCAGAGCTGCCAGAAATTCATCATATCCGGATCGTCCAGCTTGCTCAGGAACTTCTGCAGGTTCGGCTCCATCTTGGGCATGCCGTCCTTCGCTTGCAGATCCAGATCGCTCAACAACCCAAACTCTTGAAAGCTCGTGATACGTGCCCGCGTATCCATCGTGCGGAGTGTCGCGTTCTGAAACTCCCAATGGTCGGGCTTTCCGGGTTCCTGGACAAGGCGCGCGCTGTCCGCTTGCAGAATGCGCTCCGGGACATTGACCTCTTTGTGGCGATCGATGATGATGGGATAAACCATCGAATCCGTCGCACTGTCGAAGCTATCGATCACGTAGATTCGACTACCCGCGCCGCGCTGGTAAATGTGCTTGTTGCGCGTGATGACGCTTTCGTCCTTCTGCTTGATATGGACGCGCTCGATCACTTCGGCTTCGCGTTCTGCGGGCGCGACGACCATCTCGTTTAAGCCGATTGCCACGACTGCTACCAACACGGCGCCGCCCACCAGGGGCACGGCGAGGCGCTGCGGGCTGATTCCGCCGGCCAGGTAGGCCAGGATCTCATTGTGACGGGCCTTCGTTGTCACAACCCACAGAATCGCCGCTGCGGTCGCGATGGAGATGCTCTCGACCAGCTTCTTGGGCAGCGAGCACACGTAATACATGAACGCCCAGTAGGCGCCGTGCTGCGTACCACCCAGAATCTCCTGGTAATTGTCCAGCAACGTGTCGATCAGCACCACGATGGCCACTAGAAAGACCAGTGTCGCAAGGGCCTTGAAGAAGTCGCTGATGAATTCCCGATCGATCAGATTCATGTAAAGACTGGAACTCGCAATTCGGGATAACGGACGAAACGTCCCCCGAGGGTCATTCTAAACTCCATACCCAAAAGCACCAAGGCTTACTGGGGCAACGCCTTTTTTCCCCAGCTCGGGGCATACTCAAAGCAAAGCGGCGGGGTTGGCCTTGGTGTCAGGCCAACTCCCGCCGGGCGATTGCATCCTTGCGAAACGGAATCACTCCGTCTTGCTTTCCTCGGCAACGGGCTCTTCGGCGGCGGCTTCTTCAGCCACTTCCGCTTCCGCGGCGGGCTGCTCAGCCTCTTCGCTGGCTTCTGCGATGGCCTCAGCCTCGGCTGCCTTTTTCTCGGCTTCTTCTAGGGCCTGGATCTCGTCCGGGCGAAGCAGACGTTCGACCGTGACTTTGACCTCGGCGTAGACTTCCGGATACAGGCGGATCTTCACATCGAAGTCGCCCAGAGCCTTGATGTGCTCGGAGAGCTCGATCTTGCGGCGATCGACCTCGTATCCCTTCTCGTGCAGGGCCTTCGCGATATCGGTCGTTGTCACGGAGCCGAACAATTGGCCGCGATCGTTGGCGCGAAGTTGGAACGTCAGGGCGACGCCCGTCATATCCTGGGCTGCGACCTGGGCCTCGGAGCGCTCGCGCGCCACCATGGCTTCGATTTTCTTCCTTTGGCTCTCAACGAGGGCCAGATTTCCACGGGTCGCCATCTTGGCGTAGCCGCGCGGTCCAAGGTAGTTGCGGAAGTAACCCCGCTTGACATCAACCACCTCGCCGGCAGCCCCGAGATTATCCACGGACTTGAAAAGTACCACTTTCATTGGTCTACTCCTCTATCTGCTTTGGCGGGTGATTAGTCTTGTGTCACGTAGGGAAGCAGGGCCAGGTGCCGGGCCCGCTTCACGGCGGTGGTCAGCATGCGCTGGAACTTGGCGCTCGTTCCAGTCATACGGCGCGGCATGATTTTGCCGCGATCCGTGATGAAACGCTGCAGCGTCTTCGTATCCTTGTAGTCGATGTACTCCGCACCGATCATGGTGAAGTAGCACACTTTGCGGCGCGGGAAGCGCCGGCGGCCACGCTGAGGGCGATCGCCACGGCCACCGCCGCGAGGGCCACGACCACGGAAATCGCGGTTGTCTCGGCCACCACCGCCACTATCGCGGCCAGATTCGCGGCCGCCGCTATTCTCATTACGAGTTGTTTGTTCGTCACTCATGGGCATTCAGCCTCCTGATATCATACATCGTTGATCGTCGATGGTTAGAAGGGCAGATCGTCTTCCGTTTCCTCGTGCGAGGGAGCGGAATCCGAAGAATTCGGGGACGAATCGTGGCTGGAACCCCAGCCACTACCGGAAGACTGACCGCCACCGCCGGACTGCTGGCGTGGTCCGCCGCCGCCCTGGCTGCCTTCCGAGCGAGCACCGAACTGCACGCGATCGGCCACGATCACGTACTTCGTCCGATTCTCTCCCGAAGACGTTTGGTATTGATCCATCTTCAGTCGGCCTTCGACCAGGATCTGGCTGCCTTTGCGCAGATACTGGCCACAGAGTTCGGCCGTCTTTCCCCATGCGTCGACATCGATGAACAGCGTTTCTTCGCCTTGATTGCCATCACGTCCCCGCCAGCGTCGGTTGGACGCCAGCCCCAGCTTGCAGACTTGACTTCCGGACTGCAGGAAGCGCGTCTCGGGATCACGAGTGAGGTTTCCGATAAGAAGGACCTTATTCAGTTCCATCTGTTTGCCTCCAGGCTAGGGGAGCGGGTGGCATCGCGACGAGGCCATTGGGACCGCGGAGGTCCAGCCGGCCGGTGCTGCGTGGTATCGACGGCGATCGTCAGCTAGCGGACTCTGTGGAGGCCGGCGCTTCTTCCTTCTTCTCGGCGTCGGCAGACTCGCTCGTGTCGCTGCTGTTGCTATCGCTATTGCTCGGACGGCGATACTCCCGATCGGGTCGGGAATCGCGATCGCGACCAAACGACGGACGGCCGCGGTACGGGCCGTGCCCTTCCATCTCCGACGGGGCCTTGCCCGTCGACTTGCCGACCACCGCCTTGGTGACCAGCGAGCGGAGCACATCTTCAGAGATGCGCAAGTAGCGGTTGAGTTCCGGCAGCGCGGAGCCACTCGGATCCGCATCGAACAGGTACAACACGTAGTACCCGTCGCGACGCTTGCCGATTGAATAGGCCAGGCGGCGCTTGCCCCAGACGTCCCGACTCTCGATCGTGCCACCATTCTTGGTGATCACCTCATCGAGCTTTGCCAGAACCGTCTGCTGCTCTTCCTCGGTCTTGTTAGGGTCCAAGACCACGACCATTTCGTATTTTGTCACTGAGGTTTGACCTCCCTTCGGACAAATGGCCTCGGAGAAACTCCATGGGAGTCTGCGAGGCAGGGAATATGGCACCCGGAGCAGCGAAAGCTACTCCAGGCGGGCGCCTAGACACGCCCCCGGGCCCGCCGATGTCAAGGCATAATTCCCGTCGCCAAAGCCTCCGACAAGATCATCTCGAAGCAAGATGGCGCTTTTGCCTCGACCACTCCCTCTCGGGTCGCTATTCCTCTTGGAGGGAATTGGGAAGAAGGACCTCAAATTCGGAGGAGGCTGGTTCAGGAATGTCTCGCATACACCTGTCTATAGTTGCGCTTGTGCTGAGTTTGATGCTGCCCGTCTTGGCGCCGGCTCAGTTGGACTCCTACGAAGGCGTCGAGCCCCTGCCCGTCGAGATCCAACAGGATGGCGCCCTGTTCCGGATTAAGGTCACCAATCCGGCGATTCAGTCCGTTTTCGTCGTCGGAACCCATAACGGCTGGGGAGATCAGTTCGCGGCTGAAGATCCGGTGAATGCCAACGACCGCATGTATGGACCGGATGCCGATGGAGTCTATGAACTCTACTACCCGCTCGTGCCGGGAACGTACGCCTATATGTTCTGCCTGAACGGGGACTTCAACAAACGGATCTATGGACACTCCAGCGATCCGAAAGCGAGCGAGTTCTTCGAGGAGCAAGGCGGCGAGGAGATTCACAACCTGAAAGGCTCTATCCTGCAGTTCCGCCTGGACGAGCCGCCGTGGCCGCCGGTCTTGTGCAGCCGCCAGATGATGCCCACCGTGATCACCAGGGACGGGAAGCCCTTCCTGCGCGTCCGTTTCTATGATACCTCGGCAGAGACCGTTCACATGCTCGGGTCCTGGAACGACTGGAAAGGTGCCGGCAACACATTCGTTTCCGACGACAGCCAGCGCATGCGGGAAACTCCCATCAATGGTGTCTATGAGTACGTGGCCGGGCCTCTTCCGATGGGCGAAATCCAATATAAGTTCGTCGTAGACAGGAAGAACTGGCTCTCCGACCCTGTGGTGGAGGAAACCAACAGCCACGGGAATTCCATCGTCCGCATCGAAAAAGCGAGCGATGGGTGGAAGGCGGTTTATACACCTCGGTTCGACCCGGACAAGCCGCGCGGCGAATGGGTCTGGGACTCCGGCCGAATCAACTGGATCACCCGGATGGACGAAGGCTTCCGTCAGGCCAAACTCCGGCACACGGCCGTCTTCTGGGTGATTGCCCTGCCCGGCTCGAAGCCCAGCGAAGATTTTCTCAATCACCTGGATGACGATGATGTGTTGCGCAGTCGCCTGGAGCGGGGAATCGTCCTGAAGACCCCTGCGCACGAGTTTCGCGAAACGCTGCGGCAAAAACGCATCGTCCGCCTGCCTTACGTCATGATCGCCGACGAAGGCGGCAACGTCCTCTGGGAGGCCAGCGCCCCGGAGTCCGGAGAAGTAGACGCCGCCGTCGAGAAGTACTTCCACTGAGCGGCCAGTCGAAATTCAGAACCCCATTTTCACATGCCCCGGCCACTGAGTTCCCTATTGCCGGCACGAGCAATAAGGGAGCAGTGTTGACGCCTGTGGTGTATGACACTTGTCCTAAACCGTTTTACATGTATCCCAAAATTTATCCAGATTATTTGAATGAACACATTGCGCCCCCAGTAGACAGATATAGCATGCCTCCAATTGGCAGATAAACATCTATTCAATTTAGAAGGAGGGCAGAAATTACGCGGTTCCGCCTATCCAAGTGCGTCCTGATTTCGGGAGCGCTTTGTGTATCTTCTCTACTAGCGTCAAATGTCTGTGCCCAGAGAGTCACCCTCGAGGACCTCAAATCAACGCCTCGCAACCAAATCGCCGACGATCGGATCGTTCAGTCCTTTCCGGAGCTGGAGAATGAGGCGGCTCGACGGGCACAAGCGGTCGAGCGCCAGCAGGATTTCCTCCTGCTTGCAGACACGGCCGAGGAAATCGGTCATTCCAGCGTCGAAATCCGAAACCTTCGAGCCGTTGCCGACGAAGCCTATGGTGACGCCGCCATGCGCCGCGGGGCACTCCACCGGCTGGCAGAGCGTTATCTTGACCGGGGCGACGTGACGCTCGGCCTTCAAGCCGCCGATGAAGCGCTGGCCGAAACGCCGCCGGCCGCCGAGGCCGATGAGATCGAACTGGTGAAGGGCGAACTGCTCTCCAAGGCCGGCCGCGGCGACGAGGCCGAGGCCCTTTACGAAGGCATCATCGCCTCCGCATCCTCAAATGACATGCGCTGTCGCGCACTGAACGAACTCGGCCGTGCCGTCGCGAAACGAGGAGACATCGACAACGGCATCGCCAAACTCGAACAAGGCCTGGCGCTCAACAACATTGACGAGAACCCGCACACGCGGCTGTCGCTGCACAGTGGCCTGATTCGGTCTCTTGGAAATGCCAACAGAATGGAACAGAAGGGGCTCGCGGTGAAGCGCATGCGCGACGAATTCTCAGAGCGCATCAACGCGTACGATGTCGACATCCACTTTTGCAACATCCTGAAATACACAGCCGCTCGTCAGGAAGCTCTCGAACGGATGGGACAAACGATCTATGATAGCCCGAGCGCTACCAATGCCGATCGCGACCTTTTTGTCCTAGGCCGCGAATACCGCAAAGACAACAACACTGACAAGACGATCGAGGTCTACAGCTACTACATACAGAACTACCCCGGTGTAACCGTCCTGTGAGGCACACGCTTGGAAGTGCTTGCGCCGGTGGAGAGCGCT
>JAHLLQ010000011.1 GCA_020444065.1 bacterium | reverse complement strand
AGCCTGCACCGAGGTCGGGCGTCGTGTCCAGATGTGGTTCGTGGGACGCATACACCCCGGTAACACCTTCTTCACGACCAAAGCATATCAGTACATGATCGATGCGCTGATGAAGGAGAAGAGACTCGTGCTCGCAGCCGATACGATGGAAGAAGTCGCCGAGTTCGTGAATGGCACGATGGACTATCGGGCGCAGATGAACCTGGCACGGAAGTTCTACCAGCACGATGAAGAGCCGACTGCCAAGGCGACCTTCTCCATCGGCTTCCAAAACGCGATGGACGAGTACAACACAGCAGACACTGACGAGGAGAAGATGGCAATCCTCCTGGAACTCGCCCGCTACGGATTCGGCGTCAAAGAGCGTGACACCGTCCGACACATCTACGAATTGAGCACGAGCTTCCCGTACTCGCAGGAACTTGCGCATTACCATCTCGAAATCGCGTGGTTCGCCGCGAACAATGAAGCCGAAGCCTCCTTTGGTGGCACTGCCCAGCAAATTCTCCAGAATGCGATCGACGCATATCCGGATCATACGTTGGCCGAAAAGCTCGCCGAACGAAAAACGTTGACTCAGGAGTTGATTGGAGGGGGCGAGTGATGGAATTGGCAAAGCAAGTTCTGATGAGACGTCATGGCCCCTTGATTCTACTGGCTCTACTGACGTTGGTGAGCGGCCCCGTGATTGCAGTGAATCCGATCGATGATGGTGGGGACTTGATTGGTGATCCGACGCCGTCACCAACACCTCTCCCTCCCACACCCAGTCCGACACCCGCACCATGCAGGGAGTGTGCGGAGGGGTATTCACCGGCCGCAATAGTCACGGTATCGAGCGCTGGATGCGACAACGACGCCACGGACCTCGGTGCATGGAAGCCAGATCTCACCATCTGCGGCGGGGATGAGGACATCCCAATTATGGTTAGATTCCCTTCTCATGAGGAAGATTTCGATCACCTGACCGTGGAGGAGAAGAACGTCAGTTTCGTCGCCGAGTACAACGAGGATGCTGACTACTGCGTGAAGGACGGAGACAATACTGATCGATACGCCCTGGATCCCCGCTACTACTTCACATGGTCGCTTCCGGATGAGAGCACAGCCAATGGAATCGGCAGATCGTCCGCTTCCAGTGAAGTTCGCCTTGCATACAACAGTCAATACAGCCAGAAGAGAGTATCTGTGAGCATTGATGACAAGACCTGCAACTGCGACTCAATCCATGGAACCGATGTCGCTGGAGATTCAATCGATGCAGCCTCCAGCAATGTAGAAGCACTAGTTGTACTCTATCGCAAACAACTTCTCCCGGACCTGCCAGACCCCAAACCCGCCGAGCCCTATCATGACGATTATACGGAGCATCTGGTGAAGACTGTTTACGATGGTACTATCCAAACAACTTATTACTGGGCAGACATCCTTGGGGGCTATGAGAAGCTTCAATGTGGAGAAGAGGGGGGGAGCATCACAAAAGAACTCAGTATTACCAATAGCGAGGAAACAACGATTTCTCCCCAGTTGTTCGGGGCCATGCTCGGACAGCTTGGCGTCCAACATACGGAGGAGACATCGGTTTCTGTGGATTATCCGTTGGCAGAGTTGGATGGTCTTGCCCGTGAGGGACAGGTCGTCGTTCTAATGGCAAGAACGACTTTTCACGGAACTATATCCATATATAGCCGTTACCCCGACATTCAATTCGACGCCACGAGGTATGGATATTCATTCAATAAGAACAGGACTGCACTGAAAATCACAAACTATCCCTGTGGAGTGACCTGTGAATAACTGCGCGAGCATTTACAGAGTTGGATCGCTGCTGCTTGTTTTGGCCGTATCTATGGTACGTCTGGCAAGCGCTCAAGCAGGACCAGACGATCGGGATGACCGGGAGCGGTTCAGGGAGCACGTGGTTGAAGAGATTGGATCATGCCTCCAAGACAATCCCGACTTTGGAAACTTCACCAAGGAAGAACGCCAAACACTCCTTCGGCTTGCAGAAGAGGGTGGGGATATTCCGACTCCACTTCGCATGAAGATCGATGCTGCGTTGTCTTCAAAGATGTCATCGTGTGTCCGCGCCATGGTCTTCTTGCTCGTAAGGACAGGGAGCGCTCATGACTTGAAGAGCTTCCCGCCCGGGCTGCAGAGGGTCGCGTTGGATGCTTTCTTATTGAATGAAACTCCCCCTGCTTTCGATCAGGAAGTCAGGGAAGCCCTGTCAGAGCAGATGAAACTGCTCAAAGGAAGAGTCTACTGGGGCGGGGAATTTGCTCGGACCCTTGCGGCTTCTTATCCCTATGAACAAACAGAGCCCTATCTTCGCGAGGTACTGGATGCCTGTTGGAAGTGGGGCGGAAACTATCCGGACATCTCGGCTGCCGGGGCGCCTGAAGCGGCGTGGCCCAGTCAAACGGCAATCGATGCCATCAAGAAAAACTATCCTCATCAGTTTCAGCCTTTCATGGTGCAGCAATTGACCGGGTTGGAGCGCTTGCTGGATCGACAGATCCTGGTGGAAGCGAACCCTGACTGGAGTCTTGCGAAGGGAATTGAGCCGGCTATCCGGCAAGTTGTCGAGGCTGCAAACCACGCGCCGGAAGTCGTCTCCGCGCTCGGGCAGGAAGCCCAGCGCCTGGAGGGGCTTGCTCAAGTCCTGCAGGCCCGGCACGATGCACAGGCCAAACAGGCCGATCTGAAGGGCTCGGAAAGCGAGTCCATCCCCACTGAGGAAGAGGAACAATTCCGCCTCACCGAGTGGAAGGCCTCGGAACTGAAAGAGATTGCAGACGCCATGCGTCGCCAGGCAGAGGCCATCGAACGAAGTGCTACACTGGACTCGGATTGATGCGATGAATCGAATTGCTGAACCCAGGAGGGCGTTCATCGCCCTCCTTCTTTTCACTTGCCTGGCTCCCTTTGCCTTCGCCCAGCAGCGCGTTGGCGTCATCTGTACGTTTGCTGAGCAAGAGGCGCGCATTGTATCGACGTGTTTCAGTGCCGATGGGCAGTATACGAGCTTGACCATCACTCCTCTGCAGCAGATGTTCACTTCATGTGATCACACTTGAATTTGGACCTGCAACCTCGAAGCACTCTATCCTGAGGAACAAGTCCAATGTTTGCAGCCAGGGAATCCGCCACCGTGGGGAGTGGATGAGGAGTACTTCCGAAATCACATGGGGGGGACAAATGTATTCAGATTCAAGTTGGAACGCGATTGCTGTGCCGACTAGATTTTCCAGAGGTGAGAAGATGGTGACACTTTCCAGGATTCTCTGCATAATCGGTATTCTCTCTATTTCTGCTACCCTCTTTGGTCAGTCGTCCAATGACCAGACAAGTGGGTTGGTGGACTTCACGATTTACTCTACAAACTTCATGCGGAGTTTGGAGTCTTATCCTTTCGATGATTCGCAGTCCGAGGACTATGCAAGTCAGATTGATGAAGCTATCGCGACCCGCAATATGTCTCCGGAACTGAGGGAGGAATTGGATGAGATCGTGGTTTCAGAGCGGGGATGGTCTCTTCACGCGATTGCACTTCTGGTGCACTGCGACCAGATCCAGTCTGTAGAGGACTTGCCTCCAGTAGTTGGGACAAGACAGCAAGCAATCGAGGCATTTGCGGCCGCGTACTTAATTGCGGCCGGCAAGGGAGGACCGGAAGACAGGTCGGTCCTCTTCCGCACGCTGAATGCATGGAGTGCACAGGTTGAGCATGGAGCGCTTCCGTTCATGTCCGGGTCGGTGTATCGGCCAACCTTGATTGTCTCATTGCCGATCGTGTTGGAAGAAGACTATTCAAGCGTCAAATCACTGCTACCCGTATTTCTCATGGAGCCATTGCTGGATGTAGATGGTGAGGCTAGCCTGCGAGCGGTCTTCTTGGATCGTATTGTCAGCGAATATGCTGGGGAGTGTTGTGACTTGCTGCGGCTTTACCTGGAGCAAGGCATCACCCAATACATGCCAAAGGCGGCGGAACGTCCTAAGGTCATCCGATCGGGAGATTATAGTTCCCTCGTCTCAGAAGTTCTCAAGTACTATCGGGAATTGTGTCCGAACTCCACCCAGGGTCTCTCCGAGGTTCGCACCTCATGGGAGGACATGGTTGCGGATCTTAACGATGTCTCGGAAGAGGAGCTCCCGCAACTCTTGGAAGAGCAACAGGAAGAGCATAGGTCGACGGCTGAGATGCTTAGGAGTGGGAAGCTGGACGCAAAGGATCTTGCCTCGTTCCTGAAGACTAGCAATGAATCAACAGAGAGACTGCGTGTTAAGATCGCGCGCACGTGGACGTACGGTGAGCTCTTGGATTCCATCGCGGCCTTAGAATCGACGAGTGCCGAAACCAAGTAGGACCTTGCCGGAGCGCAGTCGCTTTCTCTCTTTGCTGCATTCGCGATCTGGATTTGAGTGAGATGATATGAGATATTTGACGCAATGGCAACTCGCGAGATACCTCAAAGTCGAGCCGCAATCAATCGGACAAAGGAGGGCGTTCGTCGCCCTCCTTTTCCTCATTCTCCTGGCTCCCTTTGCCTTCGCCCAGCAGCGCGTTGGCGTTATCTGTACGTTCGCTGAACAGAAGACGCGCATTGTCTCGACGATGGAGACGCCGACTGATTCGGTTGTCGCCGGACGCGGGGTGACGGCCGGGCGCATTGGCGACCTGGAGGTCGCTGTCGTCGTGTCGCCGATGGGGATGGTGAACAACGCGATCTCGGCCCAGGCGCTGGTGGACACGTTCGAACCGGATGCCCTAGTTTCCATCGGCATGGCCGGTGGGCTGCAACTTACCCCTGGCGACACCTTCTACGCTTCCCGCGTCGTTCAGCACGATAAGGGCACCATCGAGGTCTACGGCCAGGTCTGGTCGCCGATCCCCTCGGACCCGCGCGTCGAGTTTGGCTGGATGGCGGACGGGATCGCGGAGGTCCTCGACGGAGCGGAGGTGACCAGCGGGACGCTCGTCAGCGGTAGCCAGTTCATCAAGTCGGCAAAGAAGCGCGATGCCCTCGTGAAGAAGTTTGACGCGTTGGCGGTCGACATGCAGGGCTCGGCACTGGCCGCCCTGGCTGGGCAAAACGGACTGCCGATCCTGATCCTCCGCACGATCAGCGACCGGGCCGATTCCGGCGCCCGAGCCAGTTTCCAGACATTCGCCGAGCAAGGCGGCGCAGACGAGGTCGACCTTCTTCTCCAACTTCTGCAAGTCTGGCAGTTCAAAGAGTAGCATCGGCCAAACTGCCCGCCAGTCCTGTTGACACACCGCGGGGGAGTCGGGAGTTTGGGATTCGATGACCCCGTCGCGGCGGGGTCGCGATTGATGCTGTCTGCGAGCCGCTCATGATCCAGTTGGACAATGTGCACAAGGCATTCGGCCCCAAGCTCATCTACCGAGGGTTGGACCTCGACGTAGAAGAGGGGGAAACACATGTCATTATCGGGCGGTCGGGAGAGGGCAAGTCGGTCTTGCTCAAGCATATCTGTGGGCTGATCGGGCCAGACAACGGCCGGGTGATTGTGGACGGGCGCGAGATCAGCATCTGGGACAAGGAATCGATCCATCACGTGCGCGAGCGCGTCACGATGGTCTTCCAGATGGGCGCGCTGTTCGACTCGCTGACCGTGCGCCAGAATGTGGGCTTTGCGCTCGATCAAAGGAAGAAGCGTTCGACGGCCGAGATCGATCGCCTGTGCCAGGAGCTCCTGGAAGAGGTCAACCTGCCGGACACTGGACACCTGCTGCCGGCAGAGTTGAGCGGCGGCATGCGCAAGCGCGTCGGTCTGGCTCGCGGTCTGGCCGCCGAGCCCAAGATCATCCTGTACGACGAACCGACCACTGGTCTCGATCCGGTGACCAGCGAGGTTATCAACGAATTGATCGTTCGAACGAACCATCGCCACGGTATGACGGCGATCGTCGTGACGCACGATATGAAGAGCGCATACAAAATCGCAGACCGGATCAGCATGCTTTACGAAGGACGAATCATCTTTACCGGGACGCCGGAAGAAATCCGGCGGACGTCTGATCCGGTGGTGCAGCAGTTTATTTGCGGCGAAGCCCGCGGACCGATCACACAGACCGAGTCGGAGGACGTCCAGAGACTGTCCACCGCGATGGTCGATCGTTCGCTTCTGGTTCGCCGCTTGAAGTCAAAGGATCACGAATAAGGAATTGCCATGAACAAGAAACGTGGACGGCTGACTTCCGATACGATCGTTGGACTCTTTGTCCTGATCGCATTCGTGGGACTGCAATTAATCACGTCGGTCATCGGCGGATTCTGGGCGGGAAACAACTACAATCTGAACGTGACGTTCGAAAGTGTCAGCGGCCTGGAAGTTGGCGCGCCCGTCCTTGTTGCGGGCGTGCGTCAAGGGCGCGTCACAGGCATTGAATACCGTCCGCTCGCAAAGCCCACAACGCAGGTTCAGAAGAAAGGCGAGACGGCGCACACCGGCCGCGCGCCGCGTTCCGGCGATGTGATCGTGACCCTTCGTTTGCCGGATGAGGTCACTGTGTACGACAACGGCAAGTTCCGTCTCGTTCAGCAGGGCTTTCTTGGCGACAAGCGCGTCGAGATCGACCCCGGCTCGTCACAGGGCGGCCGGCAACTTACCGATGGAAATTACATCACGGGAGAAGCGGCGTTCGACATGGAGCGCGTCTTCGTGAAAGCCGATGCCGTCGTTACAGACTTGCAGGCAACCGTTTCCAGCTTTAAGGACTTCATCACAGACGATGCAACGATTGCGCAGATTCGCGAGACGCTCGACAACCTGAACCAGTCGGTTGACAAAGCCTACGATTATCTGGAGCGCAACGAGGAGAACGTGGCGGCTTCGATCGAGAACTTCCGCGACGTTTCGAACAACTTGCGCAAGTTCTCCGTGCGCGCGAATGAACTCGCTGCCGAGGGTGGTCGCATCGACACGATGACTGCCGATGCGGAAGAAACGGTCGCGACGATCAAGAAGCAGGTCGCCCAGTTGACCGAGCAGGCGAACGTCACCATCGAGTCGATCAATCGCACGGTCAATAATGTCGATCAGCGCAGCGCGACCCTGACCGACAACGCCGTGTCATTCATGGGCGACACAAAGACAGACTTTGCGGAACTGAGCGAGAGCCTGAATGAGACGACGAAGAACCTGGACGCGGTGATCACGAAGATTCGTCGCGGCGAAGGCACTGTCGGTCGATTGATCACGGATCCCGAGCCGTTCGAGAATTTGAAGGAGTCGACGAAGGCCCTTTCCGACTTCCTCGTCGGGCGTGAGCAGCGCTTCTACGATACGACCGTTCCCTACGAAGACCTTCCAATCGCTCCGGCATCCGCGCCGGCCCAGCCCTGAGGATTGCCGTGCCGGATTCGTTGGATCGTTCTGAGAATCAGCCACGAGGCGGCTTGCACAGCCGCCTCCTTTATCTGTGGGTGGCGCTGGCGGTTTTCGTCGCGCACATGGCTGTGACCGGCGGCCATCTGCTCTCGCCCGACGGAGAACTGATGTTCCGCACGGCCGAATCGATTGCCCTGCGAGGCGAGCTTTCGATCATGCCGATCGAGTACAGCGAGGAACTCGGGCAACTTGTCGTTCCGCGTAGCCGCACATTCGCCACCGTTCCCGGCCCCGATGGGAAATTCTATGCGCAGTATCTTCCCCTGCAATCGGTGCTGAGCGTCCCCCTCGTTTGGCTGGGACGCGCCACGCAGTCGATCTTCGCGGAATCATTCTACGCAACGCTTCCCACGCAGTACCGAATGCAGGATCCAAACGTCGGCCGAGCCTGGCGTCGGGCTGTCGTTGTTGCGCTCTTTAATCCTCTTGTGATGGCTCTGACGGCGCTTGTGATCATGCGCCTGGGCTCATTTCTCTCCGACGGAAAACACCGCGCCGGAATGTGGGCTGCAATGCTCTGGGCGTTCGGCACCATGGCATGGCCGCACTCGCGATCATACTTCACCGAACCGCTTGCTGGACTGTTCGCGATGATCGCGTTGGATCAGCTACTTCGCTGGTACGTGACGCCTCTGAATGAGAGCTCTGCTCACAATCGCCTCCGCCAGATGACCGTGTTGGGACTTGCACTGGCAGCGGCGATTTGGACGCGGATGGATTCGCCCGCGATTGCATTTGGAATTGGTGTGACGCTCGTTCTGGCAGGAGAGTGGAAACGCCGTCGCGAATCGGCTTATGGGCTTTCTGCCGGCCAGTTTCCATGGCGCGATTATCTGCTCTCCGGTGCGTTGGTCGTCGGTTCTTATGCGCTGCTTCTCGCATTCAATAATTGGCGGTTTGGCGATGCCGGGGGAGTTACGGGCGGATACAGCGACCAGGCAGAGTCTGTGAAGTTCTCGACGCCAGTCTTCGTCGGTTTGCACGGATTCCTGATGACGCCGGGGAAGAGCATCTTCTTTTTCAGCCCGGTGCTCATTCTTGCGATCTGGGGATGGATTCTGACTCCCGCACAGAAGCGCTGGAGTGGCTGGATTGTCCTCGGCAGCTTCCTCCCCTTCGCGCTGGCGATGGTGAAGTGGCAGAACTGGAGCGGCGGTTGGGATTGGGGACCGCGGCACGTGTTCCAACTGCATGCGCCGTTGGTGCTGGGTGCCGTCTACCTGTTCCGCGAACCGATGCCGATGCTGCGAAGCGCCGCAGTGAAGGTCTTGTTCGCTGTTGGAATCGTCGTGCAACTCTACGGCAGCTCTCAGTCGCCCTTCGAGTTCTACCAGGAGTTCTACCGATCGAGCGCCGACGGCGTTTACTTCACGGTCGCCTATCGACCAGATGAACTGCCGACGGTCCAGTCCGACTTCCGAGTGCAGCGACGCGCGGCCGACAATCCGACTAGGATCTTAACGACCACGCCTGCGGCCCTTCCGGCCCCGCTGGCAGATAGCGTCTACATGCCGTCGCACACAGTCTGGGCCGGCTACGCGGCAATGCTGAAGGAAGGACGCTGCGATATCTGGCTGCTCGCCCGGATTCTTCCCGAGGGTCAGGATGTGCCAGCACTTGACGAATCTTCTGGCGTCCAGCCCTAGCTTTCCCGTTTCTTATTCAGACCTGAAACGTACCGCCCGACACTGAGAAACCCCATGAAGATCCAACCACCGCAAGTCATCGCCCGCGAGCTCGCCTATCCTCGGCGTGACCTCTGGGTGCTGATCGGTGTGAATCTCCTTGTTCGACTGATCCTGACTCCCCTGAACGCTGGGGAGTACACTGACGGCATCCTGCAAGTGCAACAATTCCAGGAGCCGGTCGGCATCTGGCCGCCGCTTTACACGACCCTGGTTTACCCGCTGCACTTCATCATCGGCTACCTGTGGGCCGGCCGACTGGTCAGCGCCGTCGCCAGCGCCCTGGCCGTCTGGCCGATCTATCGACTGACGCAACGTGCGTTCGGGACGCGAGCGGCGTTGTACGCGGGCATCTTCTACACTGTGGCGCCGATCAGCCTGCGCTGGGCGCCGCGCGTGATGACCGATGCGACTTTCAGCCTCTTCTTCTACTGGGCGATCGAGCGCCTCGCCTTTGCATCGGACGAGCGCGAAGTCTGGTCGGCGCGACGGGCTCTGTCGTTCGGGACGATGCACGCAGTGCTGGCTTGTCTTGTGCGATACCAGGGGCTACTGCTTCTTGGCCCAATCATTGTCGTTACTTGGATTGTGTGGCGACGGTTCAAGCATTTTCCACTCAAGCCCCTTGTCTGGTTGCTTGGCCTCTTGATCATCCCGCTATGGGTCTATTTGAATGGCTTCATTCACGGGGATCAGTTTGCGGAGCGTGCCTTTGGACAGAAACTCGCCACTTGGCGCGTGCTTCTCCTGAACGGTGAGGCCTTCGTCGCGTACACTCCGTATTTCCTCACCTATCCAGTGATGATCTGGGCAACGGTCGGGATGTTCTGGAGCCGGATGCGGCGTGGACCGTTCTTTGGCTGGACCTGCTTGTACGTGTTCTTTGTGCTATTGTTCGCCCAGTCCGCATTCTCCAGCTTCCAATCCCGCTATTTTCTGCCGCTGTACGGTTTCTTCTGGGCGCTGGCTGGCGCTGGAATGTGGGCCGTGCAGGAGCGCTGGCGAAAGCATCACCGCACCATCAAGCAGCGCCTTTTCCCTTACCTGATGATTGGGACCTTCGCATTCAGCGGCGGATTCGCGCTGTTGATGCTTGCGGGACAGCGCGAGGCCTTCGGCGATATCGTGGCGGCCTCGCGATTCGCGGGGGAGACTGCGGGGCCGGACACTCTGATCCTAACGAACGAGCTTTATCGAGAGGGACAATCCGGCAGCATTGCAGCCGACAAGGTGGCGTTCTTCGCCAAACGTCCGGCATCCTATCTCGGACCGTATGTACCGAATCGAACCGTGCAGTCCGATGCCTTTGGCGCTCGTTACCAGGAACCTGCCAAGCGCATTCCGGATGGTTCAATTCTCGTTCTCTCCAGTGCGTATGGGGCTTCTTACTACGAGGACTACCTCTCCTCGCAATATGAACTGGTTCCATTGCACGAGCCCTTCCAGTCCACGCTGATGCCATTCCTGCCGGATATCATGTCGCAGCCAGGCACGGCACAGAATCCCGCGGCGTGGCTGTTCCGATACGATTGGCAGAAATTCTACACGACAGTCTATCGAGTCGAAGGGCCGCGCTGATGCAGGAGCCTGGCCAGGCAACGCCGCGTCTCTGGGTTTCGCCGACCATCGTCGGCCTGGCGTCCTTCGCACTCTACGCCTTCACGGCAGCCCGCGATCCACAGTTCGGTGATGGCTTGGAACTTCTGGCGGCAGCCGCTGTGGGCGGTATTCCGCATCCTACGGGCTATCCATTGCTGGAACTTCTTCTCGCTCCGCTTGCCCATGGCGATGGCGCCTACTTCCGCGGTGCGTTGCTTTGCGCTCTCTTCGCTGCAATCACCGCCGCGATGATTACGGCACTCGCCGGCCGATTGATCCGGGACTTCGGCGGAGATGAAAAGTCGCGGTGGATTGCGCCCGCGTGTGGCGCCATCGCGGCTGCCTCGGCCTCGCTTTGGAGTTCCGCGACGATCATCGAGGTCTACTCGCTGAACGCCGTGTTCCTGACGGCGCTCCTTCTGGTTCTTGCCCCGAATCCCAACGAGCCACTCTGCCCGCGCAGGCTTGCACTTGCTGGCCTGCTGCAGGGATTGGCACTCACGAATCACCTTTCTTCACTATGTATGGCGCCGCTGCTGGCCTGGCGCATCTTGCAGGCCATTCAGCGACGCCACCGGCCTGCGATGTCCATTGTATTGCCTGCTGTGGGTGGGGTGATTGGGCTTCTCGTTTACCTCTATGTGCCACTACGGGCCGCTTCACATCCCCCGATCAATTGGGGGAATCCACAGAATTGGAGCGGCTTCCGTTGGCTGGTTGGTGGGGGAGACTACCGCGACGTTTGGTTTCTCTCTGCGCGCCAGGGAGTTCGGTTTACGGCAGGCCAGTACATTGCCTTTGCAGGCGGGCGAGCGTTGGAAGTGATCGCAACGTTCGGCAGCCAACTCCTGGGCGGCATCGGCGATTATCGACTCACGACGCTCATGATATCCAGCCCCCGGGCCTCGGCCTCGGCTGGCATGGTCTTGCGAGCGGCATTGGCGATTCTGATCGGTGGTGGGCTTTGGTTTGTTGCCGGCCTCGGCGCAGCATCGATGGCGCGTCGTAGCCGCGCACTGACGATTGCGCTGTGCGGACCGCTCTTTCTGCAGTTGATTTTCATCTTCACCTACAACATTCCGGACATCGCGGACTACTATCTTGGTCTTCTGATCGCTCTTGTTCCCTATCTCGCTGTCGGTGCTTTTGTTTCGATGCGGTGGATTGGTCGCCGCTTTCGCTACGAAGAGGATCCCGGGCTCTACCGTCGCTTGCACATCTTCGCCGCGCTTCTTGTCTTGATTGCAGTCCTGTCGAACTGGCGCGTGGCTGATCATTCCGGAGACGATCTGGCTGCTCGATGGATCGATCGACTCATCGAAGCCGTTCCCGAGAACGCCGTGCTGATTACGCATGGCGATGCGGACATCTACGGGGCCTGGTACGCAAAGTATGTTCTTGGCGAGCGTCCAGACCTCTTTGTGGCTGGCGCGAATTTCCTGCGCAATGAGTGGTACGCCTCGATGCTCCCTAAGAACGATCCCCTTGGTCGCCAGGCCATCGTTGAGCCGGGCGAGTTCAAGCAGTTCCGCCTCGAGGATCAGGTGGCGCTCGTGGCTCGAGGTCTGATCGAGCCGAATCTCGGCAAGGCGCCAATCGTCACGACCGATGCGGATCCACTGGTTATCCAGGGCCTGGCGGAGAAATATCGCGTTCGGACGATTGCCGTCCTGATTTCCGAGGAGGAGGCATTGGCGCTTCAAACCGAGCGGCGCGCGATGCCTCCAACAGTTCTCCTGCAAGTGGGGGAGTAAGCTGGACGCCCTCAATCCTCTTTACACGCCCGCGCCGTCCGGGTTGGCTGTCGGGGCAGTTGCAGTCGGGCCGCCCGCGCCGAATCCCAGAATCCTGAAATCGCCGTGAAACTTTCCGTCATCGTCCCAGTCTACAATGAAGTCCGCACCATCGAGTTGTTACTCGAGAAGGTGCGGCGTTCTCCTGTCGAAAAAGAGATCATCATTGTGGATGGAGCATCTCAGGATGGGACGCGCGAATTACTGCGACGCCAGGAGATGATGCCGAACACAAAGGTCATCTATCAGGAATGCCGCAAAGGCCGCGGGAATGCGCTGAAGGTGGGTCTTCACCACGCGGCGGGGGACCTGATCATCTTTCAGGACGCGGATCTCGAGCTGGACCCCAGCGATTATCCAGCCCTGATCGAGCCCATCGAGTCGGGACAGGCGGACGTCGTTTTCGGTTCCCGCTTCCTGCGCGGCAAGCCGATGATGACGCCGCTCCAGTATTGGGGAAATCGCGTCATCAACATCTGGGTGAACCTGTTGTATCGGCACGAACTGCAGGGCAAACGCATGACCGACGTTGAGACATGCTATCAGGTCTTCCGCAAACGCTGCGTCGCCGGCATGCGCATCAAGAACAACGATTTTGCCTTCACGGTGGAACTGACCGCGCGATTCATTCTGCACAAGTGGCGCATCGTGGAAATTCCGATATCCTACTTTCCTCGGGGGCGAGCCGAGGGGAAAAAGATCTATTGGGGCGACGGCGTTGCCAGTCTGTGGACGCTTCTGATGGTCCGCCTGGGGGTGTATTGATATGCGTGGGAAGACCTTTAGGTCCTGCCTGATGGGGCGTCGGTGGATTCCGACTCGCTCATGACTCTTCTCCAAGCCATCATCCTCGGAATCGTCGAAGGTCTGACGGAGTACCTTCCCGTCTCCTCCACAGGGCACTTGATCCTGGCCAATGCCCTGTTGGGTCTGGATGGAGCGGCGGTCGATTCGTACATCATTGTGATCCAGTTGGGGGCCATCCTGGCAGTCGCGGTGTACTACCGCGAGCGCGTTCTCGGGCTGTTCCGTGGCATCTTCGGAAGGGACGCTTCCGGGCGTCGGCTGCTGATCAACCTGTTCCTGGCATTTCTTCCGGCCGCGATCGTCGGGCTGCTCCTCGGGGATGTTATTCAGGCGACCCTGTTCTTCCCAGGGATCGTCGCGGTTGCCTTGATTGATGGTGGGTTCATCATGATTGCGGCGGAGAAACTGCTGGAGGGTGATCGCCATCAGCGCGATTCGATCGACGAGATCAAGCCCGTCGACGCGCTGCTTGTCGGCGTCGCGCAGTGCTTTGCCCTGATTCCCGGGACATCGCGGTCGATGACGACCATCGTCGGGGGCCAATTGCGCGGATTCTCCAATTCACTGGCGGCCGACTTCTCGTTTCTGCTCGCGTTGCCGACACTCGGCGCCGCCACAATCTACAGCCTGATCAAGAATCGCGACGCCCTGATGCAGATGGATGGTGGTTTGCTGGCCGTGCTGGTTGGGCTGGTTGTCTCCTTCTTTGTTGCCTGGGCGGCAATCGCCTGGTTCCTGAAGGTCGTGAAGCGCATCGGCATGGCGCCGTTCGGAATCTATCGCATCGTGGTCGGGGTGGCGACGATCGCCCTGGTTCTGGCCGGCTGGCTCTGATCCGATTCCGCCGATTTTCTTGAATACCCGTCATTTCACTTCCGTATAGGTGCCGGAGCGCACCAGAAGGCGGATTGCACTTGCCGCCTCTGCACAAAAACGGCAGTTGTCCAACTGTACCGAATCGAGTGCGCTAAGGGAGCACGACCAATGTTCGGCTTCGATTTGTCCCATGTTTCCCTGGATACTATCTACTGGGCCTGTTTGTTCATTGGACTGGCACTGATGCTTGTCTCGCTGATCTTCGGCGAGATCCTGGACTTCGGGGCCGATACGGGCCACGGACCATTCTCGGGTCCGGTGATCGCGGCCTTTCTCTCCTTTTTCGGAGGAGTTGGCCTGATTGGCTCTCAAGTGATTCACTTGAGTGCCCTGGGCAGCGCCATGCTTGGTCTGACCGGCAGTCTTCTCGGCTCCAGTATTGTGTACTTCGGATTCTATAAGGTCTTGCTCGCCCAGCAGGGCGGGACGTCTTTCGAACTCTCCGACGCCGTCGGGATGGATGCCCAGGTCTTCACGAATATCCCTGCTGAAGGCACTGGCGAAATCGTCTTCGAGAGCAATAGCGGCCGCGAATGTCGGCCGGCTCGTGCCATCGATGGCAAGGCGATCCCGCACAACTCCATCGTCTCGATTGAGCGAGTCGTGGGCGGAATCTGTTTCGTGAGGGCGATCGACCTCAGCGGTAAGAAGGTCGACGAGAAGGCCGAGTCGACTCCTGAGCAACCGGCCGTTTGAAATTCGTGCGATTCTGTCGAATACAGGGCGACTTCGCCCGTATAGACATGTGGATAGAAAACACACCGTGAACCACTCGACATCCCTGAAGGAGGAACTGTCGTGACTGCCACCCCGGTTTCAATGCTCGCTCAAATAAGCGGCGCAAGCGCGAGCGATATCACATTTGCGGTCGTGATCATCGTTCTCGTCGCAGTATTGGTACTGATCGCGATCGTCTTTGCATCGCGGTACAAGAAGGTTGGCCCGAACGAAGTACTTGTCATCTCCGGTAAGCTCTGGAAAGGGCGCGGTAAAGGTTTCCGAACGATCCGGGGCGGCGGCGTTTTTGTCTGGCCGATTCTGGAGCGTATCGACCGTCTATCGTTGAACATCATGACGCTCGTCGTCAGGACGCCTGAAGTCTACACCGTGGCCGGCGTGCCAGTCATCGTCGACGGTGTCGCGCAGGTGAAAGTCGACAGTGACCAGGCCTCGATCGACACCGCCTCGGAGCAGTTCCTCGGCATGGCAGAGCAGGAAATCCGCACGGTCGCCCTGGAGACGCTGGAAGGTCACTTGCGCGCCGTGCTGGGCACGTTGACCGTCGAGGAAATCTACAAGGAACGTGATAAGTTCGCCCAGAAGGTGCAGGAAATCGCGACTCCCGACATGCGCAACATGGGTCTGCGGATCGTGTCCTTCACCGTCAAGAACATCACGGACCCCAACGGATACCTGGACGCGCTCGGCAAGCCCCGTACCGCTCAGGTCAAGCGCGACGCCATCATCGGCCAGGCCGAAGCCGATCGCGACGCAACGGCACGTAGCGCCGAGGCAAATCAGGAAGGACAGATTGCTCGTCTCGCTGCGGAAACGCGCATCGCCGAAGCGGACCGCGATTATCGCATGAAGGTCCAGGATTACGAAGCCTCCGTGAATCAGCGCCGAGCCGAAGCGGAATTGGCCTACGACATCCAGCGCAACATGACGATGCAGAAGTCCAAGGACGAAGAGGTGAAGATCCAACTCGTCGAGCGCAACCGCCAGATCGACGTTCAGGAGAAGGAAATCATTCGCCGCGAACGCGAGCTGGACGCCACGATCCGCAAGCCCGCCGAAGCCGAACGTTTCAGGATTGAGACGTTGGCCGAAGCCCAGGCGAAGAAGCTGGATCGCGAGGCCTTCGGTGAAGGTGAGGCAGAAAAGAAGCGCGGTTTCGCGCACGCCGACGTTGTGAAGGCCAACGGTCTTGCCGAAGCCGAAGCGATTAAGGCCACCGGTCTTGCACAGGCGGACGTTACGCGCGCGGCCGGTCTTGCCGAAGCCGATGCCTTGAAGGCCAAGGGCCTCGCGGAAGCCGAAGCGAACCGCAAGAAGGCCGAGGCCTGGAAGCAGTACAACCAGGCGGCTATCGCGCAGTTGGTCATCGATCGCTTGCCCGAGATCGCCCGCGAAATCGCAAGCCCGCTGTCGAAGACCGACAAGATCACGATCGTCAGCACCGGTGGCGACGGTGGCGCCGGCGCCCAGAAGGTCACCAAGGACGTCGCGCAGATCATCGCCGGTCTGCCCCCGGTCGTCGAGTCGATGACGGGTCTGAAGCTGGAAGACATGCTGAAGCGCCTTCCCGGCCTCAGCGACGACGAGCCCAAGAAGGAAGACGCCGCCGAGTAATCACCGGCAACATCGGACGTAGCGAACTGAACCTGCGCCTTCTGTGACTTCGAGTGGCTCCCCCAGCCGCGAAGAAGCGCAGAAGGCGCAGAGTTGTGAGGGGAGAAGATGCTCGGTCCAGTTCTCGGGATCCTCCTATTCATTGCTTCCTTGGTGACTGGGATGCGTTATTGGTTCAAACTGCAGCTCTTGCTGGAGGAGATGCACCGGCGAATCTGCGATTTGGAACCAGGCGCCTGGGATGCACCTCCACCCGTATGCTTTGTACGTGAATTCGCCGCGACATATCTACGGATCCTCCCGGGCGAGGATTCCGAGCAAGTTCTGGCGGAATGCAGGACGCTACGAAACCTTAGCTTTGTCTGCGGGCTGCCCTGCTTCATTCTTTCTCTAATAGCCATTACCTCGATTCAGTCCTGAGATCGACCCAACCACTGGCCTCGTTCGGCCAGATCTTCCCTCCAAATCGCCAGTGCGGAAACCTGCAAGCACGCGACCGAGGCGTGCGGAAAACTGCACGAATCGGCCTCGAAATCGAAATCGTGCCAACAACTGCTTGGCGGAGACGATTTGTAAAGCATTGATAATAATAGGATTGAAAATAATGAACACCTGAACACGTATCGGGGTACGGCGCTTGCCCTAAGAGAGGCAACTCCGCGAAGGGAGACCATGAAAATGGCGACCAAGAAGCGCAATTACTCCGAAGATGGCCTGCAAGACTATCTCCGCCAGGTTTGCGACCACCCGGTTCTCAATCGCGAAGAGGAAGTCGCTCTCTTCCAGCGCCACGAGACCGGCGACGAGACTGCACGCGAGGAGATTCTCCGCTGCAACCTCCGCTTTGTCGTCAAGATCGCCCTCCAGTTCAAGAACCGCGGCCTGTCCGTTGCTGACCTTGTTCAGGAAGGGAATATCGGTCTCCTGCAGGTGATCGACAAGTTTGATTGGCGCAAAGGCTTTCGTTTCTCCACCTACGCCGCCTATTACATCCGCCAGGAAATCCAGTCCGCGATCCATCGCCAGGGCTCGATGATCCGCCTGCCCGTTCGCAAGGCCCGCCTGATGGGCAAGATCAACGAGTGCACGCAGCGCTTCCTGGAGACGATTGGCCGCGAGCCGACCCCCAAAGAGCTTTCCCTCGACCTCGACGTGCCCATCGAGAAGATCCATGACATGCTTGAGATGCATCACTCGTTCGCGTCGCTCGATGCCGAGCCTGAGGACGATGGGCGCTCCTTCTCCGAGACCCTGGCGGACGAGAATGCCATCTCACCGTCGCACGATATCGAGGAAGAACAGACCCGCGCAGCCGTCTGCAACGTGCTGGACTTCTTGAACGATCGCGAGCGCGAAGTCATGGAACTGCGCTACGGATTCCGCAACGGCCGCTCCTACAGCCTGCGCAAGGCGAGCCGCCTCGTTGGCCTGAGCCAGGAAGGCGTCCGCCGGGTCGAGCACCGCGCGCTGGACAAGCTGCGCCGCCCGGCTATCCGCCAACACGTGGACGGACTGCTGTCCGCATAACACACAAGCTTACCAGCCATGACGTACCTCCTTCCAAGCGAGGCCCGGGTCGCGATGTCCCCGGGCCTCGTCGTTTTTAGGAGCTTGCCACAGATTGGGACGATGAACACAGATGTCTTGAGAATCTGTGTGCATCCCGCTTATCTGTGGCTGAGTAGAAGTCAGTCTTTCGTGCGACTGCGATTCGGGATGAGTTTCGCGCATGCGATCGCGAAGCACAGCATGAAGAGATGCGCGGCGGTTTCTGCGGATTCCTCGAAGCGAATGTGCAGTTCCGGCTCGTTCGGCAGAATGTGGCGGAAGGCCCGGCGCGCGATGATCTGCGATAGCGCGTAGGTCAGCAGCACGCCGAAGAACATAACCTGCAGGACCTTCGAACGATTCAAAGTCCCAAAAATCTTCTCGTGCCAGAAGACTCCCCACACTGCCATCGCGACAATCAGGAGATTGACCGGGCCCTTTGAGTTCACAGTGAGCTCTCGTCCGAACAGAGAGAGCGTCGTATCGTCCAATTCACGGAAGAGGAAGATCATCAGAAGGACGGTGAGGTAAAACGCCAGCGGATCGCGGCTGGCGGCACTCTTACCGGCGAATGTCAGCAGAGAGATCGAAACCAGCCAGAGGGCGATAATCTCCAGCGGTCCACGATCAATCAATCCGGTCAGGACATTGAAGTGCTGCGATATGTAGACGACCAGCACAGCCAGGATAATCGGCGCGACGATCCAGAGGTTCTTGGGCTTGAAGACCTGGCGGAGCCAGGTGGCGATTTCTGATGGAAGTGTTCGGAAATTCATGCTGCGTCGTCTCCGCGCGGCCGCCTTGTGGCGAGCCGGCATCTCTCGAGTGAGTGGCCAGACCTGTTCACCAGCCGAATTCTGAGATGACGACACTGAGCGCTCCCCGCGCAAGGGAAGATGTGAGCCACAGATTCGCTGGACGAACACAGAACTTCAAGTCGCCTGCGCTCATCCTCTCCAACTGTGGCCAAACAACTTCCTTCTTGTCCCACCGCAGCCCCTTCTGCTTCCCTGTCGCTGTTGTGCAATCCTGTATCGAGGTCACCTGTTATGCCCGCAGCGAAAGCCAAGAGGAACACTCGGATTCCCGCTCTCAAGAAACTTCTGAAGGCCAATGAGATCGAGGCGCTTTACATTCGCGATTTGATCAACATCCGCTACCTGACCGGATTCGAAGGCACTTATGCGATCCTGGTGGTCGATCAGCGCAAGGCGACGCTGATTACCGACTCTCGGTACGGCGAAATCGCCCAGGGCATGGTGACCGGCGCGAAGGTCGTTATTCAGCCGATGGTGAAGATCAAAGAGTTCTTCGTCAATTTCTTCAAGAAGGCCGGCTACAAGACGATCGGTTTCGAGGGCTCGCTCTGCGTGGATGAGTTCGATGCGCTGAAAGGCCACGTGCGCCCGTCGAAGGCGAAGCTGGTGAAGACGTGCGGGCTGGTGCAGTCGCTGCGCGCCATCAAGGACGAGGGAGAGCTCAAGTTGATCGGCCGCGCCGCGAAGATCGCCGATCTCATGATGGCTCGGGCCTACGAGATGCTCAAAGTCGGCGTGAAAGAAGTCGATCTGAGTCGCGAGATCCGCTTCGGCAGTGAACTGCTGGGCGGCAGCGGCGAATCCTTCGCAAACATCGTTGCCAGCGGACCAAACGCGTCCCGTCCGCATCACCATCCGCTCGGACGTCGCTTCAAGAAGGGCGACATGATCACGATCGACCTGGGAGCGATCTACGGCGGGTATTGCTCGGACATGACCCGCACGCCGGTGCTCGGCAAAGTCGACAAGAAGTTTGAGGAAATCTACAACGTCTGTCTGCACGCGCAGAAGGAATCGCTGAAGGCCTGCGTGGCTGGAAAGACCGGGGGCGAGGTGGACGCGATCGCGCGCGACATCATCGCCAGCGCCGGCTATGGGAAGTACTTCGCCCATGGCCTCGGCCATTCGGTCGGCCTGGAGATTCACGAAAATCCGCGTCTTCGCACCGGTAGCGAGGAAGTTCTGCAGCCCGGCCACGTCGTCACTGTCGAACCCGGCATTTACATTCCGGGATTCGGTGGGGTACGAATCGAAGACCTCGTTGTCGTGACCAAAGGGAAGCCGAAGGTCCTGTCGCGCACGCCGAAGGAACTGCAGGTTCTGTGACCGCCTGATTGCCACAAGGAAGGAGCCCGTCCCATGCCCCACGTTGTTCTGCAGGGCCCAACAACTCTCGAAGATATCTGGTTGGCGTTCAACCCAACGGATTTTCGCGAGGATGACGTTACGTTCAAAGCGCAGGAGTGCTTTCTCTCCGAAAGCAAGGAGACGATGCTGATCCGCAGCCTTGTTGTGGAGCGCAACTTCCCGAAGAACTTCTTCGTGAAGCTAACCCAGCGCGAGGGCGAGATCACGATCGGTCTGGAGAAGCTCGCCACGCCGGAACGCACGGATGCGGTCAAGCGTCTCCTGGGGTTATTCGCCTGGAAGATCATGCAGGTCGATCCGGAGATGAGCGTTCTGAAGACGAACATCGAGGAAACGATCGGAGCCCCGAAGTCCGCCTGATGGAATCGCAAACGCCCCCTGTTGACTGCTTTCCGCCACTGCGCCCCGCGCCTGACGGCCACTGGAATCTCGGACTCGATCTGGCTGAACTAGAGAAGCCGCTCGACTTCGATCGGCTGTTCGGACGTAGCGCGCCTGTCGAGATCGAGGTTGGTATCGGCAGCGGTTTCTTCTGCGCCGAGTACGCCAAGGATCATCCCGAGATCAATCTGCTTGGGATCGACAAGACCGGTTCCGAAACGCATCGCACCAACGACAAGTGCCGCCGCCGCGGGCTGACCAACGTGCGCGTGTTGCGCTGCGACGCGTTGTACTTCCTGGAGGACTATCCGCCCGAGCATTCTGTCGACACATACCATGTCTACTACAGCGACCCCTGGCCAAAGAAGCGCCATCATCGCCGCCGTCTGTGGCAGCCGCGATTCATCGAGATTCTGCGACGCACGCTGAAGCCCGGCGGGCGCCTGTTCATGAAGACGGACGTGACGGAGTACTTCGAGGTCATCGACGGTCTGCTGCACGGAGCCGATTTCCTGGAGCTCGTCCACGAACGCCGCCTCGACCTGGATCCAATGGGAGGTGACTACGAGACGAACTTCCAGAACAAGGCCATCGAGCAGGGTCATCCCCTGCATTATCAGGAGTGGAGGAGAGGCCAGTAGCGGAATCCCGCGGTCGCGTCTCCAAACGCCCTGAAACGGCCACATTTCCCGCATTCCATGCTTGCGCCGGGGCCTCAGACTGGCTTGTGTGGGGAGTCAAGATTTCACGGGCGCCGTGCGTATCGGCGGCCCAGGCAAAGGGCTTCGACGTGCAACTGAATTTCGATCAGAAGGACTTGTCCCAGGCTTCGTCGGTTGTGGCGGCTCTGCTGAAGCGCGCCAGCACCACGCTGCCAGTTCTCTCGAACCTGCTCATCGACGCGCAGGACGATCACGCCATCTTCCTCGGAACCGACCTTGAATCCATGGTCCGCGTCCGCATCCCCGGCAAGACCGCTGGTGGACCGGGCAAGCTGACCCTGCCGGCGGATAAGCTGGCGGAGCTTGTCGGGCTGCTGCCTGCCGGCTCCTCGGTCCAGATCGAGGATCTGGGCGGCCAGGTGCGCGTCATCAGCGACACGAACGACTACAAGCTCGTGACGCTGCCAGCAGACGATTATCCGAAGTGGCAGCCCGAGACGGCGCTCACGCGGTTTCATCTGACCCAGAAGCAGTTGAAATCGCTCATCGATGCCGTTTCCTACGCCGTGCCGGCAAAGGACCACCGTCGCGTGCTGATGGGGATTCTGCTGGAGCTTCGCGAGGGGACGCTGCGCGCCACGGCGACCGACGGCAAGAAGCTGTCTCGCATGACAGTGCCGGTTGCGGATATCGAAGGTGAAGAGACCGGCCGCGTGATCGTTGCCGGCAAGCTGATGGACGACATTCGCCGCATTCTCGGCAACGAAGGCTCCGTCGACGTCGAGATCGGCCAGCGCCAGGTCGCTTTCAAGATCGACAACGTCGAATTTCGGACAAACGGCATCGATGGGAAGTATCCCGACTGCGATGCGGTCATTCCGCGCGATTTTCCTGTTGGTGTGCGGCTGAATCGCGATTCATTCCAGGCCGGAGCGCGTCGTGCCGGCGTCGTTTCCGACGACAAGAGCAAGTCTATCATCCTGAAGTTGGAAGACAACCTCTGCCACTTCTCGTCGATGGCTGCGGACATCGGAACATTCACCGGCGACACGCAGGTAGAGTACGACGGCCCCGCGATCGAGGTGGCCTTTAATTATCAGATGCTGATTGAAACGCTGAACAGCTTCAGTCATCCGGACATTCATCTGAACATCAAATCGAGCCAGGCTCCGTGTCTCTTCAAATGCGACGAAGAGCCGGATCACCTTTGCGTGCTGATGCCGATCAAGCTGGCGGATATCCGTCCGCGGGCCGATCACGACGACGGCGGCCAGTAGGCGAAAAAGGGCACAAATTCCGAGCAATCTTCTCCCCGCACTCGAAGTGATGAAATGCCCGTCACGCAGAGTGCGGGGAAGTTTGTTTTACTTCTTCGCGCTTTCGCTTGAAGACCTGCGATTACATGCACAAAATGCCCACCTTTGACCTTCTCCATATGGGAAGGTGGTCCAAACTCTACATGTCCACAGGTGTTCTGGCTGGTTCTAAAAACGCTTTATAGAAAAAAAACGCCGAAATGGCGAAATCCCCCTTGTCAGGTAGGATTAAGACGCATAGAACATAGTCCAGCATCGCGAGTGAGTCGGCACCCCGACTCCGGCAACCTGGTTGGCACACCAAGGTGCTTCGCCTTCCGAATAGAGAAGGATGATGTGGCCGGTACCAAGCTGGGCCGTGCAAACAAATGCCTGGGATCACTTGTGATCCAAAGCAGTCTTCGGAAACCATCCGCGTTCCGAAGAACCTCGGGTCGGATTAGCGCTTCCACAAGAAGTCGGCCCCCGAACCGAGCAGGCAGCCGTAAGCGATGCTCCCCATTCCCGGTCTTAGACCCCGAACGAGGAGCACAAAATGCCTCAATTCGAAGCAGTTATCGAGAGTTGCCGCAGGGCAAATCCGAACCATCACCTGTGGAACAACAATGGAACCTGGTGGTTCCATTGCACGGTCCACCTGCCCAACTACACGAAGGAACGCATTCGGCGTTCGCTGAATACCGACGACCTCGAAGTCGCGAAGCAGCGGCGTGACGAGCACCTGCGCGAGTTGGCAAAGCGCGAGGACGTGACCCTGTCGATCCGTAGTGGACGGCCGAGCCAGTTCAAGACGCAGCAGGGCCGACTGAGACAATCTGCCTGATCAACAACGACGAACCCGCGCGCGGCGGGTCGGAATCACGACCCGTCGCGCGCTTCCCTCTTCGTTGTTTGTCCCTCCAGTTCCGTCCGCAACTCCGGCCGGAATCCCCCCTTCAGTAGTTCCTTATACAACCAATCGTGACGCGCGACCAGGGCCTCCATTGAAAAGGCCTCTTCAATGCGTTTGCGGGCGCTGCTCCCAAGTTCTTTGCGGCGTGTTTCATCGGCCATGAGTTGTTTCATCGCAGCGGCCAGGGCGCCCTCGTCTTCCGGCGGAATCAGGATGCCGTCCTGTTCATCCCGAAGGACTTCCGGCACGCCGCCGACCTCGGACGCGATGCAGGGCAGTCCCGTCGCCATCGCCTCCATCAACGTGTTCGGTGTGCCTTCGTAACGACTTGGCTGAATGTAGAGATCAAGTGACTGCAGTAGGCTCGCGACATCCTCCTGGAACCCGAGATCTTCCACGTGATCGTCCAGGTTGAGGGATGCGATTTGCTTTTGCAACTCGCCGTCCATGAAATCCACTCCCGCAAAGACCAGCCGCGCGTCGGGATAATCAGGGAGAATGCGCGCCAGTGCCTTGAGCGCCAGGTCGTGTCCTTTGCGATGGCGGTAGTTCCCAACGAGTCCGATACGAATGCCATCGCCTGATGGGTTCGCTGTTGTCTCGGGCAATTCGATGCCATTGGGAATGACAACAATACGACTGGGGGAGAAGCCTTCGCGTTGAATACGGCTTTGTCGTCCTGCCTGAGAATTGCTGACAAACAGATCGACGGAGAAGCTCGATACTCGATCCAACCATACGTGCCACCAACGGCGCCACGGATCCGTATTGCGGATTCCGGAGATGACGGTTGCTCCCGCACTCTTGCACTTTCGCCGAGCGAGAAGATCCGCGCGCAGTCCGAAGATGTGGCTGATCTTGGGCTCAAACTCTCGAACAATATGCGCGAAATGATGACGCGCGTTTCGCAATCCCTGAGGTGCCTGTTCTGCACGCACTTCAAGAGATTCCGCGCGTCGCAGCAACTCGCCATCGCCGACAAGCGAATACACAGCGGGCTCCCAAGAATTCCTATCCAACCCCGCAAGCAAGTGCAGCAATTGGCGCTCGGTTCCTCCGATGTCGGAGGAACTCGTGACGAATAGGATTCGATTCTTCATGAGCGGTCAGGAGATCGCGGAGGTTTCGCCCTGCATCATCATCACAGAGGTGGCAGCGATGGGTTCACGCTGATTGCGTTGTCGATCAATTCCATCTCCGGCGGATCGTCCGGCGAGACGAATCCGAAATAGAAGAGAGGCACGTGCCCGATACGCAACACATCGCCGGGACGAATGTTCTCTGCCTGGGTCAAAGGCACACCATTCACAGTCGTGCCGTTCTGGCTGCCCATATCTTCGATCATCACACCGGTCGGACGAACGGACACTCGAGCATGACGGCGCGAGACACTCCCGTGATTGAGCGCGAGATGGTTGTCCGGCAGGCGACCGATCAGGAGATTGCTGATCCGAAATGCCAGAAGCCGCGGCCCTGACTCGGTCGAGAGTGCGAACATGAATGTGCGTACAGCATGCGCCCGCGGGGCTTCCTGGTGCTCGCGCGATACAGCGGTTTCTTCTTCTGAGGAGAAACTCATGGACGATCTCGCTCCAAAAGTGTCTTGAACAGCAACACATCCATTTGCGCGAATGCGCCGGGATGGTCAAGCGTTCCTTCCATCATCCCTGCCCGTATTGCTCGGCTGGCAGGACGCATTTGAACGGGTGAATCTCCATCGATTCAAAGACGCCCTCGCGGAAGTACGGATCCCCGTTGGCGAGGCGTTCGATCTCCTCGGCAGATTCGGCTTCGAGCACGAACATCGAGCCCGCGAAATCCGTCAACGGTCCCGCAAGAACGATTCGCCCTGCTTCATCGAGCGGCTTCCAGTATTCCAGATGCGCGGGTCGAACGTGGGGGCGCTTCTCGCGCGAATCCTTCGCATCGCGGCATAGGAGAAAGAATGTCGGCATATCCCAATCCTCTTAGTTCTTCGCTCGCGCTTTCTCAGCACGTTCCCGCAACCCCTTCTTCCAATCTTCGGACAACAGCGGTAAAGTCAGGGCGGCTTCGACAACGGTGTGGTTCCCAGGTTCGCGATGAATCAGTGTGTTCAATCGTTCGATTGTCCATTCCTGATCGCCGCGGTCGACGAGTTCCAATTCCTCACCGGGTCCTACTTCTCCCGGCTCAAGAACCCGCAGATAGTAACCCGTTGCGTTGTTGTCGGACATCTGGCAAACGATCTTCGGAATCCCGAGAAAACGAATCAGTGTCCCGCACGGACCGCGAGGCTGACTGACCTGCAAAACGGCACTGCCGGCGCGCAGGATATCACCGATGCGCGCTTCGTTGTCCGGCAATCCTGCCAAGGTGAAGTTCTCGCCAAACGCCGGCCGCGGAAGCGTGCATCCGGCAAGGCGCTCGAGAACTTCGTACTTCTCCTCGGCAAACACGTTCACGCGCATGTTCGGGCCGGCGTGACCATGATAGGCGGAGCCGTCCCCCACGATTCCTTCCGCCGTGATCTGGACAGGCTCGGAGAGTGGTTTCTTGTCGATGCCGCTTGTGTACGTGGAGCCATCCGCGGCCGTCAGGGCACGCGGCATGCCTGCATTCAATGACGTCAATCGAATCGTGGAAGATCCCATAGCGCGATCATTCCCCGGGTGGGGGAGGGAGCGGCAATCGAAACGTTCGATGCATTACGCCTGCTCGACGGAATCGCGTTCGGCCTTGCGGGCTTCATCGGCCAGCGGCGTCGACAGGTAACGTTCGGTCGCCGAGCACGCCATTGTGACGATCAGCTTGTCTTTATTCTCTTCACGCATTGCGAGCTTGATCGCAGCGGTCACGTTGGCACCGGTGGAAATACCGGCGGGGATTCCCTCTTCGCGCGCCAGGCGCCGAGCCATCTCGAACGCATCCTCATTCGCGACTTGGATGACCTCGGAAAGGATGTCGGTTTCCAGATTCTGCGGAATGAATCCAGCCCCAATTCCCTGAATCTTGTGGGGGCCAGGCTGGCCGCCGGAGATGACCGGCGAGTCCGTGGGTTCCACGGCGACAATTCGCACTTCTGGATTCTTTTGCTTCAGAACAGAACCAACACCGGTGATCGTGCCGCCGGTGCCGACGCCTGCCACGAAGTAGTCGAGTTTTCCCTGCGTGTCGGTCCAGATTTCTTCCGCCGTTGTCTGGCGGTGGATCTCGGGATTCGCGGGATTGCTGAACTGCTGGGGAACGAACGCGCCACCCTTGGAATCGTATTCGGATACCAACTCTTCGGCTTTGTGAATCGCCCCTGGCATTCCCTCGGACGCCGGAGTGAGGACGACCTCCGCTCCGAGGGTCCGGAGCAGCAGACGACGCTCCATGCTCATGCTCTCGGGCATTGTCAGGATCAGGTTGTAGCCCTTCGCCGCGCAGACAAACGCCAAGGCAATTCCCGTATTGCCGGACGTCGGCTCGATCACGGTCATGCCCGGTTTCAGCCGACCATCACGCTCGGCAGCATCGATCATCGCCAATCCGATGCGGTCCTTTACCGACGACAGGGGATTGAAAAACTCCAGCTTCAGTGCCACCCGCCCAGCGCAATTCTCCGTCACTCGATTCAGATAAACCAGTGGCGTATTGCCGATCGTCTCGGTGATGTTGCCGTAGATCTTGCCGTGCATGGTGGATGTCCTTTGAAGCGGAATGGCAGTCGGGTCAGGCGCGGATACATTCCGCCCCTTCAAGGGTAGGAAGCAAAACCCAGTCCGGGTATGCCGCAACCTGTACCCAATGACGAACAACCCCTGCTTTGCGGCAGGTTAGAGCTGCAATATCCGATAGACACGAGTCGCTGCAATGAGCGCTCGTGCTGTTCTTGATTACTCGATTTCGTCTACCAACGGGCGGTCGGGATCGAAGGCGGTCTTGTC
The DNA here is from genome assembly GCA_020444065.1 of bacterium. NCBI lineage: Bacteria > bacterium. Next base: position 73,094 of record JAHLLQ010000011.1, on the reverse strand, counting down.
CACTGGCGCTTCCTTGTAGGCGGGCAGCCTGGACGAACGCTCTTCGATTGCAACATCCTCGTAGTTGGACGGAGGAGCGGGCTGGCGCATTTCGCTGGGCGGAGCCGGCTGCTCACGGCGCTGCTGGTTGTTGCCACTGTCGCCACCACCGCGCCGCCGATCGCCACCACGTCCACCATCGCGTCCACCGCCAGAGCGACCGCCGCGGCCTCTGCCGCCACGACTATCGCGCGAACCGCCGGCGACTTCGATCTCGATGAAGCGCTTCGGCTCGCGCCCGTGGCTGGAAGTGGAGATCCCCTGCCTGGACTTCAAGTAGTTGTGGATGAACTTGCGGTCCTGCGATGGCATCGGGCGCAGGCGGACATTTCGACGCGTCTTGAGGGCACGGCGAGCGGCTTGCTCGGCGATATCCTCCAGGCGTTCCAGCTTCTTTTCGCGATAGTCGCCCACATCCAGGAAGACCTGTGGGAAGTCATCTTCGGACTTCGTCAGAATTCGCGTGATGACGTGCTGCATCGAATCCAAGGTGCCGCCGCCGCGACCGATGAAGATCGAAGGCTCGGGCGCATCGATTCGCGCGATGATCGAGCCTTCCTCGACGAAGACCTCGCAGGTCGAGCCAGGCTGGAAGCGATTCACCATGCCCGTCACGACTTCGCGGGTGCGTTCGATGAAGCGGCTGATTCCGGCACGGACGACATACAGGACCGGCTCGCCCTGGCGATCCTCCTCGGGCAATCCATCCTCATCCTTGGTCAGTTGCTCCAGATCCAGTTCGTCCGGTTCGTACTCTTCGATAATCTCCAGGTTTTCGAGCGTTTCTTCCAGCTTGGCAGAAGCCTTTTCCAGCGCCCCGGCTTCTGAGCGGGCGATCACTTCGACTTGTCTCATGATGTGGGTTCCTTCTATGTGTCAAGCTGCTGCGGTCTCGAGCAGCCTCAGAGTCGTACGGTCTTTCTTGATCCCCCCGGCGCCCTGGTCAGGTCGCCGCGCCCGCCGGCGTCGCTCCTCCCGGCGGAGATGTATCGTGCATGGCAACATACCGCTTCGTCAATACTGTGTGTCCGATTTGCCAGATGTTTTGCACGGTCCAGTACAACATCAGACCCGAAGGCAGGTTGTACAGGAAGATCATGAACACCACGGGCATCATGACCATCATATTCCGCTGCATCGGGTCAGAGATGTTGGTCGACATCAATCGCGAGGTCAGGAACTGCGTGCCCGCCATCAGGAACGGCAGAATATTCAGCGATGTCCATCCGAGAATCGGAAGTGCGCCCCCGAAATTGACCAGGCGATCGGGCTGGCTGAGGTCGGCAATCCACAGGAAGGACTGGCCACGGAGCTCGACGGCCTGATCGAGCAGCACATAGAGGCCGAAGAAGATCGGCATTTGCAGCAGCATCGGGAAGCAGCCGCGCACTGCGCCCAAGGGATTGATGTTGTGCTCTCGATAGAGCTTCATCATCTCCTGGCTTCGCTTTGACGGATCGTCCTTGTACTTCTTGTTCAGCGCATCGAGGTGCGGCTTGATCTTCGCCTGCTCGGCCATCGTTCGCGCCTGATTCTTGATCGCCCAGTGTGACAGTGGATACAGGATGATCTTCACAATCAGCACGAGGACGATGATCGCCCAGCCCCAATTGTGAACGAGATTCTCGAAGAATCGCAGGGCATTCAGCAGGAACAAGCTGATCGGCCGAATCCAATTCATTCCCATCGGCATCTGCCCAAAAGCGACCGTCGATGCAGGCAGAGCCCCCTCGATCATTGGGACGTCCAAGGATTTCAGGAGGTAGTAGTCTTTTGGTCCGACGAGGAGAGAGTACTCGAGGCTCACATGTTCGTCCGGCTGGAGTTCCACAGCCGGATGGCCAAGGATGACGGACATCGGTGCAGCAACGCCCTTGGCGAGGTACTCGGATGTCATGTCGCGTTGACGAACCATCATCTCGACGGATGAGGGGGGATTCTCCGGACCCGGAATCAGAAGCGCAGTGAAGTACTTCCGCTCCATTCCAGCCCAGGCAACTTCCGTATCGTAGCGGATGGGATCATCGCCATCCTTCAGCTTCTTGACCTTGAGATCGGTGCCAATCGCGGCCGCGGCCGCAACCTGACCGGTCAGGCGACTGAGAGACTCGGGCTGCATGAAGCCACCCTGCCAACCGATTCCCCATCCCTCGTTCGCGCGGCCAAGGCGCGTCCGACTGGCGCCATTAATGACTTCGATTGTCAAATGAGAGACATAGTCCCCCGGAGGGAACGTGTACGTCTTCACGACGCGCACATCATCGATTGGGGGAGAGGTGAACTTGAGAATCTTTGTGCCGTCGGTCGCTGTGCGTTCGTGGGCGTCGAAGACTACCTTATTGAAGCGATCGGCCGTGTAGCCTTCGAGACCAAGGGGCAGGCCGCGAATTTCGCGATTCGTAACTTGCGGAATCAGCTCGATGACGGTGGTTGTGCCTGTATCTTCGTCGATAACCGGGCTTACATACTCGGAAGGCAGAATCTGCCAACTGATGGGGACGGCCCCGAGTCGTGAGAATGTGATTCGATCCAGTCCGGTCTGAACCGTAACCGTCGGCGCCGCGTCGACCGTCTGGGTGGTCACGTCCGGCTCTGTAGATTCTTGAGCCTGGCGAATTTCTGGCGGCTCACTTAAAGCCGTGACAGTTTCTGATGTAGCGTCGTCACCCGAGAGCAGGTCCGACGTTTGATCGTCGGTGACCAACTCTGTTTGGCCAGCGCGCTCTTCTTCCGCTTGTTTCCGCTCTGCCATCTTCTGGGCATTGCGCAAGCTGAAGAGGAAAATCACCATGAAGGAGATGATGAAGAACAGGATCCAGCGTCTTTCCATCCTCGAACGACTTTCTTATCGGAATTCAGCGCAGGTGGGCGCACAGTAACCTGGCCTGGGAACGTTGGCCCCCAGGGAAGGCGCGCGATGGTTGGCGAGGCTTCCCCAGTGGTGCAAGCGCAAGTTCACCGCGGCCACTGCTGGCATCGTGCCAGTTTCAACCATGCGACTCAGATAGGGCCGCTGGCTGGTCATTCCGGTTTGTCAGTCAACGATTGCCATCCGGTACGCCGGATCGACTCGCCAGTCGTTGAAGCTGCCACGCAAGTATACCTCTCCCCGCAGGGAGGGCATTGTTACGCGGAATGTAACCATGCCCGATCGATCATCCACAACCGGCCAGGCAGACCGTTTGCCATCCTCTGACACGGCCCCTCCGGGCACCTGGACAACGGAGTTTGTGAACACGCCCATGCCTGTTGTTTGGGGATTTGCGTCGTCAATGTGCCAGATTTCAGGCGAGGCGAAGAACTTGTATTCATGACGGCCTTCCGGGAGCTTCACCGTGATTTCGTACGTATGGTCCTGCGGCTCCATCAGCGGAATTCGGATGCGGTTCTCGAGTCCCGGTCCGACCTCGGTCGGTGCAGAAACACCCTGAAGGCCATCCTCATGACGGAATCCCGCCTGATACGTTCCGGCCAGCAATTGCGGGAATTGATACCGCGGCTCTGTCAGAAAAACTCGGGCCGATTGCGCATTTCCGTGGGTCAGATACTCCGCGGAAAGCGTTCCTTGGGTGAATTTGACACCCTCTGGCGGGATGATGAAGACAATTGCCTCGGCCGTTGGGAGATCCACATCGATTGCCTGCCGGGCAGGCTTCTCCAAGACATCGATCGTCTCGTCGGACACGCGCAGCCCGAACAACTCGGTGAGGACGCCAAGGCGGTACTTACCCGGACGGATGTACGTGCTGAACGCACCGTCGTCCTCCAGTTTCAGGATCAGCGCCTCTCCACCTTCCTCGGGTGTCAGGTCGATCTGGACATCCTTCGCCGGGGGCTCGCCAGACAGATGGACGATTCCGGACAAGTGGATACGATCGGACAGATCAAGGTATGCATGCTCCGTTTCGCCTTCCTTCAACCGCAGGACGACTTGATCAGAAAGCAACTGTTCCTCTGCCAGGAGTTCCGTTCGGACCTCGTAACGGCCTGCTTTGAGTCCGCTGATCTGAAAGGTGCCATCGGGTCGCGTTGTCAGGCTGGCGCTCCACCGATCCGCATCGTCCGAATCGGCAAGCGTAATCCACACGGTTCTGCCGCCCAGGCCGTGCCCATCCATGCCGCGCAGCATTCCCGAGATTGTGCCGGTTCCGCCCATCTCTGCCCCGGCCGCACCGTACGGCGCAGGTTTTTGGACGGGCATTGATTCTTTCGGAGTCGAACTGCAAGCCGCGCACAGCATAAGACCGATGAGCAGTGTCGCGAAGAGACCTTTCCGCATGGGTCCATCCCCCTCGAAAGATTGGTCAGGATCACTGCTTCCATGGTGGTTCCAAGTGTGGGAGTAAGCAAGCGGGTTTCCGCCCTGAGAAAGAAAAAAGTGGGGAAAGGGTTAAGTTGCGCTTGATTCGCCTACAAATGTAGGCGATAGAGTGTTGGTGTACTCAAAAGAAAACGAAACGAAGCTGACGGCAAGAATCGAAGGTTTTGCTCATGTCCGAAGAACTCAGAGACTCAGCCGATCTCCCCTCTCTGTCCAATGCAGAGTGGGAAATCATGAAAGTCCTCTGGCAGAAGGGGCCGATGGCGGCTCGCGATGTCTACGCCGCTCTGCCCGAGGGCCACGGCTGGGCGTACAAGACGGTCAAGACGCTGCTGGCGCGTCTCGTCAAGAAGGAGGCGGTCGAGTACGAGCAGGTGGGCAATTCCTACCTGTATCGAGCCGCCTGTTCACGGGAGAAAGTCACCGACCAGGAAATCAAGTCGTTCCTCGATCGGGTTCTGGATGGATCGCTGACTTCTTTCCTCTCCTATTTCGTGAAGGATGCGAATCTCTCCAAGAAAGAGATCAATCGCATTCGCGGGATTCTGGAGGAGAAAGATTCAGCAGGGGGGGAGGACAATCCGCAGAAATGATCACCTCACCGCTCTAGGGCATCTCGCCTGAGCAACTGACGCCAAACAGTTTGAAGCACTTATCCCCACTCATGCCTTGTGGAGTAACGGTATGTTATTGTCTTCCTGCAGCCTGCAAACCCGAATCGACTCGATTCCCTGCAACGACAGTTGGGGTGTCGAGACTGTCCATTTGCTTCTCCAGGAGAGCCACGATCTCGGCTGCTCCGATCTCCATCTTCTCTCATTTCGGTGGGGGATTCTTGCGCGCGGACGCAAAGACGGGGGACTGATCGACCTGGCCCGCATCGGCCGCGATCGGTGCCAGATGCTCATCGCGCGTCTGAAGGTGCTATCCCGTCTTCCGGCCTACGTGCGGCAAGAGCCTCAGGATGGTCGTATCGAGTGGCAGATCGAGTCGGATTCGCTGCAGCACCTTCGCATCTCTTTTCTTCCTACAATCCACGGTGAGAATGTTGTCGTTCGCTTTCCTGAGAAGGGAAGTCGACCAGCCGAACTTGCAACGCTTGGAATGTCGGAGGAGATTCTGAATGCCACCAGGCAGTTGCTCCTTCGACGCGAAGGGACCGTCCTCCTGACCGGTCCGAGCGGAAGTGGTAAGACAACGACGTTGTATGCGATGATGCAGCACTTGTTCGATCAGGACGGCGATCGATTGAACTTCCTGACCATCGAGGATCCGGTGGAGTGCGATCTCGGTTTCGCAGGTCAGGTGCAGGTCAATGAAGCGCAGGGGCTTTCGTTTGAGCGCGCTCTTCGCGCTGCCGTCCGACAGGATCCGAATGTTCTTCTGATCGGCGAGATTCGCGATTCGGAAACGGCACGCATTGCGATTCAGGCTGGGATGACGGGGCATCTCGTGTTGTCAACGATCCATGCAGGTCGCGTCGCGCGCGTCTTCACGCGTTTGCTCTCCATCGGCATAGAGCCGTATCTGATCGCCTCGGCACTGACGGGTGCATTGGCTCAGAGGTTGTTGAGGGAACTCTGTCCGCAATGCAGGAAGACCGATCCGCAATCCGGGGCACACATTGCCTCCGGTTGCGATCATTGCAATGGGACAGGCTATCGAGGGCGTCGGGGAGTCTTTGAACTCGCAATCGTGGACGAGTCGCTTCGCGAAGCGGTTCTTGCACGATCAACTCCGGAAGCTATCGCCGCAAGAGTCGCAGAGAAACAGAGAGGAAATCTCGTGCAGGAAGGCCGCAGGCTCGTCAGTGACGGCCTGATCTCGCGCGCCGAGTTCGATTTTACTTTTGCCGGAGAGGAGTCCTGAAGGATGAAAGTGGACGATCACAGCGTCTTCCGAAAAGAAGTGCATCTGCCGATTATCGAGAAGCTCCTTCGCAACTGGCGCACCACGCCTGTCGCCAATCAAGCCGCGCGTCGTGAAGCGAAAGCTGTCCTGTTTGCCGAACTCGCTGAGTCTACTCGCCAGGGCGTACCGTTGGAAATTGCGCTTTGCCTGTGTTCCCAAAATGTGAAGGAAGCGCGCAGCTCATTGGGCAGAGATTTTCCGCGAGGGGCAGATACGCGGAACGGCGCGTTGAGCTTCATCGGGGCGCTCGCATTCCTCATGATGGCCCCGATCGCGTACTTGATATACGCAGCTCTAGGATCGCGCTACATTGATTCCGAAAGAGTCGCTCGGATCTTCGCAATGCGCCTGCATCCATTGGTGAGCGCTGGGATGGCGATGTCTGAGGCAATGCGTTCCTGCGGATTCGATTTCGACCGACAGGAAGTTGAGATCATGCGCGCCGGAGAGCGCTGGGGGACTGTGCCAAAGGCCATGCAGACGTTGGCGGATTTCCAACTCCGGGAACGAGAGCTCTCACACTACTCGGGCCAGGCCGTTTACCCGCTCTACATCATCATGATTCTGTCTCTGCCGATCGGCTTCCTTTATTGGAGAGTCAAACCCAGGTTTGATGACATCTTCTTTCAACTCGATATCAGCAACACATTCCATCAGCCGATTTTCATGTTCATGGCAGTGTCACTTCAGGTGCTTTCCTTTCTGGCATTTCCGCTGCTTGTGATCGGACTCTTCCTTGTGATCCGGTCGATGATGAATGGCAGTATGCTATCACGCATATTGTTGCTGTTTCCGATTTTTGCCGCCTGGATGGTTCTTCTGATTCCCGCCATGCAGATCGGTTACGATTCGCTTCCCTCTGCGCTCACGAATTCAGGCCCGATCATTATCACACTTGCCATCTCAATGAGCATTCTCTGGGTCGCCTTTGCGGTCATGGCTTCCCTGAGCATCATGCGACCGATCGAGGGGCTGATTCTCGGCATCGAGGAGGCAACGTCGAAAGCTCTCCGGTTTGTATTCCTGATCGGTTCTGCACAGCGGGCCCAACTCGAATCGCGTTGGATGGGGTCTTTGTCGCTGGCTCTGGATTCCGGTGTTTGTGAAGCGGATGCCTTGCGCACTGCCGGTGCGATCTGCGGAGGGCGATTGAGCAAACGCTCGCACCTAGCAGCTCAACTTGTGGAAACAGGAACATCGATCGGATTCGCATGCCGCGAAGCCAATGTACTGCCGGAGAGGCTCAGCAACCGCCTGATCCTGCTGGATGGAATGAGCAACTACATCGTGAACATTCGGCAGTTGGCAGACGATGTTCAACGACGAGCCTACCACACGCTGGCACGGACGGCTCGAGTTTCCGAGGTTATGGGCGTCGTTCTCATGGGTCTCATTTGCCTCATCGTTGTTCTTTCATTCTACCTGCCGATTTTTGCCATTCCAACCGCAGTCCCGTACCAATAGGAGCCAGGAATATGGAAAAGAAACTCTCGTACGAAGAGCTCGATCAATTGGCCCAGGAACTGGCCAGTTTTGCCCGGACGGACATTCCGATGCCCGAAGGACTTCGCCAACTCTCCTCGTCCCTTGACTCTGCGAGGCTTCGCCAGTTGGCAGGGGAGATGGCGGAGGCCTTGGAACAAGGCAAGCCGCTCAGTCAGGCGCTTGAGGAGTCATCGTTCTCCGTCCCCAGCCATTATGTCGCTGTCCTGCAGTGCGCAGAGGTCTCTGGGGATGCACCGACGCTTCTTCAATTCGCCGTCGATCATGCCCGCCGTCTGAAGCGGTATCGAACCACAATGCTGACGGCGACGCTCTATCCAATGATTGTGGTGTTCGTCATGTCTCTGGTTCTGATCTTCCTGGCCAACTACATTGTGCCAAAGTTCTACGTGATGTACTCTCAGTTGGGGGCGGAACTGCCAAGTCTGACCAAGCTGGTCTTGATGTGCGAGAACGTTTTGGCCGGCATTCCCGGCTTCGTCCTGGTCGGACTGATTGCCGCCCTCAGTGTTTCAATGCTCTTTGCTCAGCGCGTTCAGGATCGTGTCTTCGACCTCGTTGCAGGCGTGCCGGGGTTCACTTCTCTGACGGTCTTGAGCGACACGGCCGTCGTGATGCGCTATCTGAATGTCATGATGACCAGGAGCATTCCTGCTCCGACGGCACTGCGCGCGGCGGCATTGGCCGTTACAAGGAAGAGCACTCGAACTTCTCTCGAACGCATGGCGACAGCCGGGGAGAGAGGACATCAACTCAGCAGCACAATCGGTGACGAGTTCCCTTCCACGGTCGCGTATCTCTTTACGAAAGCGGAGGAGCGAGGAGACCTGCCGGAGTCCTGCGACGGCATCGCGAGCTACTGCGAAGATCGCTTCGATCGACTCAGCTCCCGAGCACTATCGCTCTTCGAACCAATTCTGATCTTCCTCGTGGCAGTGTTTGTTGGAATTCTTGTCGTTGGACTTTACATCCCGCTGTTCTCGTTTCCGCGCGTAGTCCACTGAAGGAGGACACTGAAGATGAATCGACAGAGAAACAACCACGGCATGACGCTGCTGGAGACCATGGTGTTTGTCGCCCTTTGGGGATTACTGGCGGTGACGACAATGGCGGCGCTAAGCCAAAGCTCTATCACGTGCTCAAGAGCAGCCGATCGCAGCGATATGGTGATGATCGCCCAGGCAGAGATCGAACGACTGCGTCATGTTCCTGCCGAGGAGCTGATTGAAGGAGAGCAGGAACTGCGGCGGGAAGAATGGCCACAAGATGTTGCCGCCAAGATCGAGACGCGCCTGCGTCCGGATGGGACATGGCTTCTTGATGTCCTCGTCACGCGAGCGACTCTCGAGGGCGTTCAACCCGTTCGCCTGACAACCCTTCGACTGGGAGATGCATCATGATCAGGAACCGCTATCAAGGCCTGACGCTCATCGAGCTTCTCATCGTGATCGCGATCATTTCGATCATGGCTGCCGGTTCTCTGGCAATTATCACCGAACCAATGAAAGAGCATGTCCGAGCGAATATCCGAATGGAACAGGAGGCCGGCTTCTCGACGCTGGCTGCGCAGATTGTCGCCGACGCTCATGATTCGGATAAAGCAAAAGTGGGGACGGAGTCGATAGAGTTTCCCGGGATCGCACGGTACTATGTCGATGGTGCGCGTGTCCTTCGGCGTTCAGTTGGAGATGATACCGCAGGCGCCGCTTTGCTTCCTCATGTCAGAGAGTTCACCATGGATCGGTCGAGCGAAGATGGCCTGCAACAGATTCACGTCGTGTCCAGCATCGTGATCGCAGAGCGAGAGGTCCGTTTGGATCGGCGCATCCCATTGAGAGTCGGCAATGACTGGATCGGAGGAGTGAAATGATGATTCGCCCCCGCAAGGACCGCGGTTCGCTCATGCTGGGATTCATCCCACTCGTGATTCTGCTCGGGACAATGTGCGCCATCATCTCGATGCGTTCCTTTGACGCCTACCGCGCATCGGCAATGACTGAGGTTCGACTTCAGGCGCGAGCGGCCGCTGAAGGAGCAGTTGCTACAGCGATCGCGGTCGCGCCAGGAGCCCCGAAGGACTTCACCATTGGCCGATGCCGAGTGAACTACCAGGCCACTTCCGACTCTGATTTGCTTCCTCTCACGGTCGAGGTGCTGGGCAGCGAAGACTCGCTGATCGCCGGGTTTGCCTACGAGGCAGTTCTGGAATCCAAGGAGGATGGCAGCGTGCGATTCGTGCGATTGGAGAAGAAATCATGAGACGTCGAGGCTTCACACTCATTGAACTCCTCTTCGTTGTCGTCGTGATTGCGATTCTGGCCGCGATCGGCGTTCCGAACTTCCTCGAGGCGCAGGTCCGTTCAAAGATGTCGCGGACGACGGCAGACCTCAGCGTCGTCGAAGCGGCACTCCATGCCTACTATGCGGACTACCGGACGTATCCTCAGAGCACCCCTCCGGTCGTTGATCTGATGCGCTCTGCATGGACATTCCGAGACGAAGACGCTGCGACAAGCTCGACGACGGCTCCCGTGAACGACCCCTGGGGGGCAGGCTGGTACTCTCACACGACCGATTTTGAATCCGAGTTCTGGCGTGCACATCAGCAGGATAAGGCCGTTTTCTTTGAATCGGGATACGATCTGGCCGTACTGACTACGCCGGTGGCGTACGTGATTGGGGGCCTGAGGCCAGATCCGTTCGCAGATACTCGCGATCTGCCATTCGTGTACTTCAACCCGCCCCAGTGCGTTCCAGAGATTCTGGGGCAGTCGAACTACCCCCGTTACGTTTTGCTCTCGTACGGCCCGGATACAGATCAGTGGAGTCCCTCGGATGTGGCGAATCCGATGTTGGGGCCTTACATCAGTTATGATCCGACGAATGGGACCGTCTCTTCGGGAGATGTCTTCCGGGATGGTTTCCAATAGGGTGGGGGAGGGGGAGTACCCCGGCCAAGCTCAAAGGGGTGTGCGGTGACACACCCCTTTGAGGCCGGAGGGGCTGCCAGACCCGCCGCTCACGGGGTTCACCTTGACTCTATGCGCGGAGGCGTAGAAATTGCATCCAATCGGATTCACGTGTCAATTTACTGGATTTGCTCCAGTCCGTGAAGGATGCATTTCATGACTTCCACGAAGCGCAATTCAGTCGTTCGAGCCCTTATCATTGCTGTCCTGATGATTCCACTGGCGCTCGTTGCTCAGATCACCATCAGCGGCAGCACCTTCGAACCGGCCGGTTCGTCCGCAGGCGGCACGCTTTCGCTCGGCAGCGTCGTTGGCCAGCCGGAGGCTTCTACACCATCGACGGCTTCCACGCTGAGTCTGTTCCATGGATTCTACTACCCCGGCTTTGGATCTCCTCTCTACGTTAATCTCCTGAACTTCGAAGCCGTGAACAAGGGCAACGGAGTCAGCCCACTCCTGCAGTGGAATACTGCTGCCGAAGTCTCCAATGTCGGCTTCAACGTCTACACCGGTGAGTTGGTCGGCGGAACCTGGTTCCCCGGAGAGAAGCTCAACACAACCATGATCCCGGCTGAGGGCGGTCCGACCTCCGGCGCAGATTACTCTTTCACCGATCCCAACGTTTATATCTATGGCTCAGGCGTCCGCGCCTACTTTCTTGAGGACGTGGACCTGAGTGGAGGATCGACCTACAATGGACCTGCGTACCTCGAAGTCGGAGCGGAAGCGGTCGGAAAAGAGTTCTGGACGATCTTCTGATTCTCGGACAAGATATCGCCGTAATTCGGGGCCCGGCGTAATTGCCGGGCCCCGTTCCATTGAATTGGGCACCTTTGCCTTGCCTCAGGCACATGGTCGGCCCTAACTCAATAACCTTGGGGTAATAAACTGATGAACGCTTGGGAAGGCGGTCCATGGAATCGCAGCAGGAGCACCAGAGGGAGTACGACAGAATTCCGATCCGCGCACGGGTGACGCTCTATCTCTTGCGCCCGAACGACTCTTTCACACCGTTGGTCATCAAGGGAGTCGCCACGGACTTCTGTGAGTCGGGAATGAGGGTTAAGACGCCGCTCATTGGAGAGGGCGAGTGTCGAGAACTTGGGCGCGATACGTGTCTGGCTAAGATAGAACTGAGCCAGACTGGGCGCAACAAGTCGCCGAAGCTCAAAGGCGAGCTTTTCTGGGTGCGCTACCACCCGGAGACGCCCGAGGAGCGCGCTCACGCCGAACTGGGATTCCGTTTGACGCAAGTCGATGAGGAGACATCCAGTTGGCTCCGAGAGCACCCATTCGGCGACTGAGGGCGAATTTCGCCTTGTGGAAATATCCGCGAAAACCCACCGTAGAGAAAAGGAACGGCAGGTTCAGGACGCCCATTCGATGGGCGATTCCCTTCGGTCGCGTTGGTTTGCGCCTCTCTTCCCCGATTTCGGCGGATTGGCAGTTGCCCGATGGCGGTTCGATGGGGTAATCTAAGCCGTTAGTCATCAAGGACGCGGAGAGAAGTGACCCGACTATGACGATCGTTCATTCCCTCCAGAGCGCAGGACCTTATCACCTGGCCGAGAGGCTGGGCTTCAACGGTGTCGTTGCGACCTACAAGGCCTTCGAAAAAGAAACCGAGATGTTGGCCTGTGTGGTCGTCATCGAGCAGTCCGCGCTCCAGAATGCCGGCGCTTTTACTCGATTTACGGATGAGTTCTCTTCCCTTGTCCAAGCGCCTGCCAGCCGCGTTTGCCAGCCCCTGCGTTTTGGCACGGATGCAGGATTTCACTGGGCTTCTTACGAGTATGTGAAAGGGCGCCATCTTGGGAATTTCGTCCGCGAGGAAGGGCTTCCGACTCCCGGGCGTTCGGTCGATTTGATTGCCCAGAGTGTCGAAGCCCTCAAGGTGATGCATAGTCACCAGGTGCCGCATCGATTGGTCACTCCCGCGTCGATCATGATTAACGACATCGAGAAGGTGAAGTTGATGCATGCCGGTTGGGGCGGTTTGCTGCTTGGCGTGGCAGATGGTGCGGCCAACCCTGCATTCCTCAGCAACCTTCCATTTCTGGCTCCAGAAGTGGCCTTTGGCGGCGAAGGCGATGAGGCCTCCGACGTCTACTCACTCGGCGCGAATCTGTACTTCCTTTTGACAGGCCGCCCGACCCATTGGGCAAGCGATCCGCCGCAACTGCTGCAACAGATTCAAACGGAAGCCGTCGACCTGAGTCCCTTGCAGGAGATTGTTCCCGGCGAGGTCATCCAGGTTGTGGAGGAGATGCTGCAGCCGGATCCGGATGACCGCCCGGTCAATCTTGAGGCTCTCTTTGGCCGACTCGATTCCCTGGCTGCGTGGCTTATTTCCGGAGAGCAATTCAATCCGGAAGATGGAGTGGATGGGCAGCGCCTGAGTGCAGGAGAGATTTACGCACAGTACGTTGCGGGAAACGACGAAGTTCCGAACGATCAACTGACCACCGTGGAGGTTCCGGTCGAACGCGGCGCTGGCGGCGATGACTCCACGATTAAGCAAGTCTCTCATCTGAGTGACGATTACCCCGATGAGCCGGCGCCTCAGGAAGGCTATCAGCGAGCAGAGGAGCTGCCACCACTCAGTCAGAATTATCAAGCCGCGCCGCATTCGCTGGCCGACCAGATTGTCGAGCAGCAGCCCGCCCCGGAGCCCAACAGTCCGAATCAGTCCATCGAAGCGCAACGACAGGCCGCGGAACGAAGTGGGACGGGTTTCACTGCGATGCCCGCTGCTGAGCCTCTGGGGTCTGGCCAGTATGCGACTGGGACAGCACCGGCAAAGCAGGAAGCTGAGTACCTCGCCGTTCTGGAAGAGGAACACGAATCGCCAGGGGAGAGAAAGAATCGCATTCTTCTCATGGCGGTCAGTGGTGGCCTGGTTCTTCTCGCCTTATTCATTTGGGCGATCACAACTGTGATCGGTGTTCTTACCAAGGCACCCGCTCCAAAACAAAACTCGAATCGACCGGTTGGTCTCCAGGCTCAATATCAGGCAGAGTTGTTGGCATCGAAGAACTACCAGGACACAGTGATGAAGCTGCGTCGCGCAGGCGATTTCAATCGGCAGTTCATTGCCAGGAATGGTGTCTGGGCAAGCTCTGTCGACGACCTGATCGCAGAAGGCGCGGAGATGCCCGCGGTGACGGATGCCTGGGGGCGTGAATTCGATATTCGAGATGAATTCGTCGTCTGTGCGGGCGAAGATGGGAAGTGGGACAACAAGGATGACTTCTGGTACGATTGCCGTGCCGAGGAAATCGGCGGCTATGAGCCGAAGTTCGATCTGCCCGAGAACAGCCCGGTCATTGGCGATGTAAATCGCCAATTGAACGATGTCATGAACAAGGCAATGGACCAGCAGATGATGATGCGCGAGGCCATCGAAGCACAGGAACGCATGTCGACGGGCAACTGGTCGCGCAATGCGAATACAGGCAGCCGCCAGGATAATAATGACTGGGCAAACCAGCCTTTCGATCCACGATTCGATACGTCGTCGTCGACGGAAGAAGGCGGCGACAGCGAGTAGCAACCGTTCGATTCAGCAGTTGACCCACGTGCTATTGGCGGGGAGAACATCTTATCCTCCCGAAGGTTCAGGCGTTCATGGACCCAAATACCGAGACGGAACTGACCGCCACTCGCCAAATCGCTGGCGACATCGAGCGCGTCCATCCGTTCCCGGTTGATGCGATCGAAGGGCTGCTCCTGCTGCGCCAGCTTGGTGCCGGTGCGAGCAGCACTGTCTACCTGGCCCGTGAGACGGAGACCGACAAAGAAGTCGCTATCAAGGTCCTCGCCGCCTTCTACTGCCGACACAAAGAAGCGCTGGCACGATGGGAGCGCGAGGCGGGGACTCTGGAACGCCTCAGGCACCCGAACATCGTCGAGGGTCTTCGCCACGGAGTCGTGGAAGGGCGGCCGTACTTCGTTATGGAGTACGTTCAGGGCGAACCCCTGAGCAATCGCCTGAGGCGAATCGGGAGGCTGCCCGAAGAAGAGGTTTTTGCAATCAGTCGTGCGGTGCTCGAAGCCCTGCATGTTGCCCACCAAAATGGGATTATTCACCGGGACATTAAGCCCTCCAATATCGTGATCGATCCGGACGGTGTGACGAAGCTGATGGACTTCGGCCTCGCGAAGGAAGAGTCCGATCGCAGCGTCACAATGTTGGGAACGGTGTTGGGCACTCCGGTGTACGTGTCGCCAGAACAGGCGCGCGGCGACTTGAATGTCGACATCCGCAGCGACCTGTATTCTCTCGGGATCACCCTGTTCCATCTCGTCAGCAACGAGGTCCCATTCAGCGAGATGAACACCTCGCTGCTGCTGACGCGCAAGATCACCGACGATGTTCCGGACGTGCGCCATTTCGCGCCCGACGTCTCGGCGGGGATGGCGTTTCTGATCCGGCGGCTGTGCGAGCGGGAACGGACGAGTCGTCCGACCACGCCGCGTGAAGCGATTGAGCTTCTCGAAGGCATCATGCACGGACAGATCACGACGGCAGAACTCTCCGATTCCCGCCCGGTGAAGAAGCGGCCAATAGCTCCGAGCCCGACTGAGCTAGGTCCTTACGCAGAGGACAATCCTGTCCTGAAAACGTTGGTCGAAGATACGTCGCTGGAGTCCGCACCGATCACGCTCGAGAAAAACGAGGTGTTGTTTTACGAGGACGACACATCGCGTGACGCTTACATCCTGTTGAACGGCGAGTTGGAAGTCCTGAAGTCAGGCCGACAGATCGCGACCATCAATGAGTCCGGAAACTGGCTTGGTGAAATGTCGACCTTGCTGGATGCGCCTCGAACGGCAACGATCCGCGCCACCGGGCGATCTGTCTTGCTGCGCGTGGAGGAGAAGCACTTCCGCGAATTCAACAATCGCCACCCCGATATGTGCTATGTGCTGGCGTGTTCGCTGGCAGAGCGGCTTGACAAGACCAACCAGAAGCTGAATGACTCTCAGCGCCGCCTGGCGACTGTTCGGAAGCACTTCCGGATGATCGAGAGCGAGTTGTCCGGCGACTGATCAACCTCACACACGAATGAAAGGACCTTCGCCGTGCTTCCCGAGAGCCGCTGCGAGTTTCCACTGTGGATAGAGCGGAGCGGCCTGCCGCGCGAGATGAACGAGACGGCCAAGAGTCCGCACGCGTACTTCGTTTTCCGCAAGATCGTCGAACTGGATTGCGAGAGGAACTCCACCCCCGGGACTGTGGAGATTTCACTGCTTGAGTTGGAAGAGTTGACCGGGATACCGGCCGACCAACTTCGGAAGACACTCAAGAAGATCCGCAAGTGCGCTGTCCTGCGCGCCTTCGTTCCAGACAATGATGAGGAGCCGGGGCTGTTTCAGGTCATCGCGCCGCTCTCGACACCGAAGTCCTGGGAGAAGGTTCGTCAGGAGCAAATCCGTCTGCGCAATCTGGCGGTGGAGGAGTTTCGGTACGCGCTTGCCGCCGAGGATCTTCCGGCTCCGGACGGTGACAAGCCCGATCCCAAGCTGAAGGCCGTGATCGACGAGTACTTCAACACCGTCTCCATGAAGATGAATGCTTTCATTCTGGATGAGCTTCGCCTGATCGCCGCGCGGTATCCGCTGGACTTGATAAAAAAGGTATTCGCCCGCGCGCGAAAGGAAGAGAAGCAGAGTCTGGGATGGATTCTGACCCAGATTCGCCGCGAAGAGACAATCCGCCAGAAGGTTACAGCCAAGCGCTCGGATCAGCCTCCTTCGTGACCTCGCAAGCACATTTTCTTGACGCTGTATGACACGTGGGCCCAGAAATTGCCATGAATGTCTTGGCAACTGACCCCACGAGGTCGTACATCATGTCCCACTCCAACCTCAGACTCGGTATCGTCCCATATCTCAATGTTCTTCCGCTTCTCCGCGGCCTTGACGACCGTTTTCCACAGGAGAACTGGATTCGGGCAACGCCGCGTGAGCTCGGCGGACAGATGGCTGCGCGCGAAATCGACGTTGCGACATTGCCGATCTTCGAAGCCCTCAGAGCTCAGACCTACTGGATTGTGCCCGGCTGTGCGATTGCCTGCGACGGCCCTGTGCGAAGTGTGCGGATCGTCTCTCTGAAGCCGCTGACCCAGATTCGAAGCCTCTTGCTTGATCGTAGCTCGCTGACTTCAGTCCACTTGGCGCAGATTCTCACGAAAGAGCTTTTAGAAATCGATCCGGTGCTGGAGACCTCTTCAGAGCCGCTTCCTCGTGAATTCGACTTGGCTGCCAGTGGTTTCGATGCGGCCGTCGTGATCGGCGATGTGGCGTTGGACTGGGAAGATCGCTTCGAGCACACACTCGATTTTGGTCAGGGGTGGAAAGATCTGACCGGTCTGCCTTTCGTTTTTGCCGCCTGGGTGGCCCGGCAGGACGTGGATCTCTCGCCGGCCGATCTCGAGGCCTTCGTCGAGGCACGCCAACGTGGCGAGCGCGAGGTATGGACGATCGCCCAGGAGGCCGCAGATGCCTCTGATCGACCTGTTCAGGATCTGGTCAACTACTTGGGACGCGCGATCCGATTCCGATTGGGCGAACAGGAAATCGTTGCCATCGATGAATTCCGCCGCCGCCTGATCCGTCACGATCTCCTCCCGGCCTCCGCTGTGTCGCCTGCGGTCGGTGCGCAGGGAATGGGCGCCGGCAACTGACCCATTCAGGGTCCTCATCTTGCTCCTCACATCACAGAACCCGCTGCAACAGCAGGAATGGACGGCATTCCCAAGCAAGTCAGGGAAAGAAGTGCCGGACATTAGCGATAGGGGTTGTAGGAATTTCTGGGTCGGGTACCTGCTGGTTGTCCTGTGGAGATTTCTTGGAGTGAGGAGTCGGATATGATTCCCCGAAGGTCCCGTGCATTCACACTGATCGAGTTGCTTATCGTTGTCGCAATCATTGCTATTCTGGCCGCGATCGCAGTTCCGAATTTCCTGACGGCGCAGACGCGCTCGAAGACATCGCGAGCGCAGGCCGATATGCGGTCCCTGGTAGTGGGGCTGGCAAGCTACCATAGCGACACGAATCATCTCCTGCCGCCGGATGCTTCTTCACCAATCTTCAGTCAGGAAACGATGAGTCGCCTGACGACTCCCATCGCTTATCTCTCCTCGCTCCCCGATGATGTTTTTTGGCGCAAGGAGCAGGGGGACTTGAACGATCCGACCGCTGGCACGTTCGGTTACATTAACATGTACGTTATTTACGACATGGGGATCACGGAACTCAGCGATCTCTTCGAGCATTCCTACTTCTTTGTCTGCCGGGGACCTGACGGGGACTTCGATGCAAATAACTCGACGCTCGGTGGCATGCTCAATGACTTCCAGAACGATACGGCGAACTCGGTGTACGACCCAACGAATGGGACGATCTCGGGAGGGGACATGTTCCGGACGCAGGAAGGCATGATCGGCGCCGGCACGTTCTCCAACGCGCGGGAGCACTGACATGCAACCCACGCCACCCACTGCCGATACAGCATGCCACACAACCGAGGCGATCACGCACCCAAGGGGGCAGGGCTCGGGCGGCAGCATTCCAAACATGCAGAATAACTGGTTCATGCCGGACGAATTCCAGATCGCCGAGGTACTTGGTCGTGGCGGAATGGGAGTTGTTCTGCGCGCGCATCAAGTGAGTCTGAATCGCGATGTTGCGATCAAGGTAATGCCGCCGGCGGTTGCGGGAAACGAGTTTCATCGGAAGCTCTTCCTGCGGGAGGCCCAGACCTGCGCACAGCTTCGTCATCCGGGCATCGTCCAGGTGTATCAAGCCGGCGTATTGAGCGATGGCAGCCTTTTCTTTGTGATGGAACTTGTCGAAGGGCAGACGCTCGATCAACTCGTCAAGAAGACCGGTCCGTTCATCGAGAAGCGTCGACGTGGCGGGAGGCGTTCGATTTCCGAGGCATTCCGAGTTCTTTTCGACCTCTGCGATGCTCTTGAACTGGCTCACTCCAAGGGCATCATTCATCGAGACATCAAGCCACAAAACGTTTTGATCGAGGCGGATGGACGTGCTCGATTGATGGATTTCGGAATCGCCATCCTGCGTGATGAGTCAGACAGTGCAATGCCGGCGGCAGGGACGCCCGCCTTCATGGCACCGGAGCAGGCCGGAGGTCGTCCTGTCGATCATCGGGCGGACATTTATGCGCTTGGTGGCCTGACGCTCTATCTGTTGACGGGGCTTCCTCCGAACTCGGGCGCGAGTCTCTCTCGAATCGCGCGCCATGCAAAGGAAGGGACGGACGCGGTCGCCCAGGATTGTTGGGATGCGCTGCCTCCTGAGACGCCAGCTTCACTAAGGCGGCTGGTTCGTGCGATGCTCGCATCCTCGGCAGATGATCGTCCGCCGAGTATTGCCGATTTTCGCCGTCGTCTGGAATCAGTCTATCTCGAACTGACCACTCCGAAGAAAAGGTCGCCCACCAAACTGCTGCGAAATGCCATGATTGCCTTGGCGTTGGTTATCGTTGCGGCAGGCGCAACGTACTGGCTTCAAACACACCAATCAGCTCACAGTAGTGCCTCATCTGGCGAAGCGACGGAGATGGACCTTGGTCGCTACACGCGAGAAATCCAACTGCAGCTTGACCGCACCGATCTGGATCCGAAGTGGCAGGCAATGTACGCCGGTTGGCTTGCGGAAATCCAGGCGATGACTGCCGCACACAGGACCGAAGATGCGCGTCAGGTGGGGGAGTATGCGCTTGCGCAGATCGAGATGCAGCAGATCGAGCAGTTGGCGATGGCATTGCAAGGGTCGACAATCGAGGATGGCGCCCTTCGGGACCAAGTGCAGGAGTTCCTGGCCGATGTGACCGAGGCGAAACATGAACCCGAGGAGAGAGACTTGCCGACGCTTCGGGCGAATGGATTGAATCTGCTCACGCGCGTGAACTCATCGCCGCGCTAGTCTTTCGCTTTCTTCTGCTTATCCTTCCAGGCTTCGTACAAATCCGGGCGGCGCAGCCGAGTCACATCGATTGCCATCTCTCGGCGCCATTCCTCGATGCGGGCATGATGTCCGGAGAGAAGAATATCCGGCACGCGCAGGCCCTCGAATTCCTCCGGGCGCGTGTAGTGTGGCGCCTCCAGGAGCCCGTCGGAGAAGGAATCGCGCTCGGCACCTTCCGCGCACCCCAGCACACCGGGAAGCAGCCGTACGATCGAGTCGACGATAGCCAATGCTGGAATCTCTCCTCCAGTCAGAACAAAATCACCAAGAGAAATCTCCTCGTCCACGCGCGTTTCGATGACGCGCTCGTCGAGGCCTTCGTAATGGCCGCAAATGATGACAATGTCCTGGTCGGTGGATGCGAACTCGCGCGCACGTGCCTGATCATAAGTCTTCCCGCGCGGCGAGGTGTAAACGACATACGCGCGTCCTTCCGTGCCCGGCGCGCCGGCGACTTCATCGAGCGCCGCAGAGATCGGCTCGGCTTTCAGCAGCATCCCACCGCCGCCGCCATACGGCGCATCGTCCACCGTGTTGTGGCGGTCTGTGGCCCAGTCGCGGAAGTTGCGAACCACGAGTTCCACCTGGCCGCGTTGCTGGGCGCGGGCAAGGATGCTCTCGCCAAACGGGCCCTCGAACCACTGCGGAAACAAAGTCAGAACGGTGATCTTCATCGCTTCTTGGCGACCTCGCTGCTGGAGCCTGAACGCGAGCCGGGCGGCTGCGACAGAAGCGTATTCACGCGATTGACGATGATCAGGACATCGGCAGGATCTTCCGCATCCATCAGGCGCTGGCGGGTTTGCTTGTCGACAACGAGGCGCGCAATTTCCGCCATGGTGGCCAGGTGCCCTTCCGGATCGCCTGTCGGGCTGAGTAGAAGGAACGCCAGCCGCACGGGCTCGCCATCGGGGGCGTTGAAGTCGACGCCGCCAGGAATCTGAGCGACGGCGCACACGCGGCTTTCAAGCGCATGGCTGTATGCGTGCGGCACCGCGATGCCGTGACCAAGGGCCGTTGGGAAGGACTTCTCGCGTTCCTGTAACTCGCTCAGTGTCTCGTCCTTGGGCACCTTGGGAAAAAGGCGAATCACGATTTCGATCATTTGCTCGAAGAGGTGATCGATGTCCTTTGCCTCAACGCGCGTCACCAATTCCGGCCGCAAGCTGCGGACCAGGTAATCGGCCTCACGCCGCAGGTACAGGCGCTCGCCCTGAGCTTGCCCACTGGCGTCTTTCTTTGCCGCGCCGGGATCGATTATGAGTTGCTTATTCTGAGCTGCGAGAAGAGGAGTCGTCAGGTTGCCCGGATCGATGATGTCACCGTGGGAGTGAATGATCGAAGCCTCGCCGCGCTGCAATTCGGCACTCAGAAGCGAAGGCTTCGGCAGGCCTGTCCAGACGGCACGTCCAGGCGTCTCCTGGGCTTCGCGGGCCTTCGTCTTGCCGGAAGTCCAACGATAAACATGATCGCGACCGACGACCGCGGCCCAGCGCTGGCATAGCAGGACGTTGAGCTCCTCGTTATCGGTCAGTGCGATCAAGTTGCCCACCGACTGGAAATCATCGCGGTCTTCCACCTCGGCCTCGCGGGCATCCAGAATCAACGCGTTTAGCCCATCGTTGCGCGCCTCGTTCACTGCGCGCGGGTTTGTATCGATCAGAACTGCCGGCAACTTTGCGGTACGTTCGATAAAGCGCGCAATTCGCCGCCCGAGAGGATGCGCCCCAATGATCATCCAGCCGGTTGGTGCCGGGCGTTTCAACTGCAGCAATGACGCGAATGGACCGGCGGTGAATCCTTGAATCAAGACCGTGGCCGTGATCACGGAGTAGGTGAATGTCTCAATGAATTGCGGTTGTTCGAAGCGGCCCATGGCCTGCAGCCGGATCGTGATGTACGAAGCCATCGATGCGGCGACAATTCCGCGCGGAGCGACCCAACCCAGGAAGGCTTTCTCGCGCCAGTTGAAATCCAACCCGACCGAGGAGATGAGGATATTCAGTGGTCGAACGACGATCATTACGATGGCGACCAGAAGAACGCCCTGCCAGCCGAAGTCGGAAAACTGCGAGAGCTTGAGTCGCGCGGCGAGCAGCATAAAAAGCATGCCGATCAGGAGATCTGTGATCTCGGCCTTGAAGTGCCGGATCTGCTTCAACTCGACCGGCCGTTTCACTCCGAGGACAAACCCCGCGACTGTGACCGCCAGCAGGCCTGCCTCGGTGAAGAGTGTATCGGTAATTCCGAAGATCAGGACGGCCAGAGCCAGGGACGTCACGTTCATCATGTCTTCGGGGATCAGGCGGCTCTTAAGCAGTTGATAGATGCCAAATCCGCCGGCCAGGCCGATGGCGATACCGGAGATGAACCGCAGGATGAAGTTCGAGAGCACCTCGGTGCTTCCCTGGCCGATAATCCACTCGAAGAACAGCAGCGCGACGAACACGCCGAGCGGATCGATCAAGACGCCTTCCCAATGGAGGATGTTGTGCAGCTTCGTGTTGATCTTGATGCGCTTCAGCAGGGGAGCGATGACGGTGGGTCCAGTCACGATGACCAGACTCGCGGCCAGGAAGCTTATGTTCCATGGCTTATCGAACGTCAGATGGATGGCCACCGCCGTTGCCAGCAGCGTCGTCAGGATGCCGAGACTGAGCAGGCGGCGAATCAGCTTGCTGGCCGAGCGATAGCCCTCCAGGTCGAGTGTCAGGCCGCCCTCGAAGAGAATCAGGCCAACGGCGAGCGAGACGATTACTCGCAGGCCATCGCCGAGGCTCTCCGGTTTGATGATGTCCAGGAATTCCGGTCCAAGCAGCATCCCACCGATCAGGAGCAGAACGATGGCCGAGGTCCGGATCAGCTTCGAGATGGCAATCAGGATCACGCCGGCGGAAATCGCCGTCACCATCGTGATCAACATGTCGTGAGTGGGGCTGTGCTCCATGCTCGGTCAGAAGGCTCCTGCTCGTCATTGTGTTCAAATCATCCCCACAGTCCCAGGCGCGGAGCGCAAGGGGCGAAATGGGGATGCCTTGGTCTCGGGGCGGTCGGCTATTCGACCGGAACCGCGAAACCCGCCAGTCGCATGGCGTTTGCGATCATTCTCGCCAGCACTTGCGGCGTGTAGCGGTCGGAATTTAGGACCATGTCAAAGCTGGAGCAATCGGACAAATCGTGTCGATACAGGTTCTTGATGAAGGATGCGCGTTCCTGGTTGATGTGTTGGATCTTCTTCTCCGCCTCCTCTTGGGAGATATTCTCCTTCTCGGCCACGCGCTTGGCACAGCGATCGAGCGATCCCACAATCCTTACGCGGAAGGCCTTTCGATCCCAGAGGATCAGGTGGGCCCCGCGGCCCACGATCACGCCGCCACGCTGCGAAATGCCGAGGATCACGCTAACCAGGTGCCGCCGATAATCCTCCTTGAAGGCGCTCTTGCCACTGATGATCGAGAACGCCCACGCGTCCATGATCCCTCGAACCTGCTCGTCGAGGCGCTCCATGAGGAAGCGATCGACTTTTGCGCTATCTGCGATGGCGTCCAGAATCTCACGATCGAAGCACCCGACGTGCAGGGCCATCGAGAGTTCGTGAGCCACATCCTCTCCGCCGGATCCGTAGTCGCGCGAGAGCGTGACCACCGGTCCCTTCGGAACAGCGCTGACAGCCACTTCGTCGTGGCTGGACAATTCGGCCCCAACCAGGGCTTGCACGAGTCGAATCGGATCGCCGGGCATATCAGCCTCCTAAATGAGTCTCTTCTCCTCCCTCCCAGACTTCTTCCCAGCGCTATTCTCGCGCCGCGGGACGGAGAGGTCAACCCGGATGAAGGCTCAACCCGAAGCTGTCATGTTGCCGGTTCAGGCTCCGCCTTTCCCGCTTCTGCGAAGTTGTATCCGACCTCGAACGCGTGTTCGTTGATTTCGGCGAACTTGGATGCGAAGGAGTCGCGGACAACCGCCTTCCATGTGTCAACGTCCAGTTCCAGGTGCCTGGCAAGCGCCCCGATCAGGATTATGTTCGCCGCCCGCACATTCCCAAGATCCGCCGCCATCTTCGTGGCTGGGATGCGCTCGAATCTGGCATACTCAAGCAATTGCTCATCGATGTCGTCGGGATACTCCGCCTGGCGATTCACCACGGTCGCAGGCAGCAGACGGAAGTCGTTGATGAGAATCAGCCCGTCGGGTCGCACGGTGTGCGCGAAGCGGAGCGCCTCGAGTTCCTCCAGGGCCAGAACAAAGTGCGCCTCGCCGTCCATGATGACTGGTGAGAAGACGGTTTCACCCCAGCGGATGTGGCTGTAGACACTGCCGCCTCGCTGGGACAGGCCGTGGATCTCCGATTTCTTCACATCCAAGCCGGATCGGAATGCCGTCTCGGCCAGAATATTCGACAGTCGGATGATGCCCTGGCCGCCAACGCCTACGGCGAGAACATTCGTAACTGGTTTCACGGCGGTCTTCATGTCTTCACCTCCTGGGGTTCTTCGCACTTGATCGCATCGAAGCGGCAAACGTCTTCGCACAGTCCACAGCCATCGCAGAGGAAGTCCGTGACGACGATCTTATCGTTTTCAATGGTCAGCGCCGGACAGCCCAACTTCAAGCAGAGGCGGCACTTCGTGCAGAGATCTTCGTCCACCACGCGGGCCGAACCGAAGCGTTCGCGCTCCACCATCACGCAACGTGTATTGATGACGAGCACCGAGGGCTCCTGGCGATCCATCTCTTCCTTCAGGGCCTTCTCGATGCCTTGCATGTCGAAGCCGTCGAGTTCGCGAACGTGCTTCACGCCAAGGGCCTTGCAGATCTCCACCATGTTTGCCGGGCGAACTTGCTCACCGGCGGCCAGCACACCCGATGCGGGGTTGGGCTGATGGCCGGTCATGGCTGTGATGCGGTTGTCCAGAATGATCGTTGTCGCGGTGCCGTTGTTGTACACCATGTTAAGCAGATTCGTCATGCCGCTGTGGAAGAACGTGGAATCGCCGATGACGGAAACGCTGCGTTCGTTGGGCTCGGCTGCCTTGCGGAAACCGTGATCCATGCCGATAGAGGCTCCCATGCAAATCAACGTATCCATCGCGTTGAACGGCGCGAGCGCTCCTAGCGAATAGCAGCCAATATCACCATTCACCGTGATGCGGTTCTTCGACAACACATGGAAGACACCGCGGTGTCCGCACCCCGGACAGAACTGCGGCGGTCGGGGAGGAAGATCCTGCACGGGAGGCTTTTGGGGACTCGGCCGATGGCGAATGCGTTCGCGTAGTGCTTCTGCCGGAAGCTCACCGACCGAGAGTAATTGCTCCTTGCCTTCGACCTTGATTCCGAGGGCCTTGATCTCTTCCTCAAGGAACGGCCGATTCTCTTCCACAACGTAGAGGTACTCGACTCGCTGCGCGAAGTTGCGAATCAATTGATGCGGCACAGGATACGTCATCCCGATCTTCAGCACGGAGAACTCGGGAAGCGCCTCGCGCACGTTCAGATAGCTGATGCCGCTGGTGACAACGCCGTACTCCAATGACCGCATCTCGACGCGGTTTCCGTCGAATGTGTTCGAGACGGCTTCGAGGACGGCCTGGCGCTTCTCCAGAACGAGATGTCGTCCGTACGCGTGGGGCGGCAACATGGCGTACTTGCGGGGTTGTTTCTGGTAGGGCCGTCGAGGGACTTCTTCGCGACGCCCCAGGCGCACCGGGCTATCGGTGTGGCAGATGCGCGTCGTCAGTCGCAGCATGACGGGCGTGTCGTGCTCTTCGCTCAGTTCGAATGCGAGCTTCGTCATCTCCTTTGCTTCCTGCGCGTCAGAGGGCTCAAGCATCGGAATCTGGGCGAACTTGGCGTAGATGCGGTTGTCCTGCTCGTTCTGCGAGGAGTGCAGTCCCGGCTCGTCGGCCGTGACGATCACCAGTCCCGCATTCACGCCGGCATAAGCCAGCGAGAAGAGCGGATCCGCAGCGACGTTTACACCGACGTGCTTCATTGTCGCGATCGCCCGAACGCCTGCAAAGGCGGCCCCGATGGCGACTTCCAGCGCCACTTTCTCGTTCACAGACCACTCGGCATTGACTTCCTCGTAATGGGAAAGCGCCTCGGTGATTTCCGTGCTGGGCGTGCCGGGATAGCTCGTGGCAACCACGACTCCCGCCTCCCATGCTCCGCGGGCGACTGCCTCGTTGCCCGTCATCAGCTCACGTTTGATTGCCATTCTTGACCCCCTTCTGAGTATCAAGTCCTACTCGCTCATCAGGACCCCGAGAGCGATTGTGTGGAGTTTCGTTTGAGCCGTGTCCGACCTTGAGAGAAAAGTCACCGGCCTGGATGTTCCAGCGACGACTCCGCCGCCGCTGCAGCCAGTGAAGTACATAATGCCCTTGGCGAGGATGTTTCCAACAAGGACCGACGGCGCGAGGAAGATGTCGACATTCCCCGGGACCTGGCCCTCGACACCTTTCGCTGCCGCAGCTTCCTTGCTCATCGCGACATCGACCGCGAGTGGGCCTTCCACGACGCAGCCTTCGATGTTCATCGCTGCCAGTTGAGCCGCATCGACGGTCTCCGGCATTTTGGGATTTTCTTTTTCGTAGGCGGTCACGACGGCGATTCGTGGCTCCCCAATCCCGAGCTTCCGAGCGATCGGCAGGACATTCCGGACGATCTCGGCTTTTTCCTCAAGTGTCGGATTCAGGACGATACCACCGTCCGTGATAATCATCAGCCGGCCGAATGCTTCGAAGACGAAGGCATGGCTGATCAGCTTGCCGCTCCGTAGACCGTTCTCCTTGTCCAGCACCGCACCCATGAAGGCCTTCGTATCTACTTTTCCCTTCATAAGGACGTCGGCCTCGCCTTCGCGAACGGCGCGAGCGGCGGAGAGCGGATTCGTGAATTCGACCGTGTGGGCAACTCCCCGTCTCTTCGCATCGTCGAACGCGTCCTTCAATGCCTCGTCCATGGCCCCGGCGATTGCGATGCGTTTCGGACCCATGGCGGCCGCGCGCTGCAGGATTTCCTCGAAGCTCCTCATCACGCATCCTCCGCTTCGCCGGTGGGGTAGATCCGGACAGCTTCCTCACCTGACAGTGCCCGGGCCACGCCGTCGCGCAGAGCCTCCATTTCGAACTCGCCGGCATAGATGTACATCGGCGCCAGGAAGCCGCACCGATCGCGGATCCACCCGGTCAGCATCTTCGAATTCGCCAGGCCGCCGGTCAGCACAACGGCGTCCACGCTTCCATACAGGGCCGCGGCGAGACCGCAGATGTGCTTCGCCATCTGGTATGCCATCGCCTGGAAGACAAGGCGGGCGTTCGCGTCTCCGTCTTCGACGCGCTGTTCGACTTCTTTGGCATCGGTTGTTCCGAGGTGGCTTTTCAGGCCGCCCTCGCGCGTCAGGCGTCGACGAATGCGCGCATAATCATCGCCGCTCACGAGGACCATTCGCGCGAGGTCGTCAACGCGCAGGCCGCCGCTGCGTTCGGGAGAGAAAGGTCCCTCTCCGTTTGCATCGACCGAATCGACCATCCGTCCGTGACGATGTGCGGCGATCGAACAGCCGCCTCCCAGGTGCGCGATAATCAGGTTCGCGTCTTCATAGCGCTTTCCGATTTCTGTGGCACAATGGCGGGCTGCGCGCTTCATGTTCAGCGCGTGCGTCAATGACTGGCGGGGGAGTTCTGCCAGCCCGCTGATGCGGGAGATCTCGTCGTACTCATCGGTAGAGATCGGGTCGACAATGAACGCCGGGATGTTCTGAGCCTCTCTCGATAGTTCGTTCGCAATCACGCAGGCGACCTTCGAAGCATGCTCAACGAAGCCATCGTCGATTGCATCCGCCAGCATCTCTCGATTGATGCGATAGACGCCTCCCGGAACGGAGCGAAGCGGCGCGCCTCGAGCAGCAATTGCATCGAGTTCGCTCAGAGAGATTTCGATCTCCCTGAGCATTTCCAGAATCTGTTCCTTGCGGTATGCGGCCTGGTCGATCACGCGGGCGAACCCGGCCAGTTTGGCAGGATCGCAGATGAGATGACGTTCGGCCAGGAGTTCCTCCCCTCCGTAGACAGCGGCACGCGTGGACGTGGACCCTGGATTGATAACGAGTATCAATGGTCGGTTCACAAAAGCCCCTCCTGTGGCGATTCTCGCGAGAATCTTGTGTCATAGAATGGCCTACCCGAAAGCGGGCTGCAAGCCGAACAAACCGGGAATTGCATGCTTGGGGCGCCTCTTCCCCCCGCATTCGTCGGCTTTCCGGGCCGATTCGAGGGACTGACAGCTAAGTGGGCCAGCGGCAACGATCTAGTGTGAAGTTCAGGTTACTGGAGGCCTTGGCGGGCGCTTTCCCGGCTTCGGCTCAAAAAAAACGCCACGAAACGGCCGTTTTGTCCTTGCCATACCCAACAATATCCCGCTAGCCGTCAGCCCGACGACTGGAACACCCAGGAGACAAAAACCCGGAAGGCTACCCTGCAAGGAGCAGTGTTATGGTCTGTCCCCCCCCATGGGAAGATGAGGAAGAGGAATCCTCTGGCTGGATCGACGGCTTCGAAGATGAAGACGACGAGTTCGAGGGTGACGACTTCGAGGACGACGAGTTTGAAGAGGACGACGAGTTCGAATTCGGAGACGATGATGCGGATGCCGAAGACGAAGAGGATGACCTTGAATCGCTGATCGAGGAGGGCGAAGCCCTGATCGAGGAAGGCGAGTATCAAGAGGCCCTCGACCTTTTCCGGGAAGCCAGCGAGCGTTTCCCAGAGAATCCGCTCGCCCTCTACCATCTCGGCCAGACGGCCTTGATGATGTTCACCGATGGTCTCGAGGATAATCCGAACTGGGAAGACGACGACGATCTGGTCGGTTTCTACGAGGAGGCACAGAATGCCTTCGATGCGGCCCTGTCGTTGGAAGAAGAATACTACCCGGCTCTGAATGGTCAGGGCGCGCTGTTCATGGTCCTGGACAATCCGGACTCGGCCATCGAGTGCTGGGAACGTTCGCTCGAAATCAATTCTGATCAGGATGAAATCGTCCAGGCCCTCGACGAGGCCCGCGGCCAGGCGGAAGACTGAACCGCATGGAATCCCCCACGGAATTGTGTGTCTGCTTCCACGTTCCGTTTCAAAAAGTCGCCAAGTTCATCCGTTTGAACAATCCGCAGGTGCCGTCTCAGTGCTCCGAGTGTTTCGGGGCCGGGACGGGCTGCGGGTGGTGCGTTCCCTTCATCGAGAAACTCTTCGAAGAGATCAGGGCCGGCGAACAGAATCCGCAGATGAAGATGAGCGCAGACGAGTACCGTCAGCGTCGCCGCGAATACATGGCAAAGACTCGCCAGGACCTGCTGGAGCTGGAGGACGTCTCGGGCGAGAGTGTTGCCGACGCCGGCGAGCTCCAGGATGAGATCCTCCCGGACGACACTTGAGATCGCTTCGAACGTCCAATGGGATTTGACATCGGCACCTGTCGCGATTGAACATAGCTCCCGAACAAATTGCTAGATGCCTTCTGCCTGCTTTTCCCCCGAAGGCCCAGGAGCGCGACGATATGAGTCCCGGATCGGACCAACAGATTCGATCGGCAGTCCACAACTACTTCCGCGAATTCGGCTACGAGTTGTCGGAGACGATCTACGCCGAGTTGCTCAAGCAAGGCGGCATGCAGCGCCTGCTCCGCCGCATGGGGATCACGGACCCTGGATACCCGGATGATCAATATGCGGCTGTCCTGAACTATCTCCGGCAAAACGGCGAAGAGAAGTTCCTCGCTGCTATCGGCCAGGGCAAAGTCGAGTACCGTCCGACGATCGAGACCGATCGGAATCGGATGCGGGAGCTGGAAGAGAAGCAGAAGGAGATGTTGAAGCGGAAGTTCATCCGTGAGTCTCACGATCACGAGCCCCAGGAATTCCGATCTCCTGCCCCCAAGGGCGTAACACCCGCACCCGCTGAAGAAGAGGAACCGGCAGCGGCACCGACCCCCGTTGCCGTAGAAGTTGCCCCTCAGACACCGGCAGAAGCTCCCGCTGCCCCGGGCCCAAGACCCGGCACGCGGCCCGACGGCACGTGGGATGGGGTGACAGAGCGCCGCACTGGGCAGGACCGTCGCTCCGGGCAAGATCGACGGGAACGTGTTGAGGTGATCTTCAAGAACCGCCGCTTTGGTGGTGACCGCCGCGCCGACAAAGAGCGCCGCAAGAACTGGCCGCCCTCCAATTGGCCGCCCTCCGACACGCGACCGGCAAGCGACGAGTGACCGCCGCCAAACCATAGGATTCGTCTTCCCAGGGGCCTCTGCGCCCCTGGGATTTTCATTTTCCATTGCCGCGCTGTCGCCGTTACCGGGTAGGCTGAGTCATCTTACGGTCGGGGCGTGGCCCCAATCTCCGAAGGTCACCCACTATGCTCTCAAATCGAATAGTCCTTAAATCCCTTGCCCTTGCAAGCGCGCTCACCGTTGCCGGCTGGGCGGCGCCGGAATCCGCCGTGGAGTTCCACCTGGATGGGCCGCACATTTACGACGCCTATCGCCGTAGTCTGGGACTAACCGTTGCCGATTTGAACGGCGACGGCCACATGGACATTGCATCCGTATCGAACGACGCCGGTCTGCTGGAAATTCTCTATCAGAGCGAGGACAACGAGGCGGCCCCCTTCACCAAGGAAGAGATCACTCTGGATGGTCTCGTGCAGTCGATGATCGCCGCAGACGTCAACGGTGACGGACGGACTGATCTGCTGATGGCCGAGGCGCCGGCCAGCCTGGTTGTCATGTACCAGACAGATGAGGGACGGTTGCAGCGCGGTGAAATGACCGATCTGAAAGCCGATCATCTCACGCTTGGGGAACTCAACGGGGACGGGCGGGAAGATGTCCTGCTGGTCGTCGGCAAGAAGATGCAGATTCTTCAGGCGGGAACGCGAGGGATCTCGCTGGAGCCCGTTGAGACGTTCTACACGACTGGACAGGTCTCCGACCCGCCGATGATCGCCGATATCGACGGCGATGGGAAGAACGACATCATCTTCCAGCCCGGCGATTCATACAACCACTTGATGGTTCGACTCCAATCGGCCACGGGGGATTTTCCGGCAGAGTTCAGTCTGGAGACGAGTCTGCTGCGTTCCGTGGACATGGTTCCAATGCCGCGCGAGCGCGCAAAAATCGCGGCCATTCACAACAAGACGCGGCACCTGGTCATCATGCAGATGGCCGAGCCGATGGAAGACCATGTCGATGGAGAGTCCACGCTCTCCATCAGCGATCCTCGATTTGTCGGTTTCGATCCCAGCACATGGGATCAGGACACCTTCTCGGCCGTGGCAGACGTCGATGGCGACGGGCGCGAGGATCTCGTCGCAGCAATGCCAAATTCGGCATCCTTGAGGCTGCTCAGCCAGACGCGAACGGGAGCGCTCGTGCCGGAAACCGTACCATCTTTGGAAGGCATGGATCAAATTCTGCCCTGGCCGGTCGAGCGTGGCACTGCTGCGCCGCTCGTTGTGCTGAGCGAAGATGAGAACGCACTCGGGGTCGCGATGGTCGATAAGGACAAGGATAATCGCCTCGGATTCCCACGTCCGCTGGCTCTCGACGCCCAGCCGTTGGCCGCCGGGATTCTCCACTCGGAGAAGAACAGCACTCCGGATCTGCTGGTGGTTCAGGAAGACGCCGAGGAAAAGAAGAGTATCGTCGTCTACAAGGACTTCGATCCGACGGCCGACTCGGTTCCCGCCGCTGAAGAAGTCTACGTCCTGGAGGATGATGCGGAAGCTCCCGAGGGGATGACCATCGCGGATTTGGATCGGGATGGACGTGAGGACATCATCCTGCACTTCGAGTATGAATCGCCGCTGCTCCTCATGCAGACCAAGGACGGACACTTCACGAAGCGTGAAGTTCGCGGAATCCTCTCGGGGCTTCTGGCGGACACCAATCCCAGCCAACTTTTTGCGGCGCAATTGAAGGGCGAGGACAGGCCGCTCGTGATGTGCGTGAAGGACGATTATGTGCGGGCGTTCTACCTGGAGGAGGACGGCAGCGTTCACATCGCACAGCAGTTCAATGGGCGGAACAATCGGACGCGCCTTAGGGCGGCGGCTGTGGCTGATCTGCGAGGGGATGGGAGTCGCGAGGTGGCGATGCTCGACGTTGGAAACGGCATCCTCTCGATCCATGGCGTCAAGAAGGGCAAGAAGAGCTACGAACTCCTGCGGGAGATCGAACTCGGAGACGTCAACTATCGGCGCATGGAAGCCTTCGATCTCGACGGCGACAAGCGGGACGATCTGGTTCTTGTGGCGCTGGATCGAATCGCTGTTCTGTACTCGCGCGTCATGAATGGGGACCTGGAGACGATAGACAGCTACGAGACGGAAATCGAGGACGGGGGATACGGCCTTGTTCGGGCGATACCTCTACTTGGGAATCCCAATCACCCCCAGATTGTCTGCGTCGAGATGCGTGAGAAGAGGCTCGAATTCTTCAACCTGGAGCGCGCCGGACGGGGTTCGGACCTGACTCTGACTTCGCTCTACGAATTCCGCGTGTTCGAGAGCGAGTCCACAATTGCCCGCCGGGTGAACATGGACGCTTCGCCGGAGCCGAGACAATTTGCCGCAGATGACCTGAACGGCGATGGCAATCCGGACCTCGCGATCCTGGTTATCGACAAGCTGATCGTCTACTACCAGCAGTAAATCCTGCAGCCAGAGCACTGTCCGGAACCGGCGGGGGAGCAGTCCTCCGCCGGTCCTCTTTTTGCCATACTACAGATGCGACAGAATCCACGGACTCTACGCCCACAATTGTAAAGGATTACGGAGACAGATGAAAGGAATCAACCGGAACCTGACAACTTTCGCCATTGTCTTTTTCTCTTTGCATCCGGGGGTGGAATGAGTAGATTCTTTCGATAGGGGCAGTACAAAAAATGACCCCGAAAAAGGAGAGACTGCCCCACCAAACCATCAACGAGGAAGGGCAATATGAAACTGATTATGGCCGCCCCTGGAGTAGAAACTCGAGTTCGGAAAGCCGTAGAACATGACCTGCAAGACTCTCTTCCCTCGATAAAGCGCCGTCTTGGCCGAACTGGACCCGATCTGCCAATGTTGCGCGCCCGGTTGTCAGTCGCCGGAAAGAAAGAACACCCCACCTACCACCTCACGCTCAGCCTCCAGCTTCCGGATCACCATATTGTGGTCCAGAAGGACTCTTCGGACACTCGCCAACTCGTCAGCAGTTCTGAGGCGGCGCTGAAGAAGGAACTTCGGCGCTCCACAGCTAAGATTCGCAAGGAGCACCTCAGCCGGAAGCGGACCTCCGAGAAGAAGGCTTTTTCTAACTTCGCGAAGGAGGTCGCAAGCACCGAAGAGGCTCTGCTCGAAGAGGCCATGAAGATGCAGCCGGATACGAGCCCGCTCTTCGCGCGACTGCGTCCGCTGTTGGGCCCTCTCTATAATCACGCCCGCGAGTTGATCCGCACTGCGGAACTGGCCGGAGAAGTTTCGGCCGACTACGTCACACCGGATGACCTGGTCGATCAGGCGATCGTTCAGATTGCCGAGCGTAACGGCCAGGTGTTGACGGACCCGGAAGTGCTTGAGACGAAGCTGTTCCGCTACATCGATGCAATTCTGACCGACGAGATCACAAGGCAGAAGCCGGAGAATTCCAGCGTCATGTCGATCGAGCAGCCGGCTCCCGAGGAGATCGAGCGCAAGCGAATGGGACAGCCGGAAGAGGAAGAGGTGGAGTACTACCAGCCGTTCGCAGCGCTGCGGATGGAAGACGTGCTGATCGACGAGCACGCCATCGATCCGGAACACCAGCTCTCCGACGTAGAAGAGCATCGGGTCATCTTGAAGTACCTGGCGAATTTCCACGCCAAAGCGCGTTCCGCGTTCTTCCTGAACCGCGTCGAGGGCTTCGATATCTATGAGATTGCGATGATCCAGAATCGAAGCGAGGACCAGGTGAAGAAAGATATCGACGAGTGTGCCGTAGCCCTGCGAGAGGGCTGGCAGAAGATGGAGCGAGGAAGCGAGTCGGAGCAACGACCGCCGGCGGCCAAGGTCTAGTCTCTCGTCTTTGCGTCCTCACCTCCAACTAGAACCAAGCCGGGCCGGATTAGGGTCATTCTCCGGCCCGGCTTTCCTTTGTGTGTGACACAAGATTCACAATTATTACGGAATGTTGTCACCTTTCGACTTGTCGGAGCCGACAGGCATCATGAACAAGAGAGTTCAATCGAATCCCGAGGTGCCTAAAGCGTTGCGATTCTCCAGAGTTCCCCTCATCTCCACCTCTTTGCTACTCATCATCCTGTTATTGTCGCTGGGGTCTGCGGCTCGTTCCGAGGAGCCGGGGAAGCCCCTTCGCCTCCTGGCAGCGGAGTTTGATCCTGTGCACTCCGTCCCTTCCTTCAGGGGATTCCAGACAGCAGAGCGTGCAGTCGAATCGGATGCACCTAAGGCGATGATCCTGCAATTCCAGGGACAGATCGATGCCTCTGCGCGTCAGGAAATCGAGGGGCTGGGCGGGCGAATTCTCGGCTACTTGCCGGAAGATGCATTAGTCGTCCAACTGCCGCCGGACGCCACAAACAAGGTACTGCAGAACCAGCGAACCCGCTGGCTGGGTGAGTATCAGCCGGCCTTCCGAGTCGCTCCCGATCTCCTGAAGCTGGAATCGACCGAGCTAATCGATCTGGAGATCGGGCTCTGGAAGGGCGAGAGTGCTGCGCGCCTCCGTGCAGAACTCGATCGGCTTGGTGCGCAATCGGTGAAGCCATTCAACGCGGCCGGCGAAGGAGCGCGGCTCCTGTGTCGCATCGATCCCGGGGACATTCCTGCGCTGGCGTCGCTCGACGAGGTTCAATGGATTGAGCGGGCGCCCGTTCTGACTCGCCGCAACAACACGACGGAATGGGTTCTTCAGTCGAATGTCAGCGGATCCCTGCCGATCTGGAATCAGGGACTGCACGGCGAAGGCCAGATCATCGGGCATCTGGACGGCGAGATCGACATGGACTCTTGCTTCTTCGAGGACACTCTGAATGGCAACATTCCAGGCCCGTCACACAGGAAGATTGTCGCCTACTACGAACCCCAGGCTTCCGAATATCATGGTACTCATACCGCCGGTACCATCGCGGGATCGCTGGAGAACGGAAGCACAATCGGTGTGGGTCACGCCTATGCTGCGCGGCTGGCTCACGGGCTTGATCTTGACGTCGCAGGTTATCTCGACACTCCCTCGACATTGCTTGCAGCGTTCCTGCGCGCGAAGAGCGATGGGGCATTCATCCACTCCAACTCCTGGGGCGACGACAGCCGCACGAACTACACGTACTGGTGCCGCGATATCGACCAGTTCAGTTGGGAGAATGAGGATTCATTCGTAGTCTTTGCCGCGACGAATTTGCCGGGATTGAAGTCTCCAGAGAATGCAAAGAACTGCCTCTCGACATTTGCCACGTACCAGAACCCCAGCCAGGATTCGATCGCTTATGGCGGTAGCGGACCAACCGATGATGGTCGTCGCAAGCCCGAGATCGGTGCGCCTGGCAGGTTCATTCAAAGCGCCGGCATCACAAGCGAGTGTGGCCTTCTGGAGGTGTCTGGAACCAGTATGTCAGCGCCGGCGATCGCTGGAAATGCGGCACTTGTGCGACAATACTTCATGGAGGGCTTCTATCCCTCGGGGGCTGCAAATACCGCGGATGAGTACATCCCGACGGGTTCATTAATCAAAGCCGTCCTCCTCAACAGCACCGTAGACATGACTGGCGTGTCGGGCTTTCCAGGCGACCGGGAAGGTTGGGGGCGGTTGCTCTTGGACAATTCGTTGTACTTCAGCGGAGATGCGCGGCGGCTGGAAATTGTCGATGTGTGGAATGCTCAGGGAATGGAAACGGGGGAGACGCGCGAATTCACCGTTGAGGTTCAAGGAACGGCGGAACCGCTCAATGTCACCCTGGTCTGGGCAGATCCGCCGGCACTGCACAGTGCTGCACAGGTTTGGATCAATGATCTGAATCTGGAGGTCGAATCGCCAGACGCCACAACTTATCTGGGCAATGTCTTCTCAGGCGGTGTTTCGGTCTCGGGAGGGGCGGCTGACGAGAAGAACAATGTTGAGCAGGTTCGCCTCACGCCAATGGCTGGCGACTGGACGATTCGAGTTTCGGCAGAGAACATTCCGGAGGGTCCACAAGGGTTCGCCCTTGCCATCACCGGCCAGATCAACAATACAGGAAAGACCTCTGTAGAAGATTGGCGCAGGGACTGAAAGAAGAGGAGACCAGAGCCGCCGATGAAGGCCTTCCTGCAGAACGTCTTCGATAATCCGATCCTGACGCGTGAACTGCGCCGCCGCATGCGGGGCAAGGCACTGATCTACAGCATGATCGGCTACATCATCCTGATGACCATCACGAGCATGCTGGTGTTGCTGGCGAGTTTCTCCATTTCGAACCAGGAGATGACGCAGGAGGCTCTCGCCCAGATGGCAGATACGGGCCAGCGACTTTACCGCTGGATCACGAGTATTCAGATGCTCCTCGTTCTGATCATCGCTCCGACCATCACGGCCGGTATGACCACGGGTGAGAAGGAAAAGAAGACGTTCGATTTCTTGCGCGTAACGACGATTACCCCCTGGATGTACATCATGGGGTGCTTCCTCTCGACGGTCTTCTATGTCGCGTTGGCGCTGCTGTGCGCTTTGCCCCTAATCA
This sequence comes from bacterium, assembly GCA_020444065.1. Lineage (NCBI taxonomy): Bacteria > bacterium. The sequence continues at coordinate 36,601 of JAHLLQ010000011.1, read as the reverse complement.
GTCTCGCGTTCCTCTACGGTGGCATCGGCAAGGTCGATGTGTTGAGTGCCGCTGGCGAGCTTCTCGGAGGCTCAATGATTCTTTCCGCGCTGGGCCTTTACATCTCGTCGATTCGAGAGCGCACGCGGACCGCACAGGGCATTGTCGTCTTCATGATCTTCATCACGCTGTTCGGCGGCATGTTCGCAATGAGCCAGATTTCCGCCTGGTTGGGTACAACCGGAGGAGGTATGACCCTGAGTTCGACCAACAGCCTTGGACTTCCGGTCTGGGCGATGGTCGGCGGGGGAGTGATTCTGCTGACCGGCGTCTTCCTGTTGCTTGCGGCGCGAAAGCTCTTCGAGCCGACTGAGACGCGGGCCTTCAGCCACTGGCAATTCGGGCTGATCTCTGCGATTATCGTGGGGATATATCTCGCGACGACTTCGGGCCAGACACTGGGATTCAATACGATCCTCGGGTTCCTGACGGTTGGGTGCGTGTTGCTGGTTGTTGCGGTCAGTTGCTTCTCAGTTGGACGCATGGAGGTCGGTGACGAGATCTGGCACCTGAAGCGCCTCATCCCATTCCTGCGTCCGATCGACCAGACGGTTCCGTTCCTGATCGCTGTCGGTCTGCTCTGGTACATTGCGGGCGAGTTCTTCCTCGGGCACGTCGGAAGTCTCGGCCCAACGCCACCGGGAATGGTCGAGAGCACCGTTCTTCTTTCCCTGGCGAGCTATGCATTCTTCTGCACGTTCGGCCGCTTTGCCACTTCTCTGACTGTTGGGAGAATGGGAGCTGGTCGAATTACGCTGGGCGTCGTTGCCGGTTTCTGGATATTGCTGCCGATCATCGGGGGAGCGTTTAACGCCGCCGCGATTAACTCGGAAGGTGCCATGGCCCGTCTCGGAGATCTGATCGGGCGATTCTCTCCGTTCTATGTGATGATCGAAGGCATCGAGCAGGCAGCCCTGTACAAGAGCGCATCGAGCTTCTTCATAAACCCCGTATCGATCCAGATCATCGGTTACGGCCTGTTGGCCCTGATTTTCCTGGGTGTCGGCGAGTACAAGCGATTCAAGCGCTGGCGCGGATTCGACTATCACTTCGATATGCCAACCGGCTGAGCTTCGCTTATCGCTTCCGCAGAGCAAGTCCGCGCGCGTAGTGGATGACCTGGAGTGTTGTTCGATCTTTCAGGGCGATTCCCGTCGCCGCATAGACCGCGCATCCGCTGCCAAGCAGAATCGCTCCCCACAAGTAGGCATTCGCAACGCGGTCGCCGAAGGCATATTGCAGGGCCAGCAGCATGGCCGCCATTGCAGTGGCCTGCGGAAGAGTTCGCAGATAGTGCAACGCCATCGGAGCCACCGGCACTCGAGCAACCCGACAGGCATAGATGACATTCGGCAGGAAGAGAACCCCCACCATCGCAATCGAGTAGGCGATCGCTACACCGATCGGTCCGTGCGGCAGGCCGAACCAAAAGGCTGCAAGCAACACGATCAAATTCGCGATGCCGACGCCGACCTGGCGCCAGACGTTTCCCTTCGCGACGAAGAGCCAGCCCAAGCATGCCAGCACGGGCTGGATGGGCGCGCTGAACGCAAGCGCACGAAAGAGCGGAACGCTGGGTCCCCAATCGGGTCCGTAGAGCACGCGGATCGCAACGTCGGCGCACAGGATTGAGAACACCGCAACAGGCATTGCAAGAAAGACAATCAGTCCGGTCGCGCGATGAAAGACGCGCTCGAATTCCGATGGCGAATCCTGCAGTCGGCTGAGTGTTGGCAGGATTGCCGAGGAGAATGGCTGGGTGATCGTCATGATCGGAAGCATCAACAGGCCATAGGCCTTTACGTAGAAGCCCAGATCGGCTTCGCCCCATGCCTTGCCGATCATGACATTGTCGCCCTGACGGGCTCCAAACCAAAGGAATGCAAAGAGCGTCGTGGCTCCGCCGAAGAGCAGCAATTCGCGGGTTCGCTTTGTACGAAACGTGAAGGACGGCAGCCAGCGTGTTTTTCTCCAGGCCGGCACGATCATCAAAATCGATCCTGCCGGTGCAGCCAGGATCAGCGCCCAGTATCCCGCGCCGAGAAGCGCGAGCGTAATTCCAACCGCGACGGTGGCGATCACGCCAAGTACCTGGAGTGTGGCCTGCTTGTGAAACTCAAGGCGACGGGCCAGGAGTGCGCTTTGTAGATTGACGAATGCACCGAGGGGGAACGCAAGACCTGCGGCGAGCAGAACGACGAGGAGCTCCGGCTGTTCGTAGAACACCGCGGTGGGCCATGCGGCAACCCAGGCGATTGCCATCAGCAGCGCTCCGACACAAAGATTCAGCCAGAAAGCGCTGGAAAGGTCGTCGTCCGTCAGGTCCTTGCGTTGGATGACGGCGGTGCTGATTCCTCCATCGCCAACGATTCCGAGCAGCCCCGTGACTGTTGCCGCCATAGCGGCGAGGCCGAAGTCCGAGGGGAGCAGAAGGCGCGCAAGGACCGCCGTGTTCACGACCTGGATGCCCATCATCGCCACACGGATGATCAGGAAGTCCGAGACGCCAGACGCAACTTTCTCTTTCAGGCCCACCCCGGTGGGCAGAGGGACGTCGGTACTGGAGCCAGCTTCTTCGGTCTGTGAATTCGGGGAGGTCATCGGCAAGCCAGAGACAGAAAAGGAAGAGCCGCCAGACATTCCGGTCCGGCGGCCCAATCAGTCAAACTAGAAAAAGGACTCGATCACTCTTCCCAGTTCCAATCGCCGTCGCCTTCATGCGGATCGACAGGGCTGGTCTCATCATCGCCGCCGCCCGTGTCTCCATCATCCTGCTGGTCGTTGTAATAGACCGTGCCGCCAACAACAACAGCGGCGCCACCGGCCACCGCTGCGCCGCCGATTACTGCAGGCGTCAGGCGCAGGAATCCGAAGAGGACTTTGTCGTCATCGTCATCGTTCGTGATCTTCTGGTCATCGGAGAGTTGGGAGCCATCGCCCGTCGCCTGGCCAATCTTGTCGGCCGAGGTCTTCCAGATTTCGCCGTCGCGCGTCAGCCGGAGCGTATCGCCGGCAGTCATCATAGCGACCGGATCGCCGCCATTGGCTGGGCGGATTTCGAAGCTGCGCTGCACCGCGTAGACGACGATTCGGCCTTCGGTCGTGTGACTGACTGCGAAGAAACCGGGCTGGGCCTGATCTTCGGCGTCAGAGGTTGGCAGGGGGCGAATCTCCAGGTCCTCAACTTCGAGCCCAATGCCGGAGGCCGCCGTGGCGGACAATGCTGCCTGCCCATTGGTCAGGCGGATTGTCTGCGAATCGACCAAGTCGACTTGAGCATCGCGTCCCATGGCCAGAGCGGCACCAGCGGTGGTGCGCAGGGAAAGGATCTCGGCACGCGATACAATGGAATCGCCGGTCTGCACGACTAGGGTCGTGTTGCTGCGCTCGATCACCGAATCCTGGCCACGATGAATCTCGAAGGGGCCCTCCGACTGGACGGTCCCGAACGGGGATGCGCCGGCGGACATCAGGAGAGCAGAGAATAGGGCGATCAGCAGGTAGAGCTTCCCACGTTTCATCAGTTAGTCCTCGCGAGGAATTATTGTCGCTCTCGGAATCATATCACTCTTCGCATGATTGCCGATGTGTGCCAAGGCGATTCTGTGTCCTTGGCATTTACTCCCGTTCCACCATTGTGATTCCCGGGCGATAACGGCCTTCCATGACCGGCACCATCTCGCCATCGGACAGGGATTCCACTTCATCCATCACGGCGTCCATGACGTTCTCCAGGGTCAGCGTTTCGCGGCCAGGCAGGCCATCTTTCATGACACTGGCCATGGCCATTCCGAAGAGGAATCCACCGGAGCTCTTGGTCGCCGGCACGGTTTCTTCAGCGGAGGCGATCACTGCCCAGCGCTTCGGCAGGTTCGAAAGGTCGTCGATGTACTCGCGCTTCGGGCCGGACCAGTCGATGTCCAGTATGACGACGATCTCTTCGGTCGCCATGGCGCGCTCGATGGTACTCATCAGGTCGTCGATCGACATGGTATTGCCACCGCTTCCGATTGTCAGGCCGTCGGCGTTGCCGGAGGCAGCCACGTAAACGAAGGCCAACTGATTGGCGAGTGGCTTCTTTCCGAAGCTGTTGATCGCACTGCCCAGGGCTGCCGAGTCGAGTGAGTTCTCCGCAACGACTTGGACATCTTCCGAATCGAATTGCCCGATCAAGGGATCGGCGAATACCGAGGCCAACTCGTTGACGGTCCGTGTGGCCTCAGACGACCCCACGCCAATCAGGAGAGCGAACCGATCGGTCGGCGAAAGCTGCTTGGGCATGCGCTGAATCTCGAAGTTCGCACGCGTCTCATTTCCACGATGGTCGACGACCATCGCCTCGAGCGTGTTCTTCCCAAGATGGAGCGGAATGGCAAGATCGCGTGCAGAGAAGTTCCGCGGCGACTTGTCCTCTTGCAGCAGATCGAGTGGATTGATTCCGAGATCGATCGCCTGGTTGTTGACGACGAGGGCGATGCTCTTCGTACCGCCGGGGGCGGTAGCGCTCCAGCGAATCGTCGTTGTCGGTTCACGAACGATGTCGCCGGCAGCGGGGTAGAGGAACGAGAACGTCGGCGGGCTGCCCTTGCGGGCGAGTTCCGCTTCGCGAGCCAGTTTCGCGACGTGAGCTTCGCCATCCTTGCGGAGCTGCGCCCAGTAATTGTCTCCCGCGGGGGGGACTTCCGCCCGCAATTCGACGATGAACTGATCCCAGATTGGTGTGATCTTCTCCATCAAGTCTTTAGTGGAGCCTTCTTTCGCATACCGCGTGAAGAAACGCCGACTGGTTGTTTCCTGCACGAGAATTGGATCTGTGATGGGATCGCCGGTGTAGCCGTCGAACACCTGGATGTCAGCCTTCAGATCCCAGATGCGCGTGAACTTCGGCAGGCCCAGGAACCAGACGAGGTCGCCAAAGATTGAAAGGCCATAATACGAGACACCGCCTCGACTGGTCGTTTCCTCGAGTGTTCCCGTGATGAGCAAGTCGTAGGAGCCGAGGGGAGGAAGTTCTTCGATCGGGGTGTACTCGACTTGCGAGAACACTTCCGCTTCCTTCAGTCGCTGCGCCAGGTCGCGGGAAAACAGTTGATTGAAGGCCTCGACGGAGCCGGGGTAGACTTCATCGTGGCGAGAGAACTTGTACGTGGCCCAGGGGAGCAGGGGAATCCAATAGAGGATTGCCGGGTCGCGATCAAAAGGCCGGGCATCCTCAAGCGGCGTCACCACGACCTTCATCGGGATTTCGGGGTACTCGGAACGCGTTTCCATGACGCGGTACTTGTTCGAGCTTCCGCAGCCGGTGATATTTACCAGCAGCCCCAACAGAACGAATGCAACTGGGATAATACGGCGCATATCCGCCAACCTCAGTGGAATAAAATACAGTCCGGGCCAAAGCCGGACCAGTTGATGAGAGTCTGCAAGCAAGAATTCTGGACCGATCAGTCCGTCCGGGCCAAGCGGAAGCCGACATACGGCTCCTCTTCGTCCGGTTCGCTGCGCTCTCGATAAGTTGTCCGAATCTCCTTCGGAGTCACCGAGAAGTAACTGCCACCACGCAAGACACGACGATCGCGCGATGACTGCCCCAATTCCGGCCCCGTCGGATCGATGCGATCGGGCGACTGGTACGTGTCTTCGGAGAACCAGTCGGAACACCATTCGGCAACGTTGCCCGCCATATTGAGGCACCGGGCGGCACTTGCCCCGTCACGGAGGAATGTCACGGGCAGCGTCTCGTTGCTGGCGAAGTTCGCGCTGCTCTGTGTCGGCGGCGTGTTGCCCCACGGGTACGTGCTCTCAAACGTGCCGCGCGCTGCGCGCTCCCACTGTGCTTCCGTCGGGAGATGATAGTGGCGGCCCGATTCACTCGACAGCCAGTTGCAATAGGCTTCGGCCGCGAACCAATCCACCCCATTCGCGGGGTGCAATTCGCGGCCTTCGCGCGGGACGAATCGCTGGATCTTCTCGTCGAAGATCACGTTTGTCTGGTCGGTGGGGGTGAATAGGTCACGCGCCTCATCCACCGACGGGCGGCTGTTCAAGAAAGCTGAGAACTCGATGGCGCTAACTTCATATTTCCCAATATCATACGCAGTAAGGCGGACATTGTGCGCGGGCCCTTCACCGAACTCGCCATCATCGGCTCCCATTGTGAAGGAGCCGCTGGCGATCTTCACCATCTCCGGCGACATGGCGATCTTGCGGGCGATACCATCAGCCGTCTGAATGATCGCTTCCTGGAAGGCAGGATCTTCATAAGCCTTCAAGTTCATGATCTCTGACCAGCTTCGAGCGAGCTCCTGCAGGTCTGTCGTCTCAGCGGCCTGATCGGCCAACTGTGCGAGGCGGCGACGGCCGAGATGAGGTGTCGGGCTTGGTTCCGGAGTCGGTGGCAGGGGAGTGCCAACCCTCTGAGTCGGAGATGGTTTCGGAGTCGATGGGATCTCTGTCGCTGCAACCGGCGGTGTCGTGGCCTCTGGCGTCGGAGTGGCAGTGGGTTGGGGCGTTGCCTGCGGCGCAGGAGTCGGCGTCGCGGTTGGAGTCGGTTCGACCATGGCGACTTGACCGTTTCCGTCGGGTCCTTCTTCATCATCGCCGCCCGTCAGCACTGCCACTGCATAGAATCCGATGATCAGCGCCAAAGCTCCAATGATGGACAAAACGACGGGAATCCCGAGCTTGAATTTCTTCTTCGCAGGTCCCGCCATCGCAGGCGTTGCTGGCGTCGCCGGGGGAGGAGACGCTGCCCTTCCGCCGCCAGCAGACGAGGGTGTCGGAGCAGGTGCCGGAATCGGCTTCGTGGCCGGCTGCGAGGAGCGCGATTCGTCGATGCGCTTCATCGGAGCTGTCGCATCGTACGACTCGCCTGTCGGCGTTGTCTGCGCGATCGTTGCCTGCGTCTGAACTTCGATCAATCCATCACGAGGCGCCGTCGGGTCTTCTGAGTCGTCTGCGCGAATCGACGGAATTGGCATCGTGGATTCCGGCGCCTGGCCAGATTGGCGCCAGACCTCCGACATCGGGACGTCGACAATCGATTCGAGCGCATCTGTGATCAGTCCCGCCAGCTCTGAAGCATCCTTCGGACGGTTGTTTGGGTCCTTCTCCAAGCAACTGGCGATCAGAGCATCGAACTCTTCCGTCAGTGCCGGATTGTGCGAACGAATCGAAGGCGGCGATTCATTCAAGTGCGAAACCGCAACCGTCAGGCCGGAGCCTGTGAATACGGTCTGGCGCGTGAAGACATAATACATCACGCAACCGAACGAGTAGATGTCGCTGAGGGCGGAAACGCCAGTCCCTCGAATCTGTTCCGGCGACATGTAACTTGGGGTGCCGAGCGCTTGACCGGTCTGGGTCAGTTGATCGCCCATGCCGGTGTACTGGCCGGCGGGATCAATGTGCGCGATACCGAAGTCCATCACCTTCACGCGCCACTTGCCCTTTGGCAGGCGCGCGACCATGATGTTGTGTGGCTTCACATCGCGATGCACGATGCCGTGCTCGTGCGCATGGGCGAGGCCTTCGCAGGAAAGCGCGAAGATCATCGAGAGATCGCCGACAGTCAGATCCGTCGGTGGATAGATACAGAATTCTTTGAGATCCTGGCCTTCGACGAACTCCATCGCAATAAAGACGGCGTCGTCCTTGTGATAGTATTCGTAGACCTGAACGATGTTTTCGTGGAGGAGTTTGGCGACGGTCTTTGCCTCGCGCGAGAATCGCGCGAGAATCTCCGGCGATTCGAGCACGGCCTGGCTCGGGACTTTGAGCGCAACATCGCGGCCAAGGTCGACCTGGCGGGCGCGGTAGACTTTGCCCATTCCGCCGGCGCCCAGGACCTGCTTGATTTCGTACCTGCCCGCGACAACGTCGCCCACTTGAAAATCGAGCATCAGCCAGACATCATTCCAGTAGATTCGGGAGCCGAAACAATACACGGCTCCACTCCAGCGCCCGAATAGATGCGACGCTGCCAAGGGGTGCTACAAGCAGTAAGTTTCACCGGGCCTGCGGCGGGGAGGCAATCCTCATTCGAGGACTGTGTGAGAATCCGTGGAAACGAACTCCAGCAGGGCTGCTTGGGCGGGTGTCAGAAGGCGGTCGTACATGGTTCCGGAATCCTGATCGACGTAGAAGGCCGAACGTTCGCCGCAGACGATTTCGGAGATCATTCGGTTGCGTATGACGAACAAATAGAGGGGGAGCTCTTCGACTGGTGTAGATTCAAATACCCAATAGGCTGTATCGCCGATCATTCCCTTGTCGGCGAACGTGACTTCCGGCGGCTTCCGCAGCGAGAAGACATCGCTCATGTAAGACTGAAGATCTTCGACGAAAGTCTCCTCGGCGATTTGCGCCTCGTCCTCGGCCAGATCGTCCAGGACGACGTCGACCTCCAGCACGGCTTCAACGAGATCATTCTCGTCTTCGGGCAAGGTGCCGAGATCGATGACTTGCCCTTCTTTTGTCCGCAATTGCGCCATCCGGATCACTCCCAGTTGGAGGACTTCTTACTCGGGGGCTGAAAGTTGACAGCCAGCATAAACAGTGCGCCCTTGTTGCCGTGCGCGTGAATTCCATGGGGCACGTCAGCGTGATAGCGCGCTGTTTCGAGGGCTTTCACAATATTGGTGCGATCGCCCAACTTCACCGCCACTTCTCCCCGGATCACGGTCAGTGTCTCGATCGTGCCCTTGCTGTGAGGATCGGAGTCCATGACGCCCTTCGGCTCGAACTCGATCTTGTACAGCTCGGCCTTCTCAACCCAATCGACGGTCGAGAGAATCTGGACCTTATGGCCGTGTTCCTTCGAGGTGAGCGTGGGGCAATTCGCCTCACCGAGCAAGGTGAACATGGAATCCCGAGATTCCATCTCGCCCTCGAGCAGATCCTGGAGCTTCAGGCCAAGGCCGGATGCGAGCTTCCAGACAACGGCCAATGTGGGGTTCACCTGGCCGTTTTCAATCTGCGAAATCATGCTCTTCGATACGCCGGACAGCTTGGCGAGACTCTGCAGCGAGAGGCCGCGCTGATGGCGTTTGTCGGCCAGGATCTGGCCGACTGCCGGAGGTTTGCCGCTTGCGGTCATATTCCCCTCTTTTTGCTTCTAGTCAGCATTGACGCCCTCAAGCGTTCAACATATCAAACACCTTGTGGCCATTTCCCACTCAACCCCCTCGTGAAGGCAACCCTAATGCGCGCTTTACGGAAAATGGAACGCAAAGAAGGGCTGGTTTTGAGGAAGGCTCCCAAGCCGAAAGTCGACTATGGGGAGGTCCTGATTCGAGTCCTCAAGGCAGGTATTTGTGGCACCGACGTGCATATCTGGAACTGGGACGAATGGGCGGCCGGACGCCTGAAACCGCCCCTGACAACCGGTCATGAATTTGTGGGGATTGTGGAAAAAATCGGCGAAGGAGTCGAGGGCATTCATATCGGCGATCGCGTCAGTGCCGAAGGCCACATCACCTGCGGACAGTGCCAGTATTGCCGCACCGGCCAGGGGCACATCTGCACCGATGTGAAGATCATCGGAATCGATCGTGACGGTTGTTTCGCCGACTTCATCAATATGCCCGCATCAAACATCTGGCCCGTCGATCGGCGGATTCCCGACAGCCACGCCTCGATCTTCGATCCGTTGGGCAACGCCATGCACACCGTGACGACCGAACCGGTGGCCGGAAAATCGGTTCTGATCGTTGGGGCAGGTGCGATCGGTCTCTTTGCGATTCCGATCGCCAGAGCTCGCGGTGCTTCGCAGATCATCGTGGCCGAGCCCAATCCTTATCGGCGCAAGCTGGCAGAGAAGTGCCACGCGGACCTTCTGATCGATCCGACGAAACACAAGATCAGCGACGTCGTTCACAGCGATGTCGACCCGAGCGGTGTGGAAGTGCTTCTTGAGATGTCCGGTCACCCGGAGGGATTTCGCGAGGGCCTGCGCTCGGTGCGCGGCGCCGGCGCGGCGGTGCTGCTGGGTATCCCCTCGAAACCAATTGAAATCGATTGGTCCAACGACGTGATTTTCAAGGCTCTGCGAATCTTTGGCGTCAACGGCCGTCGGATGTTCGATACCTGGTACCAGAGCCAGCAGTTCCTTGTTCACCACGGCCATGAGATCGAGCCGATTTTGACGCACGAACTGGAGTTGGAAGACTTCCAGAAGGCATTCGATCTCATCCTTCAGGGAAAGGCCGGAAAGATCATCCTGAACATCGGGAAGGAGTAATCATGAGCCTCCGAGAGACTTGCCAAGCCCGCCTGGATGCGATCGAGGCGGAAGGGAAGATGAAGTCCTTCAACTACCTGCAGGGGCCGATGGATCGCTCCGTCAAAGCGCGCGATATTGGCGATCTGCTGGTGATGTCGAGCAACAACTACCTCGGCCTGGCGAATCATCCCGAAGTGATCGAGGCCGGCATCGAGGGGCTCGAAACCTATGGCGCAGGCACCGCATCCGTTCGCTTCATTTGCGGTACGTTCGATATCCACGAGGAACTTGAGAAGGAATTGGCGGGCCTTGCGCGACAGGAGCGTGCGTTGAGCTACGTGTCCTGCTGGTGCGCCAACGAGGGACTGATTCCTACGATTTCCGGCCCGAACGATGTACTGATCAGCGATGAGTTGAATCATGCGAGTCTGATCGATGCTTGCCGCCTGGCCAAGAAGACGACTCGCGAGATCTATCGTCACGCGGATTTGAAGCATCTGGAAGAATTGCTGAAAGCCCACGCAGACAAAGAGAATCGCTATGTTGTGACCGATGGTGTGTTCAGTATGGAGGGCACCGTCGCGCCGCTCGATGACATTGTCGATCTTTGCCGGAAGCACGACGCATCGCTGATTGTCGACGATTCCCACGGGACAGGAGTTCTTGGAAAACACGGGCGCGGCACGGGCGAGCACTTTGGCGTCGAGGAAGAGATCGATGCGTTGACCAGCACATTGGGCAAAGCCCTCGGGGGAGCAGCCGGAGGTTTTGTCGCCAGCAGCGCCGCCGTGATCGGAGTGCTGGAGCAGATGTCGCGGCCGCAGATCTTCTCGAATGCGTTGCCACCGACGGTTGCATCGAGTGCGCTCCGGGCGGTTCGCGTTCTGAAGACCGATCAGGCACGAGTCGATCGCCTTCAAAACCTGACAAAATTCGCGCGCGATCTGTTCCGCGAGGCAGGCTACGATGTCAGCGATAACCCGACGGCGATCATCCCCGTCATCTTGGGCGAGACCAAGGATGCAATTCGTGCCAGCAAGGAACTGCTGAAGCGAGGCATCTTCATCACAGGATTCGGCTTCCCGGTTGTCCCGGAAGGGACGGCCCGCCTGAGAATTCAAGTCTCCGCTGCGCACACCGAGGACGATTTCCGACGCGTGCTGGAAGAACTGAAGAAAATCGTTCCGCCGAAGGCATGACCTGGGCTAGGGATTCTGTGAGCGCGGGAAAGGCGCTCCATCAAGCCCAGGGTGAGCCAGAACAGATGCCACAAGGAAATCGAATCGGACTCGGAGTCGTCGCTGGAGTTCTGGCGACGGTGATTGTTGTCTTGGTGACACTCGAGCTTCTTCTGAATCGTCCGGAAGAGCCGCGTGTCCTGGCGACGCCCGAGGCTACGCCACAGCAAGTGCAACGACCTGGCAGTGCAACCAGTTCCAATGACATCCCCGAAACGAGTCCAACGCCGGTATCCGAGGACTCCCAACTCGCCGGTGATGCAACCCCACTTCCCGAGTCGGGTGAGATGAGCGGCACCGGTACGGATGAGTCTCCAGCCGAGGCGACTGAAGAGCCGCCGGCGCTGACGATCCACGTGTTCTCGTCCTCAGGCGAGCCGGCCCCCGGGGCGCGCGTTTGGGTTCTTCCTGCGAAGTCATTCGTGCAAGACGATGAACAGATCTTGCCGGCGGATACGACGGGTGGGATTGACCTGTTTGCAGGAATGGGAAGTGGGGAGAGGCGCCACCTCCCTGCGGATGAGTCAGGCATTGTCAGTATCCCGCTCGACCAGCCACCAGGCGAATACATCGCGGCGGCGATCGGTGCGGACAACGGTGCAGGCCAGAGCGAGGTCTTCGAGCTTTTCAATCCTGCTGTGGATACGAGCATCGATGTCATTCTCGATCCCCCCGGTCAACTCATTGGCAGCGTGTTGAATTCCGACGGGGAACCAATACCGATGGAACGCGTTCAAATCTCGGGCAATGCGCTGGAGATTGAAGAAGGTGGCAAGACGGTACCTGCCCTCAGTCCGAGCATCCGCGTTGTGCTTCAGCCGACGATCCTCTTCGAGGCCGCGACGCAATCCAGTCAGGTGGGGGAGAACGGCTCGTACTCGGCCGATTCCATTCCGCCAATTGCTTATCTCGCCAAGGTATCGGGTGAGTTTCCGGAAGGCTGGGCTGGGCCCGCCGATCGCGTGATCGATCGGGATGCCTTGCTCGAGATTCCCGCAGAAGAGAACTTCATTCTGACTCGCGCCAGCGCGCTGCTCGGGTTGATCGAGAACTCCGAAGGAGAACCCATCAGAAGGGCACGTGTGACGTGGCAGGCCAAGCCCGAAGGCGGCGGTCCGCTGGTGCGCGGTGGCAGTATGGTGACGGACTACGATGGCGTCTTCATCTTTGAAAACGTGCCATTCCAGCCGATCGTTCTTGAGGTCGGGCATCTGAATTACAGGACGAACACCGTGGAGATCGGTTATCCCGACCAGACCGATCTGGTCGTGCAACTGGAGCCATTGCCTGCCGTCGAGGGCTATGTCGTGAATGCCGAAAGCCGCGATCCGGTCGAGGGGGCAACCGTGCGAATCGAGCCTTTGCCGGGAAGCGACGCCCTGCCCCGAGCCGGCGGTTCATTGAAGACGAATGCCGTCGGGTGGTTCTCGTTTCAGGTATCCGGCAGCGGGGGAGTGTTGCTGCGCGCAGAGAAGAAGGACGCCGGTCTCGTTGGAGAACTGCGCGTCGATGAAATCGCCGACTATCGCGATAGTGAGCAGGAACTGACGATCGAAGTGCATAGTGCTCCGTCCCTCCTTTTGCGTGTCGCCGTTGAGGACGAAAGCATGAGGCTCCCACGTCGGGTGACGTACACGATGATGGATGGGAAGAAGCCTTCGCGAATCGGAATCGCCGAACTGAAGGACAATTCAGCGGAGATTCTTGTCGAAGGGTTGAAAGCAGATCGTATTCAAATCTCCGTCCAGGGCGGACGGATGTTCGGAGAAGCACCGCTTAAGTTGCCAGGACAGCAGGCCGTGTCGGTCTTGATGAAGAGTACCGCGACTCCGACACCTGAACCTCAGTAGGGGATCAGCGTTAGCTTCATTGTGTGCACGTATTGGCCGGAGTTATTGGTGTAGGTCGTCGATTCGCCCTCTTCAAAATCACGAATCACTCCATGGTTGATCAGGTAGTCCAGGAAATCGCCACCTTGCGCGAAGTTCCCGGACTTCCATTGGATCGTCACGTAGGCTTGCCCGCCGGTGTCCTGGAAAGAAAGGACCTCGACGCGGGCGTCTTTGGCTGCGGCAGCGACCTGCTCCTTCAGATTGATCTTCGGAGCTTGATTCTGAACTGGGTGGGCGGATCGCTCCTGAGGCGTCGTGTGATGGACGTCCGTCAGTTTGTCGAGTGCCATCCGGTTACGAGCATCTTTGCTGGGCCAGAGATTGAAGATCGCTACATAAGCGGCGATGAGCAGGATCAGCAGGCCGAACACTCTGAGAAAGAATTTCATAATCCACAACCCCTGAAGTGGAGTCCCTTTTCCTCAAGGGTAACGCATTACGTGCCAATCGCCACGGAAAAGAGTGGCATTATTTTTCAACTGTCGATTTTCTCTACCGCTTTACGGAGGCGATCCACGTGGGTGTGCGTGTAGATACTGGTGGTCGCAATCTGCGAGTGCCCCAGGAGTTCCTTGATTTCTAGCAGACTGGCGCCTCTGTGGAGCAACTGCGTTGCGAAAGTATGGCGCAGCTTGTGGGGCGTAATGCGGTGATTGACGCCGGCCGCCTTGACGGCTCGTTCCACGGCATATCCGACGCCCCGGGAGGTGATCCGAGTTTTTGTTCGGCTGTAAAACAACGCCTGCGGGTCTGAGTCGATGGGGGAGCGAACCTCATCCAGATAGGCCCGCAGAGTCCTCGAAACCAGGCTGTGCATGGGAACCAGGCGCTCTTTGGAGCCCTTTCCGTGGATCAGAATGCTGTTTGACGAGAAGTCCACGTCTCCGACGTTCAGCCCAACCAGTTCCGACAGGCGCATTCCGGTGAACAGGAAGGTCACAAGGATCGCGTAGTCGCGGTATCCCTCGGGATTGTTGCGATCCGGCGCCAGCAGCAGGCGAGCGATCTCCTCATCGACTAGGTACAGCGGTAGTTTCTTGGGGAGCTTCGGATTGTGGAGGGACAAGGCCGGGCTCTTCGGCATGAACTCCTCGCGTACGAGGTGATCGAAGAAGACCCGCATTGTACTCATGACGCGAGAGATACTCCGCGGCTTGAAACGCTCATCGTCGCGGAGCGTTGCGAGGTGATCCTTGAGATGAAGCGGAGTAATCTGGTGCAATTTTAGTTCCGGCCGATCGTCGCGATGCAGGTGAGACTGCAGTCGGCGGAGGTCGGACTCGTAAGCCTTGAGCGTATTCTCCGCCAACCCGCGCTCGACGCGCAGGAAACGGAGGAACTCATCGATGGCCTCTGACAGCTTCATGAGAAGTTGGTGCCTGGAAGGCCGAAAGACCGTCAAGAAGAGAGGAGGTGCTTGATCTGGCCCTAGAGTAAATAATGTCAATTTAACGAAATAATAAGAGGAGCCGGCAAGTACCATAAGAAACTGCCAACAGAGGGCTTATAGCTGAGTCAGGCTCTGGTTGGTTGGTGAGTCAGTGAGAAGTCAGCGCGGCAATCGCTTGTCGGAGCGCATCCACAAACTCGGGAAGCTGATCGGCAGTGTTCGTTCTACCGAGACTGATCCGGATGGCGCTGGAGACGCGCTCGAAGTCGGTGCAGAGCGCCTGGAGGACATGGCTGGCCGATTTGCCGGTGCTGTTGCAGGCGGACCCGGTACTGATGGCGTACCCCCGACGATCCATCTCCATGACCAGGCGCTGGGCGTCGGTGCCAGAGAATGAGACATTGAGTGTGCCGGCCAAGCATCGATCCGTCGGGCTGTTACGGATGGCCAACGGGATTATGCTGGAGATCTGCAGCCACAGCTTCTCGCGCAAGGCACGAAGACGGGAATCCTCGCGCTCAAACTCCTCGGCAGCCAGGTCGATGGCCTTGGCGAATCCTGCGATGGAGGCGACATTCTCGGTCCCCGGGCGCAGGCCGCCCTCCTGGCCGCCGCCTGTCAGAACTGCGGCTAGGGGCGTTCCCTTGCGCACATAGAGAGCCCCTACACCTTTGGGACCATAGAGTTTGTGCGCCGTTGTCGAGAATGCATCTACTCCAAGCGACTGTAAGTCCAATGCACACCGGCCAACGGCCTGGACCCCGTCGGTGTGGAAGATGGCATTGGTGTGCTCATGGGTCATCGCGGCCAGTTCGCGGATCGGATTGATGGTCCCGACTTCGTTGTTGGCCATCATGATTGAAACAACAGCCGTGCTGGGTTTCAGAGCATCGAGGAGATCGGCGGGTCGAGCCCTCCCCCACTCATCAACGTGTAGGATCGTCAGGTCGAAGCCATCCCTGACGTGCAGATCGTGGCAGGTATCGAGCACTGCCTTGTGCTCGACTGCGCTCGTGATCAGATGATTTGCGCCGCGGGATTCTCGCGCGAACAGAGCGGCTCCGCGGATCGCGATGTTGTCCGCCTCGGTCCCGCCGCCGGTGAAGACGATCTCGCTCGGCTCGGCGGCGCCAAGCGTCCTCGATATACTGCGGCGGGCCTTCTCGATTTCATAGCGCGCAGTCGCGCCGAATGAATGAACAGAGGACGGATTGCCCCAGGTCTCTCGAAGTTGGGGGAGCATCGCTTCCAGGACTCTTTCGTCCAGAGGCGTGGTAGCATTGTGGTCGAAGTAGAACGACTCTGCCATTTCTCTTCCTTCGCTCCCCTGCGTCACGCGGGCGGATTACTTGTTCTTGTTCACGGCATCGGTTAGATTCCGCAGGATCGTGCGCGCTGCGTGGCGGGTTTCCCAAGGTTGCTTGGGATCGTTCAGAAGCCCATTGAACAGATCGGTTGCAGCTCGAACGCGCCCAGCCTGAAGCAGCAGATTCGCTGCGTTCCATCGCACGTGGCTGCTGCGTTCGTGAAGTCGCGTGATCGTTTGGATCCGCTGCACAGCCTCGGCGACCTGACCCAGTCGGCCAAGCACATTCAGCAACATCACCCAACATTCATCGGAGCCGCCCTGGGCAACGGCTCTCTCGAAGTGAACACGAGCCGTCTCGAAAGCCCCCTGGCCGTACATCAAATCGCCGAGAGCTTTCTGCGGAGCCCAGGCATCGGGATACTCCTTCTCAAGTCTCTGGACAAACTCCAGCCGTTCTTCCGGCTTCTCGTGCCCGAGCGTGGCGAGTTCGACCGCGGACAAGTTATTCGGGTCTGCTTTGATGGCATGCTGCAATATATCCATCGCCTCTTCTTTGCGTTCCTGTCGACGGATGGCAAGGGCACGGCCGACGATTGCCTTCGGATCGTCGGGCTTCTCCTCAAGATACTGGCCCAAGAGCTTCTCTGCCTTTGCCCAGTTGTGTACATCCAACTCGCATAGTCCAAGGAGATAGAGGGAGCGCGAATCATTCGGGCGCGCCTTTCGGTAGGCTTCAGCCGCAGCAAGTGCGAGTTTGGGCTTCTGATCGGATCGCTGGAACACGACATAATCATCGAGCTCATTCCACTTCTTCTCTGCCACCAACTTCTGGATCCGATCATAAACCGCGTTTTCATAGTGTTCGCGCTTCATGAACTGAATCGAATGGGCGTTGTTCGGGTCTGAACCCATCGGGATGATTTCGCCCGCCTTCTGGAGCTGCTCCATGATGGCAGTGTCCTGGGGGAACAGCTCTTGAGCTTCCCACAAGAACTTGATCATCTCCTCGCGCTTTCCGAGCCCCTTCAAAGCGAGGGCGCGCAGTGCATAATAGCGTGCTTCGCGTTTCATTGCATCGCCGATTTCATCCAACAAAGACAGCGCCTTTTCGTGCTCTCCGTCGTCGATATAAACTGTTGAGAGGTTCATTTTCGAGCGCAGGTCTTCCGGCTTCGAGGCAACAATCTCTTCTAGAATTGAGCGAGCCGTATCGCGATTGCCGTCCCGGACGGCATCGGTCGCTTCCTGCAGACGGATGAACCGATTCGCAACCTCCTCATAATCCGCCTTATCCGGGATTCCGGGATTCTCCTCCACGTAGCGGAGGGCCCAGCGTCCCATCTCACCAACGCTGACGCTCCCCTTCTCGACACGAGGCAATTCACGCAATGGCACAGGCATGCGCGATGGGGCTGCTTGCTGGATACGAGCACGTTCTGACATTTCGTGCATCTGCCAACTGCTTCTCGCGCTGCGTTTCTGGCGGGATTTCTTCTTCATAGACGGTGGGCTTTCTCTTGGGCGATCAAGCGATCTGACTCCGGCCTGTCGGACGGGCAGGGATCGGGTGGCGGTAATTCGTGAAACGGACATCCCGGACCATGACGGCCCGGGATGCATAAAAACTCTGAGCAGATTGAAGGCCGGCGACTCAGTTGCGTGCGGCTTCGCGCAACTCTCCTTCGTCAGTCAGGATGTCGTAGGGCGTCAGGCGGTAATCGGTCACGACGACATTGCTGTCGCGACGCACGCGCTCGGGCACTTCGCCGGGGCGATAGAGCTCATAACGAACGCCGCCGATCACAGCCACCTGGCCTTCGTAGCGACGATTCCAGTCCTGGACGAATTCTTCCAGCAACATCTCCTGATTGTCTTTCCAATACTCGTAAGCGATCCGCTGATTCTTGCGGTCGAGAAGTCGACGATCGAACTTCTCCATGAAGTCCTTCTGGTCCTTCTCCATGTCGCGCAGCTTCTGAAGCTGATCGTTGTATACTTGGATAACCTGGTTCTCGATCGTCGACGGCGGGAAGGTCGGCGGGCCGCCCCCTTCATTTGTCGACGGCGAAACGAAAATATCCGAGACCTGATCGTCCATGCTGGTCTGGCTGGCATAATTGACCATGTTCTCGTCGTACATGGCTTGACGATCGAGAGGCTGTCCGTCGGGACCGAGTTCTTCCTGTGGGGCGCCCGGCCATTTTACCTGCTCGATCGCGGAGTCACCGGTGTCTCCTCCGGCGAGAACGACGTCGTCGACGTATTGGCTCCACAGATTGAGTTGCGCGTAGTAATAGGCCCACTGTGCGTATGAGTTTGCATCGCTTCCGGGCTCGAATCCTCGGATCATTCCGCCGTCTGCCATCTCGCGAATCGCGTCAATCGCTTGCTGGTCGATTGCGGCGGCTTCTTCTGCCGTCATGCGCTGGCGCACGACGCCGGAGCTGCCATCCCAGCGAGTCACCGTGCGATAACGGAACTCATAGAGTTGGCTGATTCCGCCGGCACCCTCAGTCACTGTTTGTTCATCGAGCGACGCCGCATCGGCGAACGGATTCTGCTCATCCATCTCGCCGGACTCGGCGGCGCCGAAGGGATTCTGTGCGTCGCCCGTGCCTCCGCCGAAGGGCTCACCGCCACCGAAGGGGTCACTTCCACCAAACAACTCGTCCCCTCCCCCACCGAATGGGTCCGCGGCTCCACCGCCAACGAAGGGATCCGCACCCTGTGCGCCACCCGGTGCGGCACTGAAGGGATCGGCTCCGCCTCCGCCGCTGGCAAACGGGTCGAATGAGCCGCCGGTCGAACCGCCGAACGGGTCATCGCCCGCGGGAGCTCCGAAGGGATCATCGCCTGTGGGGGGCTGATTAAAGGCCGGGTCCTGGCCGAATGGATCATCACCCTGGGCCCAGGACGAGCCGGTGAAGGCAAGAACGGTCAGCAAAGCGGCGCAGGTGCTTGCAGTCCAACGTTTTGGCATCTTTTTCGGGCTCCCTTGAAATTCGGTCTGATTTCAGTCCACGAGCGGGGTTGTCGGCAAGGAAAAAGCAGATGCGGCGGGCCTGTGAAGTTCGTTGTGCACCCGTGTCACTGGCTGGCTTTCCTGCGGTATTCCCGACGAGCCGAAATCGCTTCCTCGTAATACTTCGTCTCCAGCGTGCCGGGCTCGGTCATGGCGCCGGTTTTGACCGGGAGTTCATTTGTCACGCAGTCGATTCCGTAGCCCAACTCTGCCTTCAATTCGAGCTCTTTGTGTGTTTCGACATTACGCCATGTCGAATTGTTCCCGATTTTCCGTGAGCGAGGCATTTTATATACGTCCAGGCCCCCGAGATCAAAGAACAGGCCCAACCCCAAGGCGCTTTCGCGCGGTCCACCCCACATATCGACTCGGGCAGAGCCGAATGCTGCGTCATTCTGCTTTCGAGCCTCGTATGAGTCGTCTCCCCCGCCTTCGATGAAGATCCCGAGTGAATTCTCGTTGGATGCGCCGATCCCGAGGCGATTGACAGAATAGGAGTCATTTCCGGTGAGATCGAGGAACACGGAGGTGCTGAAGTCGTGAGCCCCCCCCTGGCCGATGATTTCTTCGCAGTAGTAGATATCATCGCCTGCGCGATCCATCAGGAAGCCGAAGGCTTGGTGGGCCGTGGCCGCCTGGACGTACCAAATGCCTTCATAGACATCATTCCCTGCATCATCGAGCAAGATGCCGGCGCCACCGAGGAAGCCGACCCCCTGAGCGAATACTCCGGCGGTGTATCGATCGTCGCCTTCGCGATCGAGCAGAATGCCGATCCCGCCGGAAACGGATTTCCCATCCGAAAGGTCCGCCCGCAGTCCGAATCCACAGCCCTGTCCCTGGGAACTATTCACAGATGGCCTTTGTGGAGAAGGGTAAAGCAATGGTTCCGAAGCCATGGTGTAAGTATCGTTTCCAGAGAGATCAAGAAGCATCGCAACGCCGAGGGGGCCACCGCTGGCCTGGGAGGCTGTCAGAGCCGTGTACTGGTCGTTGCCGCTCCGATCCAGCAAGAGCGCCACGCCGACCGCCGAGGCCGCCTGACAGTAATTCTGCCCAGTGTGAGTGTCCTCGCCGGCATTGTCGACAAGGACCGACACGCCAAAGTAGGCCCCTGCAGAGGCCAGGGTGGTGCCGCTGTATGTGTCGTCCCCCGATTCATCGTGGACATAGCCGGTGCCAAAGAAGCCAGATCCGGGGGCGAGGCCATCCTGGGAGCCCTCATAGAGATCGTCGCCCGACCAGTCGATGAGGATGGAGGCGGGATTCTCCGGGCCTCCTTCGGTGAAGGCACCTCCATAGCGATCGTCTCCAAACCAATCAACTGAAAGCAGATACGGCCCGCCCTCGATCACGTCATCGGATTGCATGGTGGAGATGCGAACCTTGCCCAACGATGTCTCAATTTCAAGAAGGAATGGTTCGGGATCGGATTCGAGCGATCTCCCGAAGTCCACGAAATCTTCCACAAGCATCGTGACATCGAGGCCGCCGCCTGCAACGGCCGCGCGATCCAGATCATCGACCAGGAAGCGGAAGTCGTTTTGCCAATCGACCGGTTGGGAATCGAGCAGATCGTGCAGTACGGCAGATCGATCGAAATCACCAAGATCCCGATATGCCCGTTCATTCCAGTGCTTTGCCCACACGGCAGCGGTCATGAGGCGGGCGATTTCAATTCGCCACTCCTTCGGTACATCGTCCAATCCCTGTGCTGAATCGAGGAGACCATCCGGCGCATCTTCTCCTTCAATCATCCGCATCGCCGTCTCGATGGGGCGCGGACTGGCCGCCAGTCCGCGATCCACCGTGGCGAAGGGGTTGCCGATGTAGCCGCGGCTGATGTTGGCGTCCCACTTCCCCACCGCGTTCATCAATAGACGATGCGGCGATTGCGTCCACCGCAGAAGATACTCCTCACCCATGCCGATCGAGTAGGAAGCCTCGAAGGGACGCATGAGGAGGCTCTGGTAGTAGGTCAGATTCTGGGAATCGCGCGAACGAAGCAGAACCCGATAAGGATCCGGCGTGACATCGTGCCGATCCAGATCGAGTGCTTCCAGCGCCTGCTCGATGGGATCGGTGGCATCTTCCTTCGCGAATGAAGCAGCCGGTGCCGCGAGAACTGAGGCGCAAAGGATGAAGAAAGGGATGATGGGCGATGAGTTCATTGCTGCTCCTTTTCGAATCACAGGCACAATCGACTGTTTATCCGGTCAGGTTCAATCACGAAAAGCGCTCCAAAACGGACTGTAAATGGGGATATTGGCATTGCAGACAAAGGGTGGTTTGATTATCGTCTTTATGTTGGTTGGGGAAGAACCGCGTAAGAGATTCTTTCGGCGCATATTCGGCCGAATGGAGGAGAGGATCTATGGTTCGCCCCATACTGACATTTGTTCTGCTGCTTGGTTTGACAGGCAGCCTTCTAGCCTGGACACCGGTGGTCGTGAAAGACGATCCGCTGGTTCGCATGCCCGGCACCCAACCACCCACAGAGAATTCCGTAACGCTGGAAGATCCCGGCCGATGCCTCAATTGCCACCAGGGATACGACACGACCGCGCCGTACATCGATCCGGGAACGAACTGGCAGGGATCGATGATGGCTCAGGCTGCTCGCGACCCACTCTTCTGGGCGTGCCTGACGGTGGCGGCACAGGACAGCATTGCCGCCGTAGGAACTCCGAATGCCACAGACATTTGCCTGCGGTGCCACTTCCCGAAAGGTTGGCTCGAAGGGCGGTCAGATCCCACTAATGCCAGCGCTATGACGACCGGCGACTTCAATGGCGTGCAGTGCGACTTCTGCCATCGCTCCTACGATCCTTTCTTCGACGCGACGTACGACGGCGATCGCGAAGGCAACGATTGGCTCAACTACTGGGACGAGACGAATGCCTCCGACACGCCATCGCAGACCGCCGCCGATAGTCTTCTGACGATTGATGCAGCGGATGCCGCAACGATCAAGCACATGAATGGCGATGCGTTCTTCGGTGGAGACAATCGCCCCGTGAATGGGAACTACACAGCAGCGGGAGCGGGGCAGTACTTCGTCAGCGCGGACAATGGGAAGCGTGCGTCATTCGCAGATGCCACGGCTCGTCACCAGTTTCATTACAGCCGCTTTCACAAGAGCAAGTTTTTCTGCGCGACATGCCACGATGTTTCCAACCCTGCGTTGGCGAATCTGGGCGCGGATCCGGCGAATCCATTGCCGACCGAACTCAACGCAGCGCACTCGTACTTTCATGTGGAGCGTACATTCTCCGAATTCATGCTGTCCGACTTTGGACTGCAGGGCGGTGCTTCAGGGGAGGGCCCCTACGATCCCCTCTTGTTCACAACGTCTCATCCCGACAATAAGATCGCGACCTGCCAGGATTGCCACATGACGGACCAGATTGGGAAGGGGGCAGATAAAGCCGACGCCGTCCTGCGTCCAACCGACAGTGTGGAGCACCCCAACAGCGGCCAACCCGTGCATACGCAGAATGGCGGCAATATCTGGGTTTCGGAAATCATCGCCAGCGCGATCAGCGGATCGCCGAACTACGATGCGACCAATGATGGACTGCTGAATCAGGACCCATCGATTCTAACGATGGACTTGTCGGCCGGCATCGGCGTGGATCCCGATGCGCTTCTGCTTGGGGCGGACCGGGCGCGTGCGAATCTCCAGAATGCCGCCGCGATTACGGACATTGGCTACAATCCGGCGACAGGGTACCTGACGTTCCGGATCAAGAACTACACAGGCCACAAGTTGATCAGTGGATTCCCTGAGGGCCGCCGCATGTTTGTCTCGATAGAGGCCTACAATAGCGATTCACTGATATACACGGTAAATCCGTACGATACAGCGGCTTGCACGCTGAAGGGATTGGATTACGCCTATCAGCCTGATGTCGATGTCCCCGATCCCGTCGCCCTCGATCCTCTGACGGAAGAGCATGTCGATGAACTCGTCTATGAGATGAAGCCGACGAGCAGCTTGACGGGCGAAGACAAGACTTTCCACTTCGCTCTGGCCACCGATCGGTACAAGGACAACCGCATTCCTCCGAAGGGTTTCCGGATTGCAGAATCCAGCGATCGTTTGTGTCAGCCACGCGATCACAATGCCGATGCCGCAGACATGTACACGGCTGATGAGTACTTGGGAGGCTACGACGAAGTCGGAATCGAATTGCCGACCGGGGCGGATGAAGTGCATGTCCGGTTGTACTACCAGACGACGAGCCGCGAGTATGTCGAGTTTCTGCGCGACGAAATCAACGGTACGGTTCAAACGCTGGATCCGGAAGACTACATCATTCAGACGGATCCGTTCTTCGATCAGTTGAGGGCGTGGGGCGATACGATCTGGTCGTTGTGGAAGCACAATCGTACGGATGACGGCGCGGCACCATTCCTGATGACCGAAGCCGAATGGAACGATGGCGATCCTACACCAACAGCAACACCTTCGCCGACACCGACCGACACACCCACTGCGACTCCGTCCGCAACACCAACGGCTTCGCCGAGCCCGACGCCGATTGAGCTTCCGGGCGATGAGGATGGAAGCGGAACGGTTGTTCTGGGAGAGCTGAATGCCTGTATCCTGGGCTTCCGTGGACTCGGAGAGATACCGAGCTCGGCCGATACAAACACTGACGGAGTTTTGGATCTGGCGGAACTGAATGCTGTTGTCTTGGCTTACCGGGGAAGCATCTGACCTTAGTCAGTTCCCCCACCAACCGTTATCTTCGCCAAGGTCGGCTCCTTCGGCCTTGAGGAGAAACTGCCAGATGTAGACCGTGCCCACGGTGCGCCAGGGCTCCCAACATTCAGTGAGTTGCTTGGTTTCTTTCTGAGTTGGGAGTTCTGGCAATCCGTGGGCAAGTCGCAATCCGGCCCGGACACCGTAGTCCTCCTGGGGCATTACGTCAGGCCGTGCGAGCGAGAAGATCAGAAACATCTTCGCCGTCCACGGACCGATACCACGAACTTGTGTGAGAAGATCTGTGAGTGCCGCATCTGACAACTGAGCCATGCGTTCGGAGGTCAAGCGTTCAGACTTCCAGACCTCTGCCAAGCCACGCATTGCCGACGCCTTGGTTCCGCTGAGACCAATTGCGCGCAGATCCTCCTCCGAGTGTCGAAGGAGTCGCGCAGGCGTGAGTTTCTCTCGAGGTCCGACGGTTTCGTTGAATCGCCGCGTGATGCTCTCAGCGGCCTTCATCGAAATCGACTGACCAATCACGGCAGTGCAAAGCGCATGGAGATCCGCGGGCTTCCGCGGAAGGTGAAATCGGCCGACCCGGTCGATGACCTTCTTCATCACCGGGTCGGCCGAACGAAGATGTGCAATCGCCTTGCGGGGCGTGGCAGGAAGTGGTTGAGGACGCAATCCCGTGAGCCTCTCAGTGGAATGGACTCTTCCCGATAAGATCGAGAATCCCAAAGATGATTACGGTCAGAATACCAAGGGGGGCGACCGTGACGGCAAGCCAGTACCACACGTTCAGGATGATACTGCGAGGGTTGCCCTTCTCACCCGCCACCTGCTGCAACGCGCTCTGGCGTTTCCAGGATATGAGCAGAAACAGGCAGAGGATGAATCCGCCAATAGGCAGCATGAACTTGCTGCTCGCGTCATCCAGGATATCAAAGAAGCGATACTGCTTCTCGGCATAAGTCCCCTCCGCGAGAGTGAAGAGCACCCTGTCAAGAGCTCCGCCTTCAGCAACACTGAGGCATGCGGGGATGCCGACCAGAAAGATCAAGAAGGAGGCAATGGCAGTGGAGACGTGTCGGTTCACCTTCACGTCATCCACCAACCAGGTCACTACAGGCTCCAGGATGGAGATTGTCGAGGTCAGCGCGGCGACAAAGATCAGGAAGAAGAAGGAAGACCCGACGAGTCGCCCGAGCGGCATCTCTGCAAAAACCTGAGGCAATGTGATGAAAATGAGCGCGGGTCCCTGGCCGGGGTCCATGTTGAATGCGAAGACAGCCGGGAAGATCACGAGTCCAGCCATGATGGCAATCACTGTATCCAGCGTCGCCACGGTCGCACCGACAGTGGCGAGATTCGATTTCCCATCCAGGTAAGAAGCATATGTCATCATCGCGCCCATGCCGACCGAAAGCGTGAAGAACGCATGGCCCAATGCCTCCAGCACACCCTTGCCAGACAACTTGGTGAAGTCAGGCTTGAACATGAACTCGACGCCTGCCATTCCTCCCTTCAGCGTCAGAGAGCGGATCAGCAGGAGGGCGAGAATGGCAAACAGCAGTGGCATGAGGATCTTAGCTGCTCGCTCAACCCCCTTCTCGATGCCGAAATAGATAATCAGCGCCGTCAGTGCCATAATGATGAACTGATAGATCAGCGGTTGATCGAAGCCCGTAATCAGCCCGACGAACAGTCCGCCACTTGTCTCAGCGTTGTAGGCGCCGTATCCCTCGAAGACTCCGATCATGAAGTACTTCAGGACCCAGCCGGCGACCGCACTATAGAAGCTCAAGATCACAAAGCCTGCCAGAACACCCAGCAGTCCGTTCAGCCACCATGGCGTCCCGGGGGCGATCACCTTGTAGCAACTCACGGCACTCGTCTTGCCCTGACGACCCACAGCAAACTCGGCGATCAGAACAGGAGTTCCGACCAGGATAATACAAGCCAGGTAGACCAGCATAAATGCCGCTCCGCCGTTTTCGCCCATGATGTAGGGGAATTTCCAGATATTCCCCAAGCCAATCGCAGAGCCCACGGCTGCCAAGAGGAAGCCGATGTTAGACGCGAACTTGCCACGGACCGAGGACTGATCAATCGGATAGGGTTGGTCGTGGGAATGGAATTGCTGGTCCGCCATGAGATATCGATCTCCCTTCGGAGCAAAATGACCGGCAGGGCACTCCCCCACCGGCTCAAAGAGCGGAATTCGTGAAATCGCGGAGAGGCTAGCCAGTTGCGGGAAACGAGTTCAAGCGCGTTTTGCGCCATCCGAAGTTGGTTTCGTGGTGCTTCTTCCGGTACCAGAACAAAAACATCCGTCAAACCGCATTTTCCGCTTGCGCGCGCTCCCGGTTCGCCCTACCCATTCAACCCCGTTGCGGACATCCCGCGACGGGAAGTGCCCAGGTGGCGGAATTGGCAGACGCGCTGGACTAAGGATCCAGTGGCCGTTAAGGCCGTGGAGGTTCAAGTCCTCTCCTGGGCACCATTCTTTTTCACGCAAGATCAGCAATTTCAATAATCTTTGATGGCTGTCCCGGGGGTGCTCCCTCGGGATTGTGCATTTTTATGCATTTTTGTACCTCGGATTTCGCTGCCAGAGCCGCCTCGACTTCGGCATCGATCATGGGTGTCACATGCCGTCGAAACAGCCCAACGAGGCGCTTCCGCTGGTCCGCGAAGTAGTGCCTCTCCATCATGGTTGTCGGGGCATGCCCACAGTAACGATCCACGAGCATCTGGTTCCAGTTTCCCGGATTATCCAGTGCGTGGGTCTGGATGGTCCTCCTCAAATCCTTCGCCGATAAACGGATTCCCTTCCTCCATTCCTTGAGCGCCGCATTAAGACTCAGGGAGTAGTAGTGCGAGAGATCGTAGGCGAAGTTCTCGTCCTTGCAGCGATGGAACTTCTTCAGTTCCTCCGGCCGGATTACCCTGCCTGTTCGCTGGGCACTCGGAATCCCCCGAAGCTCACTCAGAATGATCTTGGGAACTGGGAGCCGACGAATCGAATAAGTATTCTTCGGTTTGTGCCCGTCCTCTTCCTGGATCGTGAGAGTTCCGTCTTCGAGATCCACATTCTTCCACGTGAGGAAGATCGCTTCCCGCTGACGTAACCCCATCAGGCCGGATAAGAGGACTCCAAGGCGGAGAACGCGGCCGTGCCGGTGCGCCTTCAACCACTCCGACAATGCCAGTACCTCTTCGAAGGACAGGGCTTCGTTCCCGAAGTGGTCATCATAGCGATACGAGTCACCCAGACCTTTCCGCAGACGGAAGGAGGCGAGCGGATTGTGCAACTCTGGGAAGTCCTCGTGCATCCGTGCTCCAGTTGTGCGAACCGGCTCCAGATAATTCCGGATGGTCTTTCGTTTTAGGCCGCGGCGGGCGAGTTCATTCACGTAGCCATCGATATCGGTCCTTCTAATCTGACACCACCTTTCAAGTCCCTCCCCCACTGCCCACTTGACGAAGTAGAGGGCGTAGCGGAGTTGGTTCCTCTTGTTCTCGGGTTGCCCATGACCTGCGGCAATGGCTCTAGCGAAAGCATCTGCTAGATCCATCTCCCGAGGATCGAGGAGGTTTGGCATCGGATCGCCGTACAGCACAGAGGCGGCATGCAGGACGGCGGTCTCAATGTTGTCGGATGCAAACCTTTCACGCACCAAGGAGCCCTTTGAGTTTTTCCCGCTGACACGGTACTTCTTCGGGCTTGCCTGATGGACGGTGAACTGTCTGCTTCCGTCGATTTCCATGACTTTGAACCTCTTGGCTCTCCTTTCCTCGACGTGCCAGTCGGCGACGACGAGCGTTCTCCTTGCTTCTTGCTTGCGAGGCATCGTTGCGTATCCTTTCCGATGCTCGCAGTCCACGTTGACGTTGCCGGGCCTCGCACAAACGGTCCAGCGCCTCAATCACATTTCCTCCCCAGTAGCCTGCACCGGGTAGTCCAACGAGGCCGTACTCCCGAAGAGTCTCGATTTTCACCGAGCCCTTAAGGATGGTCTCCAATTCGGAAGTGGCGTAGATGGTGTGGGGGTTGAACTGGTGTGACATGGATCTGCGGCTTTCCGGTCATTCCTGCCGCCCGCTGCGCAGACCCTTTCGTCTATGCGGGCGGCCTGGAGAATGGTTGTCGGTTACAAGATCAGGGGCGTCCATTCACGCACGGCTCTGCCTAACCCTTGGCGTCGAGAGAACACATCTCTTGTTCACTGGGACTCCGGTGTTACGGTTGGTTCTCAGTGCAACTATTCATGACTTCCTCGATCACGGCGTCGATTCGGGCGAAGAGTTGTGTAGCCAACTCTTCTCTGATTCCCCTAGCGATAGGGATCTCACAGAAATCATCGCCTATGTAGAGAGGTAGTGCCGGATTGATCGTTACGTTGTATCCGCCTCTCGGATCAGCCCAGATCTTCACGAATTGTCGCCGATCGTCGACGTGAACATCGGTAACGATCAGTTCCATTGCTGGAACTTGCGTTTCCTCCTTGTTACTCACCATTATCACCTCCTTTCGTTAGAATTTGGGTTTTGTTATCGTGGCGACACTGCGTGAAACCACGATGCCTTTGGGAGATTGAAAATATCAATGTACATATGATTGCACCTGTCAACATAGCCTCTTTCGGTTCCTCTGGCAACAAGATAACTCCACTTGCTGACGCGGCCGTCGCAAATCGTTCTCGGGAATCCGTCCATACAGGTGGGTATAGCCGCAGAAATGTCGAACCCAGTGGCGCTCTTCTTCGTCAAGTCCTTCAAATGCTCTCTCGATCTCCTGCTTGGCTTGCTCAAACTCATGATCTGTCATCCTGCGGCTGATCCATCGTAGCATTGTTCTCCCTCCTTCGCCGCTGGGTATTTCGGGGTTTCGAATGTTGGCTTTCCATTCCGAGCGATGATTTCTTCCAAGA
The DNA here is from genome assembly GCA_020444065.1 of bacterium. Classification (NCBI taxonomy): domain Bacteria; species bacterium. The sequence continues at coordinate 7,841 of JAHLLQ010000011.1, read as the reverse complement.
TGGCATCTGTGCCCTCTCCGGTCCTTATCCACCTCTGGAGTTCTGTCCAACGGCGGTCCTGATCCTTCCGCAGGCATTCGACGCCTTTGATCCTCCAGCAACGAGTTCTGTTGTCAGCCATGGGCGGTGAGAACTCGTCCTCACAATGGAACAGCCGGACGGACTTCCCCTCCATGCCCGATAGCTGCCTCATCCACGTGGCAACGGTTGAGGTGGGGTATCCGGTCTCCTTGGCGATCTGATTCACCCCAAGGTCTGCTTCCCCGCCGTAATCGAGAATCTGGCGGTAAACGTAGCGGGCGACTTTGTTCATGCCCTTGAAGTCTGTACCCCTCCTCAGAAGCCGCCTGAGCCTTCTCAGGGCGTTTTTTATGCGTGAATCGTCCTTGGAGGTGTATTCAAGCTTTGGACGTGCAGACGGGCGGTATTCGGGAAGATGGCTGAGGCAGTCCTCTAATCTCTCCAGCCGCTCTTGGAAGACCTCTTCGGATCTTGCCCCGGCCCGAAGGGGAGGGATCAGTGCCTTGCGTGTGGCTTCGATACATCCATGGTTCTCACGGTAAGTATCAAAGACGAGGGATGTCTTGAAGAGAACCTCACAGGACTTGTGCGGTGGAATAATGTCGAGGTAATCAAAACGGTGTAAGCCAGAATCAAGCGTATGTCCTTTTACTTCAGTGATTGACGGCTCTGGAGAGGGTATATTCGTGAGAGCTACTATATTATTATCTCTCTCCTCTCTCCTCTCCTCCTCTTCTCTCTTTAAAGCCACTCCCACAATCTCCTTCACCACTGGTCCCTTGATGCCAATTTCCCTCTTCAACCTCTCGATGATCTCATCTGTCACTCGGACGGGTTCTATGCTCTCCATGTAATCAAGGACATCATCCAGGGTTCTGTTGCCTGGGTATCTGGAGATCTCACCCGTTCCTGAGTGCATAATGCCTGCCACCCTCAATGAATTCACCTCGGTGTCCTTATCCGCCTTCCCTTTGAATATCTTCCCTGCCAGCAGACGGAAACTCTGAATCTGCTCACGGTTTAACGGCTCTTTGAAGAACCATTGAGCATGTACTGAGCGGCGCCCGGTGAGCATGAGGTGCGGCCGGATTCCGAGTCTCTCGAAGTGCCGCAGGACTCTCTCATTAATGAGGGCCCACATATTCTTCTCATCCACCCGTCCCTTGTCCGCGTCCACCTCGATTGCATAGATCCATTTTCTTTCGAGGTCCCGTGTTCCCACGCCCATCTTGAACTGAACGTCACCAGCGTATTTCCTCGCCATTTTGAGAGCCTTCTCAGGCGTCTTCTCCCATTTGCTGGGAACGGTGACCCATTCCTTCTTGCCGTGACGGGTTGAGTAGATAAGTCTCGGGTAATTTGCGACCCACGGGCGATCCGGATCATCCTCTGAGTAATCAAGATGATACAAGCGGTTGTATATCCCGTAGATCTCCGGAGCAGTGCGTGTAGTCTGAAGCAGGTTAGCGGATTTCAGGAGCCTTTGCCGTTGTTCCTTCTTCGCACAGCGCTTGCAGATATTGGACTCTGCGCTACCGAAGTCGTCTTCTGTCTGCTGTTTGTTGCAGGCTTCGCAGAGCCTGGTTTCCTCGCTGATAGTCATTGTTGTTCCCTCGCATGTAAGATTCTTTGCCCTCGCTGGTAAGAAGGAAGGGGAAGGAGGCGAGGGTCTCCGTTCGGCGGGCTGCAACGCCGCCTATCCCCACTATTCCAATACGATAACGGATTTCGGGATCTCTCCCTTGGCCAGATTTGCGTGTGAGTTTTCATGGTGCTGCCTCTTATCCGTTTCAGAGTTCGTGAAACCCAACGATTCCCTCTGCATCGTCATCGAGGTCCCTCGTGGATTTCCTTCTGGCCTTGGTCGGTGCTTTGCGCAGATACTTGTCTTCGGGTAGATTCTCTGGACTGAAGACGCCGTCATCGTCCCGTTCCAGAATCTCCCGCCGGATATTGAACCGCACATCATGTTTTGTACGGGCCTAGGCGACATACGTTGAATGGCGCCCTCCGGTTTCCAGGAAGATCCCGAGGCCACAGAACCTGCCGGAGGCATCTCGCTGGGGGGGGTATCCCGAACAGGCCGTTGTTCGCAAATGGGCCGCACCTATAGGCAAAGTCGCTGCTGAATCCAATTTCCAGCAATTCGGCCCCAATGAGTGGTAGGAAGGTTCGCTTATTCCTCATTATCAACCTCTTCATCCTGCTCTGGGTTGAATGGATCGCACTCATCGCCGCCCAGGTCTCCCAGTATCTCTTCGGCTAGTATTATCAGGGAATCTTCATCAGACGGCAGGCTTCGCATTTCCGATTCTTCCTCGTCCCCATCAATCAGGTCTCCAATGTCTTCAGCCGATTGCTCTGACTCAGTCTGTACTTCGAGGTTCGGCATATACCCCTGAGCATCAGAGTTTGTCGCCTTTTCCTCTTCCTTCATCAGGCCGTCGATCTTCTCCAATTCTGCTTCCAGTTTTAGATCGCTAAAATAGAGGAGTTCCTCCAGATACATTGTGCGCACATCCCGATTCTGAGAGCAGAAGATCGAGAAACTCATATCCTTGATCCTCCTCAGGTGCTCAGTTGTAGCGCACAGAAGTTCAGAAATTGTCTTGGCGTGTTCTGGGCTAGTGTAGGTTTCACCGAGAATGATCTCAGTGTCCCTGAGTTCGGCTTTGAGGATCTCGAAGCTTCGGTAGCATTCGTGATGCGCGCTACGAGCAGTTTCTTCGTTGGGCAGAGGATTTTCTGTGTATTCTGGCGTACTGGCTGCTTGTTCGACTGGCTCATTTTCTGAATTATTCATAGGATTAGCTCCTGAAGTTGGTATCTTGGTCCGAGGTGTCCTCGAACTCAGGAGCAATATGCTGATCCAGAATATAAGGATCAACTTGGGTTAGTGTTGAACCCAGGGATGGACACTTCTATAAGATTGCAAAATAAGGACTTACAATTTTCTTATTGGTCTATTTAGTGGCACATATTCTAACGAGATGCCTCAGTGGTGAGGTGCTGGATTTCCGGGCGTCCCTATCGACATTTACCAGGAAGCAATAGACGGGAAAAGCCCACGGGCTAATTCCCTTCAGACGCGCGAAGGAGTCCCAGAGCATCTGGATCGGCACTGGATCCGGGCAACTTTTTAACCAACCGTCGTCAGGAGCGGCCAGACCTTCGAGTGACCTGTGATCGGGCCGAACACACACGGCATGGATCTGATCCTCAACGGCCGTTATCACCACGTTGGCAATGCGCCGGCTTCCTGCCTGGGGCTTTATAACCTCTGCACCCCTGAGGATGAACCTCGGAAGTCTGCGCTCGCTGCCATTGCCCTCATGCACGAATTCCATGCGGGTGGAGTCCCGATAGTCCCGAATGAACTCCCAGACGGCGCCTGTTTTCATGGAGTATAGCATGCGCATGTAGAGTGCCAGAGTCTTGCGGGCGTCTCCGCAGAACTTCTCTTCCTCCCGCCCCAATGCAGTGCCAACAATGAGGCGCGCCCTCGCTGCCGTTCCTTTGCATGCTGTCGTGGAACGGATAACGAACGGGGGGGCTGAAAGGTCGTTGAGAATGGCAAGCCAATGAGTTGGAGGAATTCGTAATCCCGAGAAGAGACTGCCCTTCCATAACGATACAGATCTTCGGCATGACCGGCATCGGAATCTAAGAGAAGGATTCTTGATCAATCTCAAATCTTGAGAACCACAGCTGCAAATGATAGGCCATGGTGATTTTGTGGAGCATCGGATGAAATCGAATGCCGCCTTGTCGTCGACCAGCAACCTCTTCAAGTTTATACGAGGCATAGTGCATACGCAGCAATCCTTTGGATGAGGCATGGGACAATTAAGTAGCGCTGGAGTCAACCTTGCTATTCTGAACTAGTCATTCAGCCAGCGCCTCATTTTGCGGCTGACTCTGCGGAGGGCCCACATCTCGACCTGAAGCCGAATCCCCCACCACACCAGATAGGCGAACATGGTCCCAGATCCGAGGACCTTGGACCAGAATGGGAAATCGCTGTCACTTTGCTCGCCCAGGAGGATGTATCGCTGCCACGCCTCAAAATCCACGGGGTTGCCCGCCGCGTCGTATTCGGGCGGCCGGATTGAAGTGTCGCCAAAGAACATCATTCCCGAGATCCAAAGCCAGACGGCAAGCGCCGGGATGAACCAGAACCAGAAGATGAATTTCGGCGAGAGGTTGACCCGGAGGTCATGATCCAAGAAGCCGCGGCTCCCTTGAAGTCCTTTCTTGGACATGGACTGTCTCCTTTCTGAGATAACTTGGAAAACCCCTCCCGAGTGATTCGAGAGGGGTCAATTTCGGTGAATTCTGCGTTGGTCTTTATCAAAAAGGACCGTTTTTATGAAATTGACATCCTTCAGGCGGCATTTTCGAGCCTCGGGAGCACATTTTTGAGCACGTAACTCACACTGCCTGGGTGCCACCTGCCGGATCTCTTTGTCGGAATTCCTTCGTCGTTCAGCAGATCGGCAATTGCTTGGAACGTGGCGCCGGATGAACGGAGTCGAGCCATCCGGCGGATGATCTCCTGCTCCTCCTCGATGGGAACGAGTTGGTTCTCACCGTCTATGCATTCAGTTCGGAATCCGAAAGGAGTCGTGCCGAGTCTCTCGCCCCTGGACTTCTTAAATTGCAGCGCCATCGAAGTCCGCTCGCCGATCTGCTCGCGCTCCATCTGAGCCAAGGCGGCCAGAATCGTCAGGACGAAACGTCCGGCGGCACTGGATGTATCGAGCTTCTCGCTGATCGAGTGAAGCGCCCAGCCTTCTCGCTGGAAGAGATCAGACATCTCAAGGACATCTCGTGTGCTCCTCGACAAACGATCAAGCTTCCAGCAAACGCAGGCATTCGCCTTTCCTGCGCGGAGTTCAGCCAGGCATGTCTGGAGCCCGTCACGATTGTCCATTGCCTTGCCCGAGATTCCAGCATCCTCGTGATAGGAAACCAACTCGATATCATGCAGCATGCAGTAGGCTTCGATTTTCGCCCGCTGCGCCGCGAGGGAAACTCCTTCACGGGCTTGCTCTTCAATTGATACCCGCCCGTAACACACCGCCTTAATGGTCATTTTGGTGTCTTCCTTATCTGAGATGGAAAGGGGGACCCGACGCAGCGAGTCCCCCGCATGAGCACGAGCCCATGAGTTGTTGGTTGTCCGTATGCGTGGGCACACGGAGGCGACCGGCATCGTGGATTCACGCAATGCCTCCGAACGTCATGATGTCAGGGATGTCACGACCTGGCTGGCAGAGGAAGCCCGTGTGAAGACCTCCTCTGCCCCTCTGCCTAGGCGGCGGTTGGCAGAGAATCCCGCAAGAACGGAAACTCGTTGAGATTGTAAACAAGTTTGGGATCGATCTTCCCGCTCAAGATGATGTTTCCCCTAACCACGGCTCGCTGTGCCGCCTTGAGAAGCATACTTGGCTGGTCGTGCAGCGCCGCCATCCAGTTGTTCAGGTAGCTGACAGAGTTGGCATACTCCGGCGCACAATCCGTGAGATAGCCTAGTTGACCGAGAACATAGGTGCCTGTGAACTCGGCGACAAGCTCCTCGAATGATCGCTGTTTGATTTCACGGATTTCGGAGAACTCGCCCAAGCAGTGACCCAGAAAATGGGCAATCTCATGGAGGCAGGTCTGGGCGTGTACGAGACTGCTCTTCGCTTGGGATCTGGGAGGGATGGTAATTTCGTGGGTCCTGAGCGAGTAATGCGGAGTCTCATTTGCTTCCCTCCACAAACACGGAAGAGAATCGATAACACGCTGAACCTTGGTCAGAGGTGGATTCTCTCGCTTGATAGTTGCCGGGTCTTTTCCCAGCATCCCAATCTCAAGTAGGTTGGTGTCGAGAATGGAAAGAACTGAGCCACCTAACGCATATCGCCCGGTAGGAACATAAACCTTCTTTGCCCTCGCATTATTGGTGGATTCGGGAAGAGCGGGGTTGAAATCCTCGTTCGGGACCTCACGAATGGATGTGATCGGTCGGAATACCTTCACCATTATGTAGTGCGATAGATCAGTCTTCTCTCCGACATACGGATTTCTTTTGATGCGCACGCCCGCGTTGAAGTAGCGCTTCAAATCTGATCGGCAGGCAAATCTGCAATCCAGTGGTAGCCCTCTGCGTTCGCTCGCAATCTGCGAAACGAGAAATAGGAGAAGCCTGTTGAAATTTCCCGTGTACGGCACGCCATTGGGGCATGATTCGCCGCTGTAGGAGAAGTGCTTGAGAGCGTTCGTCGGAATATGGCTGACCAGATAGTGAGTAGAGTGCCAAGGGAGTCGCTTTACACCGTTCTCCAACTGTTTCTCGATAGTCCGAATGAGCTTCAGCAGGAACTCATCCTCGAAGTTTGTGTTTGCCGCCTTCGTCATCGTCACGATTCCTTTCGTGTGAGATGACTTGAGGCGGTGGGAAGGTTTTTTACTGCAACCCGGAGAGGCAAAGCGTTCCAGCCAGCACATGACGGCAATCAATGTCAGAAGGCACGTTTAGTCCAACCCGGAGTTCGAGGAGTGCCAGCCAGCACTTTACAGCAACCAATGCCAATAGACCTGTTCAGCTCAACCCGGAGATCCCGGAGTTGCCAGCCACCGCATTCCGAAGAACCGAATCGAGAGCGTTCTGCTTAGTCCAACCCGGAGTTGGAGGAGTGCCAGCCAGCACATGATGGCAATCCTCGGCGATGCGCCGAATTACTCCAACCCGGAGTTTTCGAAGTGTGCCTGTCTAGTCCAACCCGGAGTTTGCATAGCCAGCCACCGCATGACGACGATAAATACCAATGGGCATGTTTAGTACAACCCGGAGTTCGGTTAGTATTTCAGCTCACGATGGCAATCGATGCCGGAGGGCACGTTTAGTCCAACCCGGAGTTTTCAGAATGTGCCTGTTTAGTCCAACCCGGAGTTCAGCGAGTGACCAGCCACCACATTGCGAAGGACCGAATCGAAAGCGTGGTACTTAGTCCAACCCGGAATCTGCACAGCCAGCCAGTACGTAGCGATCAGCATTGCCAGAAGGTACGTTTAGTCCAACCCGGAGTTTTTGGCGTGGTCCGCACCCGCCTGGTGAGATTCGATTGGGGAAGGTTGTGTTTAGTCCAACCCGGAGTGGGGAGCTTTCTTTTTGCCCAGGGAAGGAGGGGGGGGTATCTTTTTGGTGCCATACCGGCGGAAGAAAAAAGCATTCTTATCGGCTTTTCCCGGCGATGCAAAATCCGAGGAAGTCGTCTCCACTGAGGAATGGTTGTACATACCCTTGGCTCACGCGAGTATAGGGTTCGCGGATTCAAGCAATCGGTATGAGAGGGATGAGGAATGGGAAAAAGCGAGAGAATCCGATCTGGAACATACGAAATAGATACCGTCAGCAGTCGGAGAAATACGAAACATATACCGTCATTTTCTGCGGGGAAAAGTTTGCCTCATCCGTAAGGAGATACCCCAACCCGTCCCCTTGAAGTCAGAAACCGCTCCATCGACAGAGGACTTGGGGCTCATCGCAACCGGACATCGCACGCAAGTGTATTCAATGCGCCTGAGGTATTGCTCATCCCACCCAGAGGCTCTTGTGGGTGCGCACTCTAGGCTCAATCTGCTCCCAAGGTAACAACTGACTCATCGCACTCCTAGTACTTGGCAAAGCGATCTCCTCCAGCCCGCTCATTCGAACCTGTCGCAGTGCGAGCATTGATTGAACCTTCACAAATCCTCTCAAGTAGAAAGGAACTATGTAACCGTCCCACGAGGCACACGTCTTGAAGTGACTGCATCGGTGGAGTGCGGAG
>JAHLLQ010000010.1 GCA_020444065.1 bacterium | reverse complement strand
CAGCCTGCACCGAGGTCGGGCGTCGTGTCCAGATGTGGTTCGTGGGACGCATACAGCAATACGGAGACATCGCCGGATTGGTTGTTGGCAATCGCCACATCCATTGCAGCATCGCCATCCAGATCTCCGACAAACAACCCCGTCGAATTAGTTCCCGATGGAATCGCAATTTCGCTTTGAAAGGATCCGTCGCCGTTTCCTAGAAGATAAACAGATTTCCCCGCTCCGTTCATGACGATGTCTGGAACCGTATCGCCATCCAAGTCTGCTACGGCAATACCGCGTACCTGCCCAACGGATGTCGCCGTCTCCATGTGAGCCTGGAAGGTCCCATCGCCATTGCCGAGCAGAATGGAGTAGGTCCCTCCACCGTAATTCCCGACGATCAGGTCGTCGATCAGATCGTCATCGACATCCAGAGCACAAATCGGCCACGGATACGCTCCCGTTGCGAATGCTCCTCCGACTGCAAAAGTGCCATCGCCATTTCCCAGGAGAATGGAAACAAGACTATCTGCCGGCCGCGTGACCGCCAAATCAACTTCTGCGTCGGAATCAAAATATCCGCTCGCGACAACCAACGGATTTCCGGTGATGGTGTAGTCGAACGGAGCCTGGAATGTCCCATCACCATTTCCCAGTAGAATTGACACGGTATTCGCGGTGTAGTTCGGAACAACCAAGTCTGGGATGTCGTCGTTGCTCAGATCTTCGGCGATTACATCTCGCGGATCACTTCCCGTTGCATAGCTGACAGCCGACTCAAATGTCCCGTCTCCATAGCCCATTAAGACAGAAACCCCATCAGCACCGAAGTCCGCTGTCACAACGTCGAGATTTGTGTCTCCATCAAAATCGGCGACCGTGCAGGCCATAGGATTCAATGCTGTCGCAAACTGTGTGGGGGTTCCGAATTCTCCTCCCCCCTCTCCAAACAGTACGGTAATGGTGTTGTTGTTTACATCTGCCGAGACCAGATCGCGAATTCCGTCTTTATCGAAATCCTCACTGCAGACATCCACTGCCCCAGTTCCTGATACGTAGTTGCGGTGAGTATCGTACTCGCCACCACCCAAACCGCGAAGAACTGAGATACTATCATCGGCGTGATTCCCTGCAATGATATCTAATATCCCGTCCTCATCAACATCCCCTGCGGCAATATCGCCAACACCATTGCCCTTGCCCAAGGCGAATGCGGGAGCGACCAAGGCCCCATTGCCATCTCCAGTAAGGACGATCACAGAACCATACGCCACAATGCCAACATCGTTCAGACCATCGCCATCCAGATCCTCGACAAGCAGTTTCTGCGGTCCGTCAACGGCTGGATGCTCGACTGCAGGCTGGAATGTTCCATCTCCATTTCCGATAAGAACGGAAACATCATCTGTTGCGGTGTTTGAGACAACCAAGTCCCATTCGGTATCAGCATCCAAGTAGCACGCAGCGATGTCCCAAGAACCGTTGCCGACCGTGTAGCCGGTGGGGGCTCCAAACGTCCCATCCCCGTTTCCCAAGAGCACATGAATCGTATCAGCGGCACCATCAAGAGTCGGGTTATTCTTGGCAATGTCCATGATCGTGTCGCCGTTCCAGTCGCCAACGACAACTGCCGTCCCACGCACTCCAGCAGTGTAATTGATTGGCGCTTGAAAGGTACCATCTCCATTGCCAAGCAAAATCGAGAGGTTGTTCGAAGATGCATCGTTGGCCGTCACAATGTCCAGAAAGGTGTCGGCGTTGAAGTGACCGGCTGCCAAATGGCTGCAGGCAGTTGCGACGGCGGTGTTCACGCCCGCCTGAAAGGTCCCGTCTCCGTTTCCCTTCAGGAATGTCACGTTCCCGCCTAACCTGTTCGCCGTCACGAGATCGGGAACCGTATCTCCGTCAAAATCCTCCCAGATTAAGGCATAGGGATATGCCCCAGTGGCATACGATATGCGAGTCCCAAAGGACCCGTCTCCATTACCCGGCAGGATCGAGACGGTATCATCCAACATCTCTGTGGTAAGAACATCCAGGTGTCCATCGCCATTCACATCAAGGCACTGCAACTCGTTGTAGGGTCCATCGCCAACGGGAAAATCCGGGGCCACTTGAAACCCCGGCCACTGAGCGCCCGCATTGCCTGATATCAAGGCCAGTATTCCTGCGGCCACCACCCCCGCCCAGACTCCTCCCCTGCTCCCTCCGCTCCTCTCTGAATTGCCTTTTCTGATGCCTCTCATCACTGCGTCCCTCCGTGTGCGATTGGTATTGATCGATGGTTCCCCGCGACTCAGTGCGGGCGATGTTCCCCCAATGGCAACGGCGCGGAGATTCGCTCTCCGCGTCGAGGCCGCACAGCAATGATATTTCGGTGATTTACAGTTCGGATCATCCGTCATTCGGGACGGGCCAGGATACAGGGAAGCTGTCCCGTTGGCAGGAACAAATGGTCCCAGTGCCGACCGGTCGAGCAACAATCCACGCGCCAGGCGAAAAGCCTATCCCCTCCTATGGCAAAGCACGCTGGGCATTCACCTAGTCTTTCTCATTCAAGACTATATTGGAATGCAAGTTCAGGAATAAAAGGGACGCAGAGAAGTCCGAAGGCAATCAAAAAGACAATTCGGCTCGTGTTTGTCCAGATTTTAATTTTCGCCGCTGCGCGAGACGCGCCATTACAAAAAAAGGCGCGTCCCCGAAAGGACACGCCTGTGATTTATTTTTTCTGTTTTGCATCCAATGATGCGACTTCAAACAACCCGCTTAACCCCTCCGCGGCGGAGTCGTTCTCGGGTATGGAAGATCGTCCGATTCGCCCTCCGGCGGTGCGGAGTCTTCCGGCTCGTATCCGCCGAGATCCGAAACGCTTTGCGCCGCGATATCGTGCTCCATCGGGTTCGGTTCTTTCTTCGGTTCGGGCCGTGAACGGTCCGCTTCTGCAACATGATCCGAAGCAACATTGCCCATCATGATGCTCTGTTGAATCATCTGGCTCAATTCGCCGACGGCGCCCGGCGAGTGCGGCAACATAATCGCATTCGAACGCGACGACGCACCGATCTCCTTCAGCGTATCGAAGTACTGCGTCATGACGACCAGTTGCATCACGTCGTTCGGTGTCGCGCCCGGAACGCTCTTCTGAAACTCCTCCACGCTTTGGCGCAAACCATCGACGATCGCCTTGCGCTGGCCGGCGATACCTTGACCGCGCAGGATCGCCGAACGTGCTTCCGCTTCCGCCTGCTTCACGCGCAGAATCTTCTCCGCTTCGCCGCGTTCTTCCGCGGCGCGACGAATGCGTTGCGCGGCGTTGATCTCGTTCATCGCCTTCTTCACATTCGCGTCCGGATCGATGTCGTTCACCAACGCCTTCACAATGTCGTAGCCGTACTGTGCCATCGTTTCCTCGAGGCCCGTCTTCACGGCGTTCGCGATGTCTTCCTTATTCTGAAAGACATCGTCCAACTTCATCTTCGGAACCTGGGCGCGAACCTCGTCGTAGATGTAGGACTCGATCTGCATTTGCGGATTGGAGAGCTCGTAGAACGCCTCCTTGATCTTATTCGGCATCACGAAGTACTGCACGGCAACCGCCAGGCGCACAAACACGTCATCGAGCGTCTTCGTCTCGACGTGGACGTTCAGTTCCTGCACGCGCAGACTCAGCCGCCCCGCCACGCGATCCAGCGGCGACTTCCAATGCCAACCCGGCATCGCGATTCGATGGAACCGGCCGAGCCGCTCCACCACCGCCGCAGTCTTCTCGTGAACGATAAAAAACGTAAACATGGCAAACTCCCACGGAAATTAGGAAACTCCGCAATCTTTACGGAGGAACATTGTACGTTATTCACCCAACACGCTGCAAATCGACCGCCGCGACGTCAACGGATTGCGGGACAAACACGCCTTGCATGACTGAATCGACTTGTCGCCACTGGGCACCAACAATTAGCCACTAGCCACTATGCGTCTGAACGACCAGAACATCGTCTGCTTCTCCACCGCCGACTGGGACACGCTGCTGCCGACCAACAAGCACCAGCTGATGCGGCGCCTTGCCCGCAGGAACCGCGTTCTGTTTATCGAGACGCTCGGCACGCGCGCCCCCTGTATGGCATCCGGCACAGACCTCGCCCGAATCGGCCGTCGCCTGCGCCGCACGTTCGAAGGCCCGAGCCGCCGCGGAAAGCAGCTCTGGACGTTGTCGCCGCTCGTGCGCCCCGGCTGGGGCAGCCTCACCGCGCGCGCCGCGAACCAAATCGCCTTCCAGGCGCAAGTTCGCAACGTGCGAAAGCAATTCCCCGTGCCCATCGTGTGGGTCTACTCGCCCTACGCCGTGTATCTGCTCGATCAATTCAAGCCGAAGCTCGTCGTCTATCACATGGTCGATGATCTTGCCGCCGTCCCCGGCGCCGACGAACACGCCATTCGCGAAGCCGAAGCCCGCCTCCTCGCCCGCGCCGATTGCGTGTTCTGCACCGAGCGCAGCCTCTACGATCGCGCGGCCGCCGTAAACCCCGCGGCGCGCTTCATGCCCAACGTCGCCGACTACCGGCACTTCGCGCGCCCACGCGAAGTCGACGACGAACGCCTCGCGAAGCTCCGCCAACTCGATGGACCGCGCCTTGTCTTCAGCGGACACCTCGCGCCGCACAAAGTCGACCTGCGCATCCTCGAACACCTCGCGCGCGAACGCCCCGATTGGCAATTGATCCTGATCGGCCCGGTCTGGGAAGGAGCCGACGAGAACGCCACGCTGCAACGCCTGCGCAAAATGTCGAACGTCCACTTCCTCGGCCACGTGCCGTATCGCGATCTGCCGGCGTACCTGCACGCGGCGGACTTGCTCTTGATTCCCTACGTGCGCAACCGCGCAACGCGCGCCGTCTTCCCACTCAAGTTTTTCGAATACTGCGCAACCGGCCGCCCGATCGTCGCCTCGCCGCTACCGTCGCTTCTCCCCTACCACGAAGCCGTCCGTCTCGCCGGCCGCCCATCGACCTGGGTGCGTGCCTGCGAAGAATCGCTGCGCGCCGACGGCGAACTCGCCGAACAACGCCAAGTCCTCGCCCGCCGCCACACCTGGAACGTCCGCCTCGCCGAGATGGACAAAGAAATCGCCCGCGCGATGGATTTGTGAGGCACGTCCACTTCGTGCTCGTGCGCGTCATCGTAATCGATCATCGAGAACGAGCACCGCTCCGCTGAGCACGAGCACGCGAATCATCCCTGCAGTCAATGAAAGGGGCAACGCCCCGTTGCATCTCAGCCGAGGGCGAAAGCCCTGGGGCTCGCATGCGCCCCCTCGCCGAGCGCTGAAGGCGTGGCCTATCGATTCGCTTTTCCAAGATCGAGACGCGCGCCCAACCCCGCGATGATTCCGAGCATTCCCGCGCCAACCACCACCTCCCTGACCGCTCTTGGCCAAGGATGGCCAAGTCACCTCAATCGGCAATGTCGTGCTCATGCGCGTCATCGCAATCGATCATCGAGAACGAGCACCGCTCCGCTAAGCACGAGCACGCGAATCGGCCCTGCAGTCAATGAAAGGGGCAACGCCCCGTTGCATATCAGCCGAGGGCGAAAGCCCTGGGGTTTCCCTTGCCCCTCCAACCCAATCTTGACGTAAACAGAAACCAAAGAACAAATGCCCCCTCACGTTTGGGATTGAGCGAGGGTCTCGATGAACCTGCACTACGCCAATGCAATCCAGGTACTGGGCGTTCTGGTCGCCCTGTTCGGCTTCATCTGCGTCGTTGTCGGATGGATGTTCGTTCTGATCGACGCGTTGCAGGAAAGCTGGATCAAAGGTCTGCTGATCTTGATCGGACCGTTCGCGACGTGCGGCTTCCTCTACGCATACGTGTTGTACTACACGATCTGGGAATACGAATCGAAGTTCAAGCCGTGGGTGATTCTGGCGTTCTTCGGCGGGTTTGGAATTATGGGGATGGGCTGGGCGATTTACTCGGCCGCGACGCCGTAGCGCTCTTGCCGCTGCATCCATTGTTGGCCGACGCACGCTGTTCCTGACGAATCTCCGCCACCTTCAGACGAATCATCTCCTGGTACATCGCCTGCAGCCAGCAGTACGTCAGTCCCGCCTTGCGATCCAGCACACCGCCGCGAATCAGGTACAGGTAGAGAAACGAAACCGCCGCCGGAAACGGCACGCGGCTCGACAGACGCTTCAGCGAACGCCATCGCACCAGGTCGTCCGTCGACGTCACCTTGCGCAGCAACTCCGCGATCGACTCGTCCGACTTCTCGACGACTTCCAGCGCCTCGTCCGTGCTGTAGCGATTGTGCCGCGCGAACCAGTCCGACAATCCCTTCGAAAACGGATAATGCACGTACGGTTCGTCGAAGTGCGCGATCCCGCGCTGACTCTTACCTTCGCGCTGACCGTGTCCGACCTGGATGAATTCGACCTCGCCGATCTTGTGAAAACGCATCTGGTAAACCGGGTAGCACGACGCGTGGCGCAGCCACCGTCCAAAGACGACCTGCTTCGCCGGAACGAAATACCCGCTGTGGCGATCCTCTGCCATGCGACGACGGCACTCGTCCACCACCGCCGGAGTCAGCCGCTCGTCCGCGTCCAGGTGGAACGCCCACGGATGCTTCAGGTCGCACACGCGCAGACCATAATTGCGCTGAGTGGCGAAATTGACGAATGGGTTCTCGAAAACGCGCGCCCCCACATCCTGCGCCATCTCCTGCGTGCCATCGATGCTCCCACTGTCCAGCACCACAACGTCGTCCGTGAACCGGAGCACATTGCGAAGGCACGGGCGGATATTTTTCCGCTCGTTGAGGGTCAAGATCAGAACCGAGAACTGCTGGGTCATGCGTTCTCTCCGCCGGAAGCGGGGTGCTGGAGTTCACGATTGCGCCGCAGCCGAGCCAACAATCGGGGCGGCATGGCGCCCGTCGATCGGGAGCTTCCTGCCACTGCAGGATGCGCTCCAGAAGCCAGCACCAGGGCCGCGGCGGATGTCAGCCAGAAGATCAGATTCATCGGCGAACCCGGTCCCAGGAGCCAGGGCTCGCCCACTTGATTCAGCACCAGCGCCGCGAAACACACACAAGCGGCCAGCCCGCCCGCCCGCACCAGCGAATCCGCCGGCAACCTCGACAGCCGCCGGAAAGGTCCAATCATGGCCAGGACAAACGCGCTGAACAGGACCATTCCAGTCCAGCCCAGGGATTCCAGCAAGCCGAAATACCCGCTGCCGTCCCGAATCGTGAAAGCCTGGTACTGCACGCCGGACACGTCCCGGGTCAAACCGCTCGCCCCGTAGCCGTATCCGAACAGCGGACGCTGCTGCGAAGACTCCAGCGCCTCGCGCCAGATTTCGCGCCGCGATTCAAACGTCTCGATGCTCAACCCGCGCTCGCGGGTCAGATACGCCGCCTGCGTCTGGACGAAGTCCGTCATGGCCAGCAAAGCCAGCCCCGCAACGAGCGCCAGCGATAGCTTGAAGAGCAGGCGAAGGTGCTCGCGCGGGAAGCTGAATCCCCACACAACCACCGCACCCAGCGCCGCCCCAGCCGCCGACCGCGATCCCGTCGCGAACAGCACGAACACCACGCCCAGCACGGCCGCGACGATGGCCGCCGTCCAAAGTCGATTTCGCCGCGCCGCGTAGTACACGCCGAACGGCAACAGCAGCGCCAGCGCCATCGTGCCCACGGCCCCCACGGCGTTCGGGCCCGACTCGATGAAACCCGCCGTACGGTAATATTCTTCCGCGATCGATTCGGAGAGCATCGCCGATGGCAGCGTCAAAATCGTCAGGATCAGTGCCAGCCACGCCATCAGTCGCACCCACCGCAACGGAACCATCGACCGCACCGCCGCGATGTGAACCGTCGCAACCGTCAGCGCCAACGCAATCACCTTCATCAACGAGACGTTCGGCGTCGGCGACCAGAATGACGAAATCGCCGCCATTCCAATCCAGGCAAAGAGGATCCGCTGCGCGATCGGAAATCCCAGCGACGCCCCCGCCTCACGATGTCCAAGAAACAGCCAGGCGGCCACCGCGGCCAAGGCCGGCCAGCGCAGCAACTTCGCCGCATTCGCCACCGGCCCCAATACCGAAACAAATGGCAGCAGGTACACAACCGCCAGCGCCAGAAGACCCAACTCGGCCAAGTTGATCCCGCGCCACCACCAACGCAGCCCCAGGCGCCCGGGCAGCGAAGGCCGGCGAATCAGGGAAGGCTGGATGGCACCTGCAGACCGCATGGGTTACTCATCGGAAGAAGTGCATGCGGTGTACAGTATGCTCAGACTGTCCGCAACGGCTTGGTGCGAGAAATACTCGCGCGCCAGCGCCACCGCGTTCCGAGACTGCTGCTGCAGGCGCTCGCGATTCCGCAGAACCCGGCCCAGAATCCCGGCCGCGCCATCGGCCGTCACGCTCAGGACCGTGCCCACATCCTTCTTCACAGCCCATTCGGAGCAGCCGACCAGCTTCGCCAGCGCCACCGGCGTCCCGCACGCGAGAGCCTCCGCAGCGGCCAGGCCGAAATTCTCCAGCCGGGAGAGCAGCAGAAACATATCCAAGTCTGCCAGGTAATCCCAGCGCGCATCGCCCTCCAATGCGGGGTGAAAGACCGTCTTTTTGGTCAAGCCACATTGCTTGACGATTGTTTCCAGGTGTTTCTCGGACCACGGCGTCGGCGGACCGGCCAGGTGAAGCTCGAACGCCAGCCCTTCCTCCGCCAGACGCCCCAGCAGCGGCAGCCAGGACTCGAAACCCTTGATCGGATGCAGCCGACCCATGAAACCGATGCGTATCGGCGAGTGGATCTCCCGATCAGGGCGCTCCTGAAAAGCCGATTCCGGCAGGCAAGGCGGGATGATTGCGGTGCGCTGCGAGACGCCCCCCTTCCGCAGCGCCGGGATGATCGGCGAGAAGTCCTTCTCCAACTGCGATGTGAACAGAACCGCCGCGGCCCCCTGGAACGCGCGGCGCTCCACGGTTCGCAGGTAAATCTGCTTCGGCCAGTTCACCGCTCGCCCCAGCGCGATGTTGGGCTTCATGGCATGCCCGACCGTTGCCAACACGTATGGAACGCCCGCCTCGCGCGCAATCTGCGTCGCGTCAGCGGTCGACTTTGCAAACAAACCGTGCACATGCAAGACGTCGAATGTTGCGATCTCGCGACGCAGCCACTGCTCCAGCTCCGGCGCAGGCTTGCGCCGCTCGGACGACCCAACCATCGCGAAGGCGATCACATTCACATCCCGAAAGCGCGTCACCTCGCCCTTCGGAATGTCCAGCCGCCGCGAAGGTCCATCGAAATCCGTTGTCGCCAGAACAGGCTCATGACCGGCGGCTTCGAGCGCGCGGCACATCTCCAGCGCTGCCATGCCCGGCCCGCCGTCCACCTCCGAAATGGAGGCTACTACGTGAAGGATTCGCATGAGATTCTCGTGCAGGGAGGGCGCGGATCATTCCGCACCCGGGTATCGAAGGAACCTGGTAACGCAGCAAGCCACCGGCCAGAATGCGCTCCGGCCGGCGTTATTCCTCGGCCTTTTCCTGAACGCCCGTCGCTTCGAGCACCATCTCCGCGCCCCGCTCCGGCGTCCAGACAGCCGCCAAATGGTCTCGGGCGTGCAGCCCCTGACGGTGCGCCTCGGCTGGACTCTGGGCGTAGAATACCATCGCCCTTGCCAAGCCGTCCTGCTTGGCAACCAATCCGGTTCCCGGAGCAATCAATTCGACCCCCGCACCGCATTCCGGAGTCGTAATCACCGGCAAACCGGCGGCCATCGCCTCCGCCACAACCATCCCCCAGCCATCGTTTCGAGTCGCTAGCACGAAGACATCCGCCTCGGCAAAAGCCTCATGCCGCCGCGCGAACGGCACGGGCGCTTCGATTCGGACGCGATCCGCCACGCCCAGATCCCTCGCCAACCACTCCAGCCCCGTCCGCAACTCGCCGTCTCCCACGATCCGGAGCGTCGCGTCTCCCCCGATCTGCTCGAATGCCCGCAGCAACAGGTCGTGCCCCTTGCGCGGGATCAACTGCCCGACAGACAGAAACCGGACCGGACCGCGGCGCTCCGGCCGTGGAAGGGCCGCAAACGCCGCCGTGTCCATCACGTACTGCACGTGATGCAGCCGATCGCGCGAAACACGCAAATCCTCGAACTCGATCATCGCCCGGCGACCGATTGCCAGAATTCCGGCCGCGTGCCGTGTCACCCAACGGAACAGCCCAGCCCGCAAAGCCGCCGCCAGCTGATCGGTCATCGCGTTCGGCGGCTCCGCCATCAGGAACCACGGCACGCCTTTCGCCCTCAGCGTCCTGGCCGCCATCCACGTCGTCGGCCAGGTGTAGAGCGTCAGGATCGCTGTCGTCTCCGGGCGGCAGAGCTCCCCCACCACCTTGCGAATCGATCGATTCACCTTCGGAGTGCCCGTCGCGCCCAGCGGCGCAAACCGGTGCGAAAAACCCTCCGCATCCGCCCCCCAGTCCCGCTCGGGATCGTCCGGAGCCATGAACAACACATCCAGTTCCACGTCCTCCCGGGCTGCCAAGGCACGGAACAGATCCGCCATGTGGGGACTCGGGTGGTTCACGCAAAACAGAAGATGGCGCGGCGATTTGGACATGGCGAATCCTGAGCGCAACCCTCCCCCCCGCGCAACCACTGGATGTCGTCGAAGCGCCAGGGCGGCAGTTTCGCAAAATCACGCTGGCGTTTGCCCGCCTTCGTGCCATCATGAAAGCAAGGCTGAGGAAAACACCATGAGCGCCCGGCGCAGCACCATCCTGATTGCCGATCCGGACTGGGAGGACTTCGGGGCGGTTTACTCCGTCACCGAGGGTCTGGATGTCGAATTGTTCTGGGCCGCCAACGGCGAGAAGGCCCTCGAACTCCTCGATCGCCGTCCGATCGACATTCTGATCTCCGACTGGGACGTCCGCGTGCCCGACGGCCGGCTGATTTGCACGGCCGCCAAGTCCATGGCGCGCGATGGGCCTCCCCACACGATTCTGCTCACCGAAGACGGCCAGGGAGGCGAAGTCCTTGGCGACGCGGCCGGCGTCGACGATCTCTTGCGCAAACCGGTGAACATGCTCGAACTCCGCACCCGTGTGCACGTCGCGCTGATCGTCCGCGATCTGACCGTCCACGCGGCCGAGCTCGAACGCCGCGTTCACATGGCCGGCCGCGTCATCCAGCACCTCGGCCCTCCGCTGGGATCGCTTGTCGGCTATGCTGGCCTCTTGCGCCAGGAACTCCGCCGGCCGCGCCTCGAATCGCGCCGCGAAGACCTCCAGGAACTCGCCGAAGCCCTCGAACGCCTCACGCAACGCCTCGAACGCACCCTCGCCCCCCTGCGCGAACTCGAACTCCCCCTCGACCATCCCACCGACGACTGATTTCCGACTTGCCAAAACACCCCCACCGGCGTTGCATAGACTCGCCCGGCCCATGAAGGTGCGGAACTTCGCGGCGGATACCGTCGCTGTCATTACCCTCAACCCCAAGGTCTCGGTTCATCGCTTCGATGCCTTCAACCCTGCCATCCATCGAAACAGAAGAACAAACCATGAAGAAGGAGCAACTCGCTCCTCTCTATCACGTGGTGCTGTTTGACGACGATGACCATAGCTACGCCTATGTCGTCGAGATGATGATGAACCTCTTCGGACTGTCGCCGGAACGCGGCTTCGAGATCGCCTACGAGGTCGATCACATCGGCCAGGCAATCATCAAAACGTGCCCTTACGAAGAAGCCGTGGCCGCCCACGCCAAGGTCATCAACTACGGACCCGATCCGCGCATGCCCAACAGCCGCGGGTCCATGGGTTGCACGATCGAGCGGGCCGATGGCGAGTAGCGAAGAACGCTCCGCTCCCTCCGGCCGCAAAGTCCTCATCCTCCTCTTTCTAGCCACAGTCTTCGGCGTCGGCATTCTGCTGACCGGTCCCGCGCGCATGGATCAGGTCTGTGTGCATTGCCTCGAGCAACGCCACGGCACCACCTTCCGCATCGGATCCTTCGATGTGGGCGCACCGAAATGGACGGCGGACAACTCGTGGCCGGGAGACAATCGCTACACGCCCTACCTGCCGGAACCGTTCGCGACACCGCTGGCCGATTCGCCGCGCGCCTACCACGAAGCAATCTTCGACACGCCGTGCGACCATCGTTGGGAAACGACGGCGCGCACGATGCCATTTGCCCTCGTCGTGCAGATTCCGAATCGCCAGGCCCTCCAGCCCGATCCCGCGGGGCTGGTCAATGCGCGACGCATCGCGATGGCCGTTCTGGATCCTTCAAACGAGGAAGACCGGGAATGCTTTCGGCACTTCGACGAAGTCCTGAGAACGCGCAAGCCCGGTGAAGAACCCAGGCGCCGTCGCCGTCATCCCGTCACGCAGCCGGGCGAAGAAGCCGCATCTGCGTTCATGGTGCACTTCTCGGAAGTCGTCGAAAAAGAAACGGCGACGCAGGATGTCCGCGCCGCCGCTTGCGATCTTTCAATCGAAGAGCCCTAGAGCTTCAGATCCCACAATCGCAGTTCGCCTGCCATTCCAACGGCTGCGAGTTGCGAACCGTCCGGCGAGAACGCAATACCGAAACAATCCGAGCCATTCTTCGGCAGTTGGGCCCGACGCTTCATTCCATCGCGTTCCCAAATCTGCAACCCGCCGTCCGTCGACGTCGTGGCCAGGTATGTCCCATCGGTGGAAACCGCGATGTTGCCGACCCAGAATTTCTCGCGTTCGAAGAGCAGCTTCTCCTCGCGCGATTCCAGATTGTAACTGACGATCGTCGGTCCGTTCGGAACGATCACAAAACGATCGTTCTCGGCAACGCGAATCGAAACGGGAACATAGTTGATACCGAACTCGTCGAGCTTCTCGCACGTGTTCGCATCCCAGACGAGAATCTCGCCCACGGTACACGTCACAAAAAAGTCCTTCGAACGGGCAGAATCCAGCGATGTGACCGCGCGCTGATGGGCCTGGAATTCGTTCAACAGCTCGCCTGTTTCCACGTCCCAAATTTGCACCTTGCCGTCTCGCGCACCGGTCACAATTCGGCGATTGTCTGCAAGGAATGCCCCACGAAGAATCGTTCGCTCACCGGGATCGATCGTCAGCAGGAGTTCTCCCGTCTGCGGATCCCAGAGCAACAACTCACGGCTTACCGTCAGCAGCCGCGACCCGTCCGGCGAGAATGAGCAATTCCGCACGAACCGCGTGTGCCCGTCCATCTTGCGAAGGAACTCTCCGGTGGTCGGATCGTACAGCCGAATGGCCAGATCGCTGCTCGAAATCCAGCGTCCCTTCCACGAATAGGCCCCGCCCGTGATCGCGAGGATCTTCCCGTCCGGGGAGTACTCGACGTCGGTCAACGAATACTGGCTGACCGAGATCGTCTCGAAGTGCTCGCCGGAAAAAAGCAACATCACCCCAAAGACCGCCATCAGAATGGCAGCCATTCCCAACGTGACGTTGGTTCCTGCTGTCCGGATGATTTCACGCGTCTTCATGGCCAATTCTATCCCAGGCGATAAGTCAGACGAGCACACCTCGGGCCATCCGTAAAGGAAAAGCGGCGGAATGACTCGGCTACTGTATTATAGTAACCCGAGCCGGAATTTCTTCACATGTCGGAAGCGGAATTGTGTCATTTTCAAAGTGATTCGGGGCGGCCCGAAGACCGCCCCGATAGGTGACCGCTAGTTCAGAAACCCGACGCCTGGGCCGAAGTAAAGGATATCGCCGCTCGAAACGGTCCCGTTCGTGGGATCGTACAGAGCCGGTTCGCCCTCCTCCTCGGCCTGGCGTTCGTGGTGATGATGACCCGAGAAATCGTGATCGATATCCGGACCATGACTGAGCATGAAGTACCGAACAGCGGTCATCTCCTGGCCGGTCAACTCGTGGATGTACTCGTAGTATTCTTCCGCCTCGGCGCTCAACTGCCGACGGCCGCCGACGGCATCGACCCATTCGATGTAGTCGACGCTGGCGAAGTGGAACTGCGGGTTCTCAGATCCCTGTCCGGAAAAAGGCTCGTTCAGCCGTGCCGTGATGTAAGCGATTGGCGTCGTGATCAACGTCGAAACGCGCGTCTCCGGCCAATCCGGTTTGGGCGAAGTGCTGGATAGAATCTGCCCTCCATCCTCATCCGATGGAATTGGGTAGTGATTGTAATCCACCGCATACGATTCTGTTGCGGTTGCCAACGTGCGCATGTCGGCCTTCGCACGCGAGACCTTCGAACGCGTTTGCGCTTCGAGGAAATTCGGAACGGCGATCGCCGCCAGAATCGCAATGATAGCCACAACGATCAGTAACTCAATCAAGGTAAACGCCCGATTGGACGCACAGGTATTCCGGTGCATGAGAGAAGTCTCCATTTCTCTGAATGGCAAGGGGGCGGCGCGCAAGGCGCCGGGTCTAAATGGACAGCGATGTCAGAGAGAAACAGAGATGGCGGGTGGACCACGCGGGCGGCGCGTCTGGACGCAAGGCGCCGTCGGAACGGCGTGTTGCTGCTCCGCAATCGCAAGCCGAACAAGCGGCGGATTCTCCGTCAGACTTTCAGTTGGAGTAACCGGGACGACATCGACCGCATGGGAAAGCGCGCAGACAGGGCAATCGGCCATGCCCGCCGGATCGTCGATATGGGCAAGAGGATGAGCGATCCACAACGCCGAGGAAAGTAGCGCAATGGCAGAGAACAAGAAGGTGATATGTGATCTCTTCGTCATCGAAACCAGTCCGCAGCAAGGAAAGGGCCGAAGCGCAGAACTCGGTGAGTTTCTAACTCTTTTCCGGTTCGGAATCGCGCGCCTTGCCTTTGCGCAAAGCCCACAAATACAAGACGATCGCCTGCACACCAAGCGCCCAAACCCAGGCGTCGAAAATCATAATCTCCGCACCCAGGCGCCAAGTCACCCAGTTTCGCGCAATGAAAGCAAACGGAAATCCGATAATCCCAAACCAGATTGCCGCCCACCACTTGCGATCGCGCAGCATCGCCCAGGCACCGACTAGCCCTGGGATCATCAACCACTCCCACCCGAAGAACATCGACACGCGCGGGTGCCGCCAGACGAACAAGTTCCAGTAGCCCTTCACATGACCAACGATCACTTCTGGCAGCGTGTGAAACTTGAAGAAGTATCCAAGACTCGTCACTGGATCGCCGCTGTAGGGATTCGCGCGATACTCCTCGGCCGTCGGCCACCCCGGCTCGCCGATGTGTTCGGCGTTCAAGTAGAACCGCGTATGCACCGTGCTGGAATAGAACAAGTCGCCGTCTGGACTATGCCGTTGATTGAAACGCAAATGCGGTGCGAGAAGCACGATCAGGAGTAGCACCGGAATGAAAACCTCGCCCCAGTTCCACCGCTTGCGAATCGCCTCCCATGCGATGATCGGAACAATGAAACTCAACGCACTGATTCGCGTCAGCACCATCGCCGTGCCGACGATTGCCCACGATGCGCTGCGCCACCACGGACGATCCTCCAGCCACAGCCGATTCGCAAAGGCACCCATCGTCAGCAACACAACAAGATCGATGCGCAAAACCTTCGACGCGATGTCCGCCCACTCCGGCAATACCGCAACGGCCAGCGCAGCTACGATTCCAGGAACCCATCCCATCAGGCGGACACCGACAAGGAACACCGCCGCCAGCGCCGCCAAGGAAATGAGCATCGAGAAGAATCGCGCCGATGCCGCCGTTTCCGGCGCACAGACAAACCACGCCCGCAGCAGCCACGGGAACAACGGCTCGCGCACCCACGGAGCATGTTCCTGCGCTGTTTCGTAAAGCGCGCCACCTGCACTCGCAATCTCGATATAACCTGCCGCGTCCGGCGACAACTCGCTGCGGCGATTCACCTCGAACGCATCCCAACGCGCCGCCAGGCCGGCCAGCATAATCGCCGCCAATCCCATCCACAACGCAGCGCGTTCCAACTTCCCCCGATCGAACGACAACGATCGTCGCAACGGCTTCATCCCCGCCATCGCGAACAACGCATGCAAAGCCGTCGCCGCCGCCAGCCCCGTTGCCACCGCCCACGTGCCGCCTTGTGAATTCTTCATGTACAACGCGATCAGACAGAACACGACCCCCAACGCTAGCCCGCCGTTGGCCGAACGCTTCACCGTCCAGCCCATATAAAGCCGCAGGAAGATCGCGCCGAGGAAAGGCAACAGACCCAACGCGATGATGTCCGGCAAGTGCGGCAGCGGATCCAATTGCTTCGCCGAGAAACGCACATTCACCTGCCGCAACAATGCGAACTCGCCGTCCGCCGCGCGGCCGGGATCCTCCGCAATGAGCTTCAACCGAATCGGCGCGCTGCTGATCACCGACCCGGGAATGTCGTCGCTGGGAAGTTCATACACCGTTTCGTTATCGAGAACGTTTGGCAGCAGCTTCGATTCGACCTGCGGGCCGCGCTCCGTGAAGTAGCTGCGGCTCATCCGAATCGACCACCGCGATTCCGGCGCGGCAGAGACACGAATCTCCGCCGAATCCCACGGACCCTCAGGAACATTTACCTCAACCGTTGCGCCCTTCAGCGTCGCCGGAGAGTACCCGTTCCGAACCGGCCGCCATGGGCCATCCTGAAGCGACAACGTGCCGGAAGTCGCATCGTCCATCGCCTGCAACGGAATCTTTTCCACCCAATCGGAAACCGCAGGCTCCAGAAGCGCCGTCTTCAGTTGGCCGAGGAAAACCGCCAGCGCCACCGGCACGAACAGCAGCAGAATGCGAAACGCCGGCGCGATCAATTCAGGAGAAGGTTGTGGGTCGGGCTTCTTGGCCATCGTCAATGCTCCGCCCTGATGGAGAAACGGGACGCGCCACCGAGGCAAGGGAAAGGGCTCTCCCTCCTCGCAATGGGGAGATTGAGCTGACAGGATGCCATTCAAGTACCATCCTTGCTTGCACTTGCCATGTCGCTTGCATATAGGGAATGCGGAGGCTTGACTGATGGCTCTGTGCCTGGCTCTCGGAGGGGATGCCCGTCCGCCCACGACGTATATCTGCACGGCCGACCAGGTTCGGCTCGGGCGATCGTCCGACAACGACATCATCTTCGATCCCGATCACGATGCGGGCGTCTCGCGCCACCACGCCGTCATTCGCAAGAATGCGCAAGGCGGGTGGAACATCCACGACCTCGACAGCCGCCACGGGACACTCCGCAACGGCTGGCCCGTGAAAGGCGAAGAGCCGCTGAGCCCGCGCGATGTCCTTCGCCTCGGCACCACCGGCCCACAGATACTCGTCCTGTGGAGACGCAAGTCCGACAAGGACACCAGCACCTACTCGATGGGCCTCGATCCCGCCGCGCCCCAGCCCTTCCCACTGGCACTGTACCGCGATTTCCCCGACCGCTTCTCCGTCTTCCAGAAAATCGGCACCGGCGGTTACGGCGAAGTCTGGCGCGGACGCACGCGCCGGTCCGCCGAATGGGTCGCCGTGAAGTTCCTGCGCCGCGAACTCCTGCGGTCCGCCATGCAGGATCGGGAAGAAGCCGAACGCATCATCCGGCGCTTTCGCCGCGAAGCCGAACTGACCCAACGCCTCGCCGCCAGCCGCGTGAAAGGAATCGCCCGCATGGACGAAGCCGGCGGCAACCCGGACGAAGGCTTCCTCTACATGATCCTCGAGTACGTCGACGGAAAATCTCTGGAGCGCCTTGTCGGCCAATGGCGCGATTTCCCGTACGGACGATTCTGCCGCTACATGGCGCAGACCGCCGAAGCCCTCTCCGCGGCCCATCGCTTCGAATGGGTCGACATGCACGGCCGCCAGTGCCGCGGCATCGTCCACCGCGACGTCAAACCCAGCAACATCCTGATTCGCAAACGCGACGACCACGCCGTCCTCTGCGACTTCGGCATCGCCGGCATCGAAGTCGGCGGCGACCGTCTGACGCGCTCGCACGTTTGCGTTTCAACCTTCCGCTACACCGCCCCGGAAGTCTTCCGCACCAACGCCATCACCCCATCGACCGACCTGTGGGGACTGGCCGTCACCGCCTACGTCATGTTCAGCGGCGGATACTACCCGTACGACGGTGCAACGGCCCGTGACGTCATCAACGAAGTCGATGCCGGCCGCCTCATCCCGCTGACCGACTACCGCGGCGACCTGCCGCCCGAACTCGTCGACCTCATCCACCGCGGTCTCTCCCCCCACCCCGCATTCCGCCCCGAAACCGCCGCCGAATGGGCCGACCGCCTCTGGGTCTTCGCCGAAGTGTGAAAGCCTGATCATACGAAGTGACTTGGGCATCTTGCCCAAGAGCTGCGCCGCACGCTTGGAATCGGCATGTTCTGAATGTCAGACATTGGGACTCTCAGGGCGGCTTACAATAGTCCCCGGCTGATTGGAAAGACTCTCCCCCGCCCAGGCGGGCAATGGGTGGCGGTGATGATTTGAGTTGATCCGGAACCATTATTGCTTTCGAGGGGATGACTTAGAATGTGCAGAGGAATCTCTTCTTGTCGCAAGCGACTTCCATACGAATTGGTTCTCTTGACGGCTCCAAACCTGGGGTTGAGTGGCAGAGTATGCCCGTCGGCCAGATGAACCGAAGGCAGGCAGCGGAGCGAACAGAGCGATGAGGAAGCCGAATCGACGATTGGTGGCTTGCCTGCTGGTTGCAGTCTTCGCCTTCGCGACAGCGTTGCAGTCGGCACCGGCTTTCTGCTGCTGGGGACAGGAGGCGACGGCCGGTGCCGAGGCGGGGCAGTTGCACGAGCACTCCTGTTGCGGCATTGCCTTCCAGACGGTGACGCCGGAATCCTGCTCAGAACCGACGGAGAATTGCCCCCGGGCTTGCCGCAATGCGGGATCGCCGGACCAGCATGTCCAGATCCCCAAGCGACTGGTAAAGCAGGTGCCGATGGCCAAGCCCCCAGTCGCCCTGGCGCACGACGGGCTGCCCGTGATGGACGCAGATTCTGTGCGGACGAAATTGCCGGACTTGCGGATTCCTTCTCTCAAGACATCCCTTCATCTTCAGTTCCAAGTGCTTCTTTGCTGATTCGATGAGCCGTTGGTTCGTCGAATAGTCGTTTTCTTCTTCTCAGCAAAGAGGTGCATTCCATGTTGTTTGTTTCCAACTTCCGTCTTGGGCGGCGGGAATCATGAATTCTTCCGCCCCCAATTCTCTGTCGGCTTCGCGAAGCGAGGCAGTCCCACGTCCTCCGTTTCGGTGGGCAACGCGGGTGGCCTTGCCGGTGGGAATTCTCCTGGCCTTCGCCATTCTCTTTGCCGGGTCGGCGGCGGATAGTCTGTCGCCGGCCGTGACGGTGGAGGTGGTGCCGGTGGTTGAGCATCCTGCCATCAATCGAGCGGCGGCTCCCAGCGACCCAGCTTCCGGAACTGTGGTGGCGCAAGCGGCCGGTTGGATTGAGCCCGATCCGTTTCCTGTCTATGCGACGGCACTGACCGGTGGCACCGTCGAGGAGGTGCTATTCCTCGAGGGCGATGCGGTGACAGAGGGGCAAGTCCTGGCGCGATTGGTGGATGACGACGCGCGCCTGGCGCTACGTCGTGCGCAAGCCGAAGCGGTCGCGGCGGAAGAGGCTTGGGAGGCGAACATCGAGGCTCAACGAGCGGCTTCCGTGGCAACGGCGGGGGTTCGCGAGATAGCGGCGTCGCTCGAATTGGCCCGCGCGGAACGCGACATGGAGATGGCGCTGCTGCAAGAGGCGGATCGCATTCATGAGCGAAGAAAGAGCCTGCTGGCGGACGGAACAATCTCACGAGAGGAGTTTGATACGACGGAGGCCTCCCACTCGGCCCAGTCGGCCCGCGTGCGTGTGGTGGAACGGCGGATCGATGAACTCGGGGCGAAGCTCGATCGCGCCAAGGCGGAAGAGAAAGCAGCCCAACGCCGCCTCGAGTTGCGAACAGAGGAGCGCCGCAGGCTGGACCTTGCACGAGTGGCGCTGGACGAGGCCCAGTTGCGGGTAGACCGTCTGGAAATCAAGGCCCCCATCGACGGGGTCGTGATGCAGCGACAAGTCGAGCCGGGATCGGTCATCATGACGGCACCCGAGGATGCACAAATGTCGCGCGCGGCAGAGTTGTACGATCCAGCTAAACTGCAAGTGCGCGTGGATGTGCCGCTGGCGGATGCGGCGAAGATCGGCGTCGGACAGCCGGCTCGGGTCGTGGTGGAAGTTCTCCCAGATCGTACGTTTTCCGGAAAAGTCTCCCGCATCACGAACCGGGCCGATATTCAGAAGAACACCCTCGAAGTCAAAGTGGCATTGGCGGACCCGGCTGCAGAATTGAAGCCGGAGATGTTGGCGCGGGTTCGGTTTCTTTCCGTCTCCGAGTCGCTTGGTCAGGGGCAAGCGCCTGGAGGGCGGTCGGTCTTTGCCCCGGCGGAAGCCATCGACGGGGACCGTGTGTGGATTGTGACCGAGTTCGATGGCGAGGAGGGCATCGCCGCCGAACGCCACGTTACAACCACGGGCGCGCAGAAGGAGGGCTGGCATGAGATCAAGACCGGTCTCCGACCAGGCGATCTGGTTATCGTGTCTGCCGCCCGGAATCTCGAAGCGGACCTGCGAGTACGTACCCGCCAAGGAGGTACTGACTGACATGCCATTTATCGAATGCCGCGGATTGACGAGAACTTACCAGCGGGGCGATCAGAAGATTACGCCCCTGAATGAACTGGATCTGGATGTTGAGGCCGGAGAGTTTCTGGCACTCATGGGGCCGTCGGGCAGTGGAAAGACAACGTTGCTGAACCTGGTTGCCGGAATCGATCGACCGACCGCGGGCGAATTGTTCGTCGGTGGACGGAACATCGCCAAGCTGTCGCGGTCGGCGCTGGCAGACTGGCGCCGCGATCACGTGGGCTATATCTTCCAACTCTACAATCTGGTGCCGGTGCTTACGGCTTACGAGAATGTCGAGCTTCCCCTCCTGCTGCAGCCGATGTCTCGCAATGAACGCCACGAGCAAGTATCGCAAGCCCTGAACATGGTCGGCATTGCGAATCGCCACGATCACTATCCGCGGCAATTGTCCGGCGGTCAGGAGCAGCGCGTGGCGATCGCCCGCGCGATCGTCACCAAACCGAAGATCATCGTGGCGGACGAGCCAACGGGTGACTTGGACAAATCCTCCGCCCATGAGATCCTTACGTTGTTGCAGCAACTCTCACGCGAAATGAACTGCACGTTGATCATGGTGACACATGATCCGTCCGCAACAGCGTACGCCAGCCGAACACTGCACCTGGAGAAGGGTCGACTGGTGGAGGAACTGGAGCAGGCCGCCTCATGATTCCCGCACGGATGATTCCGCTGGTTTGTAAATACATCGTGCGCCACCGAGCGCGAACAATGCTGACGCTGGGCGGCATTGCCACGGCGATGTTCCTGTTCTGCGCGGTCCAGGCCATGCGTTCAGGCGTCGCATCGGCGACACAAGAAACAGCCAACGAGACAAGTCTGGTCGTCTATCGCGAGAATCGATTCTGCCCATTCACGAGCGAACTGCCGGAGGATTACACGCGGGCCATCGGCGAGATTCCCGGCGTCAGGAGCGTCGCGCCGATGCGCATTGTGGTCAGCAACTGCCGGGCATCGCTGGATGTGGTGACGTTTCGCGGCGTCGAGGAGGAAGCACTGCGCAATTCGGAGATGGAGTTGATCAGCGGCGGTCTCGCGGAATGGACGCGCCGAAACGATGCGGCGTTAGTTGGCAAACGGCTGGCAGAGCGACGCGGCCTCGGTGTTGGCGATCGCCTGAGCGCGGCGGGTATCACGGTCAACATCGCTGGGATTCTGGATTCGGCTGATCCTCAGGATCAGAACGTCGCCTATGTTCACCTGGACTTTATTCAACGAGCCGCCGGGAATAAAGAAGGAGTCGTAACGCAATTCAACGTCGAAGTCACCGATTCCAGTCAGTTGGACGCGGTGGCGGCGATGATCGACGAGACGTTCGCAAATGCCCAGGCACCAACATGGACGTCCTCCGAGAAGGCGTTCGTCGCTCGGGCTGTGACAGACATTGTGCGCCTGGTGGAGTTCGCGGGGTGGCTGGGCATCGGCAGTCTGGTGGCGATCTTTGCCTTGGTGGCCAACGCGATTTCTCTATCCGTTCAGGATCGTGTGAAAGACCACGCTGTTATGCAGACCCTGGGATACTCGGAGAACCTCATCACCCGATTGGTCGTCATCGAGAGCTTGGGGCTCAGCCTGCTGGGAGGAGTGCTGGGCGTGGGAATCGCCTTTGCTGTATCGCAACTCGGCCAATTTACATTTTCGGTGGAAGGACTCAGCGTCATCATTCAAGCCAACGCGTTGACCATCGCGACGGGACTCGGCGTGTGCGCCACGATTGGCGTCGCAGCCGGATTGGTTCCGGCTCTACGCGCGGCACGCCTCTCGACGGCGGAAGCGTTCCGGGCGGTTTAGCATGAGACGACTTCCATTCGACTACGCCGTCCGCAATCTGGGCCGATCACCGAGACGCTTTCTGGCAATTCTGCTCGGTAATGCGCTCGTTGTTCTACTGATCATTGCGGCGGCAGCATTCATCGAAGGCATGCGATCGTCGCTGAGCATTCGCAACGACTCGCGCAACGTCATCCTGCTTGCCACGGGAAGCGAAGAGAGCATCGAACGGAGCGAAATCCCGGCAACAACCCCAGGTATTCTGAGCGCGAGTCTGCCGGGAATTCACTCGGTGGCCGGAGTTGCCTTTGTTTCGCCGGAGATTCTGTCGGGACTCATCTTCTTCGAGAACGAGGGTGAAACGGAAGAATTGCGCGCGGTTGTCCGAGGGATAACACCAGAAGCATTTCTGATCCACGAGCGAGTGGAGATCGTCGAGGGCCGCGCCCCACAATCGGGCCGGAATGAAATCATCGCCGGCAGGCTGGCAGCGGAGAAACTCAGTTTGCCGGCCTCGGCTTTGGCTATCGGCGAGTCCCTTTTCTTCGAAGGCGAACCATGGACTGTCGTGGGACACTTCCAAGCTCGAGGGACCGTGATGGATGCGGAGCTTTGGACCCCGTTGACGGACCTGCAGGTGGCCACCAAACGCGACGGCCTTTCCTGCGTCGTTATCCGTTTAGGTGACGCGGAGTTCGCCGACGTGGATGCCTTCACAAAGATGCGCGTGGACCTGGAACTGTCTGCCATCGCGGAGACAGAATACTATGCATCGCTGCTGCGCTTCTACCAACCGATTCAGATCATGATCTGGGCCACGGCAATCCTGATCGCCCTGGCCGGTATTCTCGGCGGACTGAACACTCTTTACAGTGCCTTTGCCGCCCGGGCTCGCGAGATCGGGATGCTGCAATCCCTCGGCTACCCACGCCGGGCCATCGTTTTGAGTCTCGTGCAGGAGGCCATTCTGGCCGCGGCCATTGCCGTCTTCGTCGCCATTGCGGCAGCCAAGGTCTTGCTCGATGGGATCGCCGTCTCCTTCTCCATGGGCGTGTTCGAACTGACCCTGAACAGCACTGTACTGACCGCCGGCGCCACCGTAGGGCTTTTCCTCGGCTTTCTCGGCGCATTGCCCCCTGCATGGCGGTGCCTGCGTATGCCAATTCCTGAAGCACTGAAGTCACTCTGAGCAATCAATCGCACATAGGAGCTATTCCATGAAGCACAAGATCACCCCCTTCATCCTTGCATCTGCGTTCGTCTTCGCCGCTTGCAGCCAGGAGACCACGAAGACAGCAAACGCACCACAAGAAATGCGAACAACCGGAGAAACGGAATCCGCGATAGCCCTGCCGCAGGGATTCTTCCTGTCCGAAACCCCTGCCAACGCAACGTCCGTGTCCGCCACTCGATCCAGCGCGCAAGTCGGAGAAGAAGTCACAGTGACGGGCTACATCGGTGGCCGCGCCGAGCCCTTCACCGACGGCCGCGCCATCTTCCTTCTCGCCGACAGTGAAAAAGCACCGGCCTGTGGAAACGAATGCCGAATCCCCTGGGATGCCTGTTGTGTACCCGGCGATGTCGTCGCTGCCAACAGCGCAACCATCCAAGTCGTCGACTCAGACGGCAAGACACTTCGTCTTGGACTGCAAGGCATCAACGACCTGGCCCCCGGTGCAGAAATCACCGTCCAAGGCACCGTCCATCAAGCCAACGACGCCATCTTCATTCTGAACGCGAATGGCATTGCGATGAACTGATGCCCCCCAGGGCAAGGAATAGACATCCAGTCCCCGTGTGGCCCCCGCCCCAATCCTCTCGGAGAGGAGCTGGGTTTGAATTGTGCTCGCGCGCCGTAATTCGGTCTTGGCGACTACCGAAGAACGGTAACGACCGCACTCTCTCCTCTGCGCCTTTGCGCCTCTGCGCGATCACCCCTCCCCCGGGACACCCCCAGTTTTTCGATCCTCCCCATGGCGATTGGTTTTGACACTGTTGCCCCGAGCCGGGCACCAGAAGTGGACACTTCAGGCCTGATGGTGACTGCTGATGCGTGAATTGCTCTGGTTGAATGGCCGTGTAATGCCCCTGTCCGAAGGACGCGTTTCCGTCGAGGATCGGGGATTTCAGTTTGCCGATGGAATCTACGAGGCGATCCGTTGCTACGACGGCGTGCCGCTCATGCTCGACGAGCATCTGCAGCGCTTCGAGAACAGCGCCCGCGCGATTCTGATCGAACCCCCGGGGACGCGTGACGAGCGCGCCGAGAACATCCGATCGCTGGTCCGCGAAAGCGGCTTCGGCGACTGCCTGCTCTACGGCCAGCTCACCCGCGGCGCCTCTCCGCGCAAACACACCTTCCCGCTCGCGAAAGACTGCCCACCGACGGAACTCTGGTACGTGCGCGAACTCCAGGCGCATGCCCCCGAGCACTATCGCGACGGCGTCGCGCTGCTCTCTCACCCGGACGAGCGCTGGGCGCGCTGCAACATCAAGTCCCTCGCCCTGCTGCCGAATGTCCTGGCCAAAGAACGCGCCCGCCGCGCCGGCTGCTTCGAAGCCCTCCTCTACCGCGAAGACGGCACCGTCACCGAATGCGGGGCGTCCAACGCCTATTGCGTGATCGACGGCGTCGTCCGCACACATCCGCTGAACAACCGGATCCTGCCGGGCGTCACGCGCCTGCTCGTTCTCCAGGTGGCCCGCGAGGAAGGCGTCGAAGTCGTCGAGGAAGCCGTGACGCTCGACGAATTCGCCGCCGCGCCGGAGGCCTTCATCAGTTCCACCACGATGGAGATCATGCCTGCCACTCGGCTGGACGGGAAGCCCATCGGTAACGGCCAGGTCGGCCCCGTAACCCGCAGCCTGATGGGCAAAGTCAACGACCGCGCCCGCGCCATGTGCGCCGCCGCACAACTGCCCGGCTGAGAAGCCCCCTGCAAGACGCTTCGCGATATCTCGCGTACTCGAACTCGTACGCGCACTCGTACTCGACCGATCCCAACACCCGCGCCACGTGCGTGAAAATCTCCCTGTGAGAACCGCCGAACGCGGCAGGGCGTTCTGCTTGTTCCAAGATCGAGGCGCGCAACGCGGTGGATAAGGGAGCGCCCAGAAATACGTGGTCGATCCCACCGCCCGCCGCGCAACGATGAGATTGGGACAATGAGAACGCCCTGCCACCGGTTGACAAACCGCCTCGCCAGGCTAAATCATTCGGGCTGCCCCCACACGGAGTTCAAACCCCGCCCCGTGGAGCGTCCCGTGCGGATCATCACAGACATCGATCCGGCCTCTCGCGAGTGCCCGTGCCCCGAGAGCGCCTGGAAGAAGTGGAACAGCAACGACCCGCTGCACCCCTTCCTCAGCCTCTGCTTCCCCACCGATCCGCCGATGGTCGAGACGGAAGTCTCCGGCCAGAAGCTCAGCCGCCAGTACCCGCTCGTCATCTGGCAGCAGTACGCGTCGAACTCGCAGATCGACCTGCTTTCGAAGGCACTCGCGAAGAACCTCGAAGTCCCGACCAACCTTGTCATGGTCGCAAACGAAGGCCTCGCCTTCCGCGGCCACTTCGATCGCCGGTGGGCAGCCATCCAGGGCAACCTGCACGTTACCGTTTTCGTACGCGATGAACTCCCGATCCAGACCGCCGGCGTTGGATATGCCATCCTGCCGGTGCTCACGTTACTCGACTTCGTGCGCGGACTGTCTGGCACGAAGCACACCGTCGGTGTGAAGTGGATGAACGACATTCTGCTCGATGGCGCGAAGATCGGCGGTGCGCTCAGCAAGACGCGCACGCAGGGCGGCATCTTCACCGAAGCCATGATCGGAATGGGCGTGAACACGAACAGCACGCCCGATGTTGCGCCGACGGTCTTCGTCCCGAAGGTTGGCGACATGAGCGCCTTCACCGAGAATCGCACGCGACTCGAACTGCTGACGCGGCTCCTCAGCACCTTTACGACAAATCACTACTTGCTTCTGAAAGAAGGCGGCGGGCAACTTGTCGAACGCTATCGACGCGACTGGATGGACCTGGATCGCCGCGTGCGCATCTATGACGACGGCACAGGACTCGACGACCGCAACCTGACCGGCCGGGACATCCTTGCCCGCGGCACGATCGAAGGCGTGGATAAGAATCTGAACCTGATCATCGGAGGGAAAAGCGTCAGCCGGGGGCGGCTGGCGTACGAGGAAGATTGCCAGACATTTGGCATCTGAATTCGACTTCCGGAGATTTCTGAATGAGCAACGAAGAACGCTTCACGGCGGAGGAATGGCATCGCCGCCTCGCCGTTTCCCTTTTCAACGAGACCTGGACCTACATCGAAAAACCGGACCGCACGCCTGCGGAAACCGACCGCATGATTCACATGGCGCACGCCTCGCGCTATCACTGGGAGCAGGTCGGCAAGCCCATCAACCTCGGGCGAGGCGAATGGCAAGTCTCCCGCGTGCATGCCATCTCCGGCCACGCGGACACAGCGATTTACCACGGCATGCGCTACCTGCAGATTCTGGAAGAGAACGGCATCGGCGATTGGGATGTCGCGGCCGCCTGCGAAGCCATCGCCCGTGGCTACATGGTTGCCGGCGATTCGGAGAAAACCACTGAATACCTCGCCAAGGCGCGCGAAGCCTGCAAAAACATCAAAGATTCGGATGATCTGAAGGTGATCGAGAAGGATCTGGAGACGATCCAGGTTCCATAGGCTCCTTCTTCAACAATCGAATTCCCATCTCTTCGGAAACGAGCTCCCAGCGATACTTGCCCGTTTCGCGCAGGACCTCCTCGGCTTCATCCGGGCTAACGTCGCTCATTCGCAGCATGTCATCGACGAGCAGATAATCGATCTCCCTGATGCTCCAGGGGCGAATGGGCAACGCGCGGCGATCCGACGGTACGCGACAGAAGAGCTGGTGCTGCGCGCCGACCGTTGCGCCAACGGGAAGGTCTTCGAGAACGAATCCGACCATCCGAAAACGCGGGTCCGCCTTCAGCGGGAGGTGCCGCAGATTGTCCGTGCGCGTGGGGAAAAACTGTGTCCCCAATGCAATCACGACGAAGAAGACGACCAGCACACGATCGATCAACGCGCGCCGTTCCGCGAAGTTCTCGCGCAGCAAACGCGCGCCGCCAATCGTTGCAAGGAACAGAAACGGCACGGCGGCATAGCTGTAATAATAATCCAGCCGCGCGATGATGTGATCCCCGGTCAGCAAGAACGGCACGGCAGCCAACAGCCCCAGGCCCGCGCGCTTCCAATCCAGCAAACAGATCACGCCCGTCGAGCCCACAAGCAACAGCAAAACAGGCTTCGCAATGCGACCGATCGTGCTGATCGGATGCACGAACAGATACGCCAGCACCTGCAGCGGCGTCTCGCCCATCTCGGTGTACCGACTGGCCGCAACCATACCGAGGCGCGTGTACTCCTCCAGGCCGCAAGCCTTCATCACGATGCTCGCCAACATGCCGCCGGCGATCCCTGCCGCAATTGTCGCGACACCCCACCGCCAGCCATCGCGTTCCGTCAGCAGATACAACCCATACAGAACGACGTACAACGCATAATCCTCCTTCAAAAGGAGGACCAACCCGATGCCGATCGCGAACGGCACTGGCTTCCGGCGCTCCCGCGCCAGAAACGCCAGAAACATCGGCGCGAACCCGAGCGACTCCGAGTGATTCGCCATGTGAATCGATGCCACGAAGTGATTCCCCAGGAACAGCACCGCCACCCCCAACGCAAGCGCCTCCGAACGCAGAACGAGGCGCGCCAGTTCCGCCAGAGGCCACGCCGCAAGCACCAGAAAGAACGTCAGAAAACAAACGAGCGTCAGCGGATGATCGAAGAGCCGGTACAATGGCAATACGAGCATAAAGACCGGCTGAAAGTGGATCCCGAAGTAGTTCCCGTCCACATGCGGCGCCAACGGATTGACGAGGAACTCCCCCTGCCACGTGTGCGACATCATCCAGTTGAACAGCCCGACGTCCGCCAGGTACAGCCGATGGGCGTAATACATCGAAACGGTGATCCACTGGAACCACGCCATCGCCAGCAACAGGAGCCCCGCCAGGGCGAGCTTGTAGCCCAGGGATGATGGCCCCGCATCGCTCTCAAGCCGTGGCTGATTGTCCTGCAAAACCATTCGTCTGCTCGTCTTCCGGGCCGCTTCGCGCCCGGGACCAATCGTTCCCGGCGCAAAGCGGCTTGACCGTATCTCCGCCCGGGGTTCAGAATGTGCCTCTCGAAAATCGCCGGGCCAAAGGGAAATTCGGATTTGTCGAAATCGCTCCAGGAAGCGCGGTTCGCCCGGGACCATGGAGCCAATTCAAGGAGCAGGTTATGCTGGACGTAACGGAAATGCTGCGATTCTCCGTCGAGCAGGGCGCGTCGGACTTGCACATTGCGGTGGGACGCCCGCCCGTCATGCGCGTACACGGCGATCTGTTGAACTTCGATCAGCCCCCCTTGTCGTCGGCCGACACCCGTCGGTTGATCTACGGCATCTTGACCGATATTCAGAAGCAGAAGTTCGAGGAGAACAAGGACTTGGACTTCTCGCTCAGCGTCACCAACCTGGCGCGCTTCCGTGTGAACGCACACTTCCAGCGCGGCTCCGTCGCCGCCGCTTTCCGAACCATTCCGACGCAGATCCGCAGCTTCGAAGAACTGCAGCTCCCCCGCAAAATCCTCGAAGTTCTCTGCCGTCGCCCGAACGGACTCACACTCGTCACCGGCCCCACCGGATCCGGCAAGTCCACAACGCTCGCCGCCATGATCGACATGATCAACTCCGAGCGCGACTGCCACATCATCACCGTCGAGGACCCGATCGAGTATCTCCATCAGCACAAGAAAGCCCTCATCGAACAGCGCGAAGTCCACGAGGACACCACCTCCTTCGCCGACGCCCTCAAATACGTTCTGCGCCAGGATCCGGACGTGATCCTCGTCGGTGAGATGCGCGACCTGGAAACCATCTCCGCGGCCATCACGGCGGCGGAAACCGGCCACCTCGTCTTCTCCACGCTCCACACCGTCGACGTCGTCCAGACCGTCGACCGCGTCATCGACGTGTTCCCGCCCCACCAGCAGGAACAGGTGCGCATCATGCTCGCCGGTGTTATCGAAGGCATTCTCTGCCAGCGCCTCCTCCACAGCGCCCGCGGCGGCCGAACGATCGCCCTCGAAATCCTGACCGGCACGGACGCCATTCGAAACATGATCCGTGAAGGCAAGTCGCACCAGATCCCGGGCTTCATGGAGGCCGGCGTGAAGTACGGCATGCAGACCATGGATCGCTGCCTGATCGAGCTTGTCCGCCGCCACCTGATCACGCGCGACACGGCCCTCGTGAATGCCAAGAAGCCGGAAGAAATGCGCCGCCAGCTCTCCGGCGGGGGCGCCTCGGGCGCAGGTCAGGCCCCCGGAGCCATGGAAGGCCGTCAGCGTGGCATGGGCGGCCAGAACCCCTACGGGAGCACGGGCGGCTGACCGCAGCCTAAACACGACTCGCAAACAAGAACCGCCCCCGATCATTGATGATCGGGGGCGGTTTCTTTAGCTTGTCGCAAGTGAATCAGGCTTCGTCCAACGCCTCGATGCCGGGCAGCTTCTTGCCTTCGAGGAACTCGAGGCTCGCGCCGCCGCCGGTCGAAACGTGGCTCATCTTCTCGACCAGATCGTACTTCTTCACCGCCGCGGCTGTATCGCCACCGCCGATGATCGTCACCGAATCCAGCATCGCCATCTTCTCCGCCACGGCCTTCGTGCCCTTGGCGAAATCCTCGATCTCGAACACGCCCACCGGGCCGTTCCAGACGATCGTGCCGGCCTTGGCCAGTTCGGCGTTCAGCATCTCGACCGTCTTCGGGCCGCAATCGACGCCTTCCATGTCCGCCGGAATGCCGTCGATATCGACGACCTTCGTGTTGGCTCCGGCTTCGAACTTGTCCGTCACCAGCACATCGACCGGCAGCAGCACGTTGGCCTTCGCGCTCTCGAACTCCGCCAGCAACTCCTTCGCGATCTCCGCCGTCTCTTCCTCAAACAGCGACTTCCCGATCTCCTTGCCCTGGGCCTTGAAGAACGTGAATGTCATGCCGCCGCCAAGGAACAGCACGTCGACCTTGTTCAGCAGCGCGCGGATCACGCCGATCTTGCTCGACACCTTCGCGCCGCCCAGAATGGCGACCAGTGGGCGCTTCGGCTCATCCAGTGCACCCTTCAGGTACTTCAGTTCCTTCTGGATCAGGTAACCGCAGGCGCACGGATCCAGGAACTTCGTCACGCCGCACGTCGACACGTGATCGCGGTGCGCCGTGCCGAACGCGTCGTTGACGTAGACTTCAGCCAGGCCGGACAGCTTCTTCGCAAACTCCCAGCGTTCCTTGCTGAACTCCTTCGTTTCCTTGTTCTTCTTCTCGTCCTCTTCCTTGTGGAAGCGAACGTTCTCCAGCAACAGCGCGCGGCCGGACTCCAGCTTCGAGACCATTGCCTCGACCTCCGAGCCGACGCAATCCGGCGCCAGCGGAACATCGAAACCCAGCAGCTCGCCGAGACGCTTCGCCACCGGCGCCAGGCTCATCTCGGGCACAACCTTGCCCTTCGGACGACCCAGGTGAGACGCCAGGATCACCCGGCCGCCCTTCTCCAGCAGTTCCTTGATCGTGGGCAACGCGGCGGTGATGCGCGCGTCGTCGGTGATGTTCAGGTTGTCGTCCAGGGGCACATTGAAATCGCACCGCACCAGGACGCGTTTGTCTTGGACAGTGATGTCCGCAACCGACAGCTTTGCCATATCGAAAATCTCCCGTTGGGAATTTGGTTCGTTGTTCTGGAGCCGGGCCGAGGGCCCAAGGCCTCCCCTCAGAAAACCGTGGGGTTCTTACGAAAGCGCGGCCCCGCGTGTCAATGGGTGCTGCCAGGATCGAGCGGGAGATGACCCGATGTCGCACCTCGCAGCACACTTGTCCATGTTATTCCGGTAGACACCCCACAACGTTGAATGCTCGCCTCTTGGGAACGCGCGAAGCGGATTTTCGCCGAGAGGTGGAGGAAGTATGAGTTCCCCGGAAGCCCGAAAGCTGTTCGAACAGGCCCTTGTTCTCCTGGATCAGGGCGAGGTGACTCAAGGAGTCGACACCCTCGAAGAAGCCCATCGACTGGACTCGCAGGATGTCGAAGTCATCGGCAACCTGGCCTGGGCCTGCATCGCCATCGATCGCCGCAAGAGATCTGCGGAGCTCTATGAGAAGCTCATCGAACTGCAGCCGACAAACTACGAAGCGCGCTATCGCCTGCAATTCCTGAAAGCCGAAGATGCGGGGTTCACCGAGGATTCGATCAGGAGACTTCTGGATATCTTGGAGAAGAGCGAAGTCGAGGCGGACTGGCTCATGTTGATCGAGCTGGCAGCGAAGAAGCATGGAGCCGGACTGGCCGCCCAGGCTGCTCAGCGTGCGGCGAAGCTCTATCCGGGAAACGCGCAGTTCGCGGCAAAGGACATTCAGTATCGCTCACAGGCTCGACGGGAACGGCGCAAGGCCCTTGCGGAACGGCTTGGCGCCCGCCGCGTCCTCAAGCACCTGCTCGGCTACCGCGCCGTGCGAGAAATGCTCCTCGAGTCCTCCGAGGGAAGCCAATCCCAGCTCGAGCTCTGCATGAAGGACTTCTACCAGATGGGATCGGTTCAGGCCGTCTTCCCACAGACTCCGCCCGAACTTCGCGCAGAGGCCTTTGACGACCATTGGAAAGACTGCAAGTGCGACTGGTTCCGCTGGATGCAGGAGCAGTCCGGACTGAGCGCTCCCCCGTCTGGGAGACTCCTGGACGTGGGTGCCGGCCCCGGTTTTGGCGGACACCACTTCCTGAAGTGGGGATACGATGTAACAGCCCTCTCGGGCAGCGATGCAGAGCTGGAAGAATGTCGACGGCGCGGAATGGAAACCCTGAAGTGCGATATGCACTCCATCCCGATTCCGAGCAACTCCCTCAAGGGCATTCTTGCCAGCCACGTTCTCGAGCATTCCATCGCGCCGATGGTTATGCTCTGGGAGTTCCGTCGACTCCTGGAACCCGGCGGTCTCATTTATGTGAACCTTCCCTTCCCAAACGACGGCGAACCCCGAGAGCACTTCCCCTCCGAATGGGATGAGGAAACGGACACCTACACTTTCGAGACGGACGATCGGAACAACGGGAAGATCCCGGAGATCACCTACTACACCTACGGATTCCCGCCGCACATCTTCGTGCTGACGTATTGGCAGTGGCGCTGGGTCTTCCGCCAGGCCGGCCTCGAACACGTCGCCTCCGCCATGGACATCCCCGGCAAAGGAATCGCCGACCCGCACGAAGCCCTCGCCAACAAACCCGACGGCCCACTGCACTGGAACCAACTCTTCATCCTGCGCAATCCGTGAACCGAGGAACGGGCAAGGGATGAATGGAGCCGAAAAGGCCACACATACCAGGGACCGTAATCACGAACATGACAATGACGCGTCGGAAAATCGCGGGACTTATCGGTGCTGGAGTGGTGCTCTCTCTGGTTTCCTTCTACTTCTTGTGGCGCGCTTCGCCCCTGGCCAGCCATTCCGAATTCTACGTCTTTAGCGCAGATGTGTATACCGAGAAAGATCCATGGGCGTATCACAAGGAACTTGTCGGGGTCATCCCGATCGTCAAGTCACCGAAAGGCCTCAGGTACCCCACCAGTTTCTTTGCAGACGGTGCGGGAGAATTGTCGCATCGGGGACATCTCACATTGGAGAGGCCTCTCTTCTTCACCAATGGCTGGACCTTCTCAGGCATTCATCGCAACGAGGAGGTCGGCTTTGTCGTGTATGAAACAGAAAAAGCCAAGGAGACCGCACGGGTCTGCTGGATTTCAAACGATCAGCTGGATGCTGCCATAGAAGCCGAGAAAATCATCCTCCCCAAAACATCTACTCTCCCACCGTTCGACCTGGATCAACTGCCGCCTGTGTCGAACTGACGGCAAGATGCTGAATAGAACCCTATTGAATCACCAATCGAACAAGATCGGCCGCATCGACGACTCCGTCCCCGTTCAGATCGTATCCCATTTGGCTTGAGACAAGCCCCAGGAGGGCGTTCAAGATATCGTCAAGCAGCGGAGTAGAGCCGGACGGAGTTCCGTGAAACACAAAAGCCGCGCCCTCGTTGGATTCGCCATTGTCGTACAACTCCGCGCCGATAATCACATCGCTGCCCCCATCGCCATTCACATCGCCTGCGATTGATACAGAGTAACCGAACAGGGCACCAACCTGGTTGCCCTCTGCATTCCAGTCGGCGACGGCCGACAACCCAGTGGCCGAACCATAGAAGATGTACGCGATGCCCTCGTTCTCCTCATCGTAATAGTCCTGGGTGGCACCAATGATAACGTCATCGAAACCATCCGCATTGAAATCCCCCGCTGTCGAAACCCAGAAGCCAAACTGTGCGCGAGAGATCCCCCCCTCTCCAATCCAGCCGGGAGAGGCCGAAAGCCCATTCTCAGAGCCATAGTATACAAACGCCTTCCCTTCATTCTTGTCGGCAATGTCGATGCCGTAGGCGCCAACGATCACATCGTCGTAGCCATCATTATTCACATCCCCCGCCGTGGAAACCGAGTGACCGAACTCTGCGGCTTCCGCATTTCCCTCCGCCGTCCAGCCGGCGGTCGATTCGAGGCCTGATGCCGATCCATAAAACAAGAATGCTCTCCCCTCATTTGTCTCCCCGTTATTATAGAAGTTCGCGCCCACAATGACGTCATCATACCCGTCGCCGTCCACATCTCCGGCATTGGAAACGTAGTTTCCGAAAAAGCAGGCCGCCTGGTTGCCTTCTCCTGTCCAGTCTGGAGAATTGCTCAGACCCGTTTGAGAGCCGTGAAAAACGAACGCTCCACCTTCATAGTCTTCGCCGTTCTTGTAAGTGTTGGCACCGATGATCACATCGTCATACCCGTCGCCATTCACATCGCCCGCGCACGAGACAGAAGTGCCAAATCGCTCCGTATTCTGCGTGCCGGTCATGATCCAGTCGGGAGTAGAACTGAGACCCCCAGCGGAACCATAATAAACAAAAGCAGCGCCCTCGCGATAGAGATCGTCAGTGAACAAGGGAGCCCCCATGATGACGTCATCGTATCCGTCCCCATTCACATCGCCGGCGGTCGAGACGGAATAACCAAGATTTATCAAAGCCGCGTTCCCCTCGATAACAAAGTCCGGCGTACCGTAGACCCCTGACTCCGACCCATGGTAAAAATATACGGCGCCCTCTTGGGATTGACCATTGGCGTAATTGCTGGCTCCAACAATTATATCATCATAGCCGTCGCCGTTGACATCTCCCGCCGTCGACACGGTACTGCCATAATGGGCATCCTTGACATTTGACTCACCAACCCAGTCCGGCGTGGCCCTTTGGTATTCTGCAGAGCCGAGCGTCTCAGCACCTGCAGCCGCCGGGATCAGACTCCCCCACATAGCAAATGCCAGCGCGAAGGAAAAAGCGTTCTTAACGTTCACAGGAATTCCCCCCTCTCCAAGTACGGAGATTCATGTGGATTTTGGTGATTTTGACACTACCGAGACTTACGGATGAGGTCGCGCATGTCGAGCTTAAATCCCCACCATGTAACCCTACAGGGGCGCTTGACCGAGTGCTATTCGTGACTGTCCGCGCTTATCAGAATCACTGCTGATTTATTCGGAATGGGAAGCTGGAAGTTTCAGGGCACGACCTCCGTCCCCACTTGATCGACCCATCACCCCGCCAGCACGTCCCGATACACACCAACCAGTCGCCGGATCATCAGGTCGCGGTGGAATCGTTCCCGAGCCCGCTCGCGCCGTGCCGATCGGCGGCGTTCGTTCTCTGGCAAACGCGCCAGCAGATGCTCCAGCGCTCGCCGCCACGCTGCGGGATTTCCCGGCGGCGCCAGAATCCCGTCGCCGCGCCGCAGCACCTCCGGGTGCGCCCCGACACGACTGGCCAACACCGGCGTCCCCGCCGCGAGCGCCTCCGCCACCGTCAGGCCAAACGCCGGCTGGCCGCGATCCGGGTTCAGGAATAGATCTGCCGCCGCCAGCCAATCCGCCAGATCCGCATCCGGCACGCGCCCCAGGAACGTCACGCGATCCTGCAACCCCAGTCGCGCCGCGATCGTCTCCAGCCGCGCGCGATCCGGCCCGTCGCCGCCAATGGCGAAGTGCCATCCCGTCTTGTTCCCCAAACGCCCCAGCGCCTTCAGCGGCACATCCAGCCCCTTGATTTCCTCCAACCGACTGATCGCGAACAGTAGCATCGGATGCTCCTGTCCGCTGTCCGGCACCAGGAATCGCTTCTCCGGATCGAACACCAATCGCGTCCGCCGCGGCCGCAGCCGCCCCAGGTTCATCCCCAACGGCACAACCGCCGGATTCAGTTGCCAAACCTCGCGCCGCAACTCGCGCGCGGTGAAATCGCTGTCCACGATCAGGTTCGGACGCTTGCGCAGAAATCGCCACCACAGCGGCCACAACGCGAACCGATGTTTGAAGCGCCAGATATCGCGCATGCGCTCCACCGGCGATCGCATGTGCCGCACGCGACGATCCAGCGGCGTCTCGCTCCAGTGCGTTCCGTGAATTGTCGTCACAATCGGCGGCATCTTGCGCGCGCGAAAGACCAACGGGACGCCGGCGAAGCCCTGCGCATGAATGATGTCGATGGATTCGCGTTCGGCGATCTGGCGAGCCCTCCGCGCCAGCGTCAGCAGGAACCGCTTGCTGTAAGCTCCCCCGCCGCTGCCTCCTACGGTCTCCAGCAC
This sequence comes from bacterium, assembly GCA_020444065.1. Lineage (NCBI taxonomy): Bacteria > bacterium. The sequence goes on along the minus strand of JAHLLQ010000010.1, from coordinate 104,565 downwards.
GCCATTCGTTCGCAACGGCTTCAGCGCCGCCCGATCGGGAAGATTCGTTGTCAGTATATGAACCGTATGCCCGGCCGCGATCAGACCTTCCAGAACATCCTGCGCGTGCCACTCCATGCCGCCGGCCCGGTGCGCGGGAAAGCTGCGACAGACCAGCAGGACGTTGAGGGGCCGATCACTCATCCACGGTGGAAGACTCGGGAAGCTTGGGGCGGATCGTCACGAGGATCCCATCGCCGCGGCGATCCACATGCACGTCGTAGTCCGAAATCAGGTACGGCGGGTGCAATTTATCCGGAGCCGGGGACGGAAGCGGCGTGCTCGCCGCGTCGGTGAAGCTCATCTCCGTCAGCTCACCCGTGTTGCGCAGCTCATCCGGCATGCGCAGGCTGCGGCCGCCCATTCCGCTTCCGCTCGGGGCCGATGCCCCGCCGCCGAACGCGGACGGTTCACCAGTCGCATCCGCTGCCGCCAGAACCGACTGCGCGCGATACCAGAACATACTCAACGACGCCTCGTCCGGGAAGACCAACGCCAACGTCTCCGGCGCCAGCGGCTGGGCCGGCGTGGGAGCAGCCTTTGCCGACCACTGCCCGACCAGTTCCTCGTTCTCGTCGCCGGCCATCGATGAAACATCCGCAGCAGCCTCGAAGTCGCCCGGCAGCGCAACCAGCTTCCCGCCGATCGCTTTCGCGTTCTCCGCCAGCACCTCCGAAGTCGTCGGGTGCTCCAGGTTCGTTCCCGGCTTGTACATCGCACCGTGCAGACCCAGCGCGGGAGGCGCGACCTCCACCTCGGCGACGACCTCATCCGCCTCCGAATCCTCGACGATGTTGTCCGACAATCCGCGCGCCTCCGCGTCCGGGGCGTAATCGTCGATGTCCTCCATCTCCTCGGCCGTTTCGAAGAAGAGGTTGGATTCGAAAGGAGTCTCGCTGGGTTCAGACGTAGGCGCGGACTCCATCGCCCGCTGCATCGCAACCGGGGGCGCAGCGGAAGCCGCCTTCTCCCGATCGTCGGACTTGTCACGAGCCGGCGCGTCCGTGATCTGCGCGGACATCTGGAGCGCGTTTCCGGCGCCCCCATCAAGCCGTTCGGCCGCCGGCTGCTCCTTCTTCTCAATCGCAGCACCGGCCGTAACTTGCTCCTCCACCATGGAGTGAAGCGAATTCAGATCTTCGCCATTCTTCTCCTGACGTAGCCGCTCGCTACCATCCTTGGCGCCCTCTGCGATCGACGCGATGTCGGTTCCCAGGCTCTTCTCCTTCTCAGCGCCCTTCTCCGGAATCGCCTCGCTGGCAACGCGACGCTCCGCCTGTGCGTGTGCAATCAACTCATCCGGCGTCGTCACGTTCGAATCGCGGGCACTCGGTAAGACAGTCTCAACATCCGTGGCCATGTAAGCGCCAAACACGATCACCGCCGCCGCCGCGGAACCAATCGCCCACTTCATGAAGGGACGACGACGCGGCGCGATCTCGATCACTTCGGCAGCTTTGGCCTTCTCCAATGCACCCGCCAGCAACCCCGCCGGAGCCGCGGGCACAGGCGCCCCGGCCATCAATCCGGCCAGTTCGCGATGGTCCTCGGCTTCCTCTGCAAGCTCCGGATCGGCATGAAGAAGCTGCTCGAACTCGGCCTGCTCTTCGGCGCCGAGTTCACCCATCAACCAGGGGTCCAGCAGTTCTTCGAAGCGTTCCCGACTCATGCTCGTCGTTCCTTCAGTACGTCTTTCATCGATTCGCGAAGCATCTTGCGTGCGCGGTTGATCCGCGACTTCACCGTCCCGATGGGCAGATCCAGCGTCTCGCCGATCTCCTCGTAGGACAATTGCTCGAAGAAGCGCAGCACAACAACCTCGCGCCATTCAACGTCCAATTCCTCGATTCGCTCGTGCAACGTCTCCATGAGCTCATTGTCCGCCGCAGCGTCGCGAGGATCGCGGGCTCCGGCATCTTCCCACTGCCGCGGCCGCTCGTCCTCGTCTCCTGCGTGCGGAGCATCCAGACTCGTGTAGCGCGCCTTTTCGCGATTCTCGACCACAAAGCGATTCTTGGCCAGGTTCGCCGTGATACGGTACAGCCAGGTGCTGAATCGGCTGGTGCCACGGAATTTCTTGATATGGCGAAAAGCACTGACCAACACCTCCTGTGCGAGTTCGAAGGACTCTTCCTCGCGTCCCCCCAGGAATCGCAGCGCCGTGCGGTACACACGATCCTGATGGGCGGAGAGAAGCTCCTCGAGGGCCGTCTGGTCCCCGTCCTGGGCGCGCTGAACAAGATCCGCTTCGCGGGCTGGATCCATGTCCATCATGCCCTTCTTCGCGTTGTTCGACAATGTGGCCACAATAAAGGTTCCCCGGAAGATCGACCTTGAAGCCCCTCGGATTAACGAAATCGCGCCCTGCCGGAACTCGAACTCGCGAATCGGAGTCTCCAGTGCCCTACCCGCCCTGGCGCGGACCGCCGATCTCGCGCAATCGATCCAGATCGCGCAGAATAATCCGCCCCTTGACCGTCTCTATTGCACCCGACTCTCGAAGTTGGGTGAACAGTTTGGTAACCTGTTCACGCGTCATGCCCACCATAGCACCCATCTCCTGGTGCGTCAGCCCCAAACCGATGCGAATTCCACCATCGATTTCCACCCCGTGGCTCTCGGCCAGTTCCAGCAGCAGCGACGCCAGTTTCTGGAGGTTCGTCTTGAAACACAGGTTGATCAACCGCAGTTCCACCCGCCGCTTCCGGATTCCCAACTGACGGATAATCTTGAACGCCACCCGCGGCCGCCGGCTCAGCATATGGCGAAAGTACGCCGCGTCGAACCGCAGCAACTGCGTCGGAGTCTGGGCCATTGCCTGGTGCGAATCCATCGGGCTCGCCGGCGCATCGACTTCATCCTCGTCCACCGCCCCCCAGATATCCCCCGGCCCCAGGTACGTCAGGATCACCTCCCGCCCATCCGGCAGCAGATGCGACACCTGCAGCCGTCCGCTGATCACCACGTAGACCACCCGCGGCTGGTCGCCCTGGAACGTGATGATCTGCTTCGGATCGAGCAACACCTCCCCCGCATTGCCCGCAACCGACATCGCGGACATATCCTGCAGCCCCTCGAACAGATCGAGATTCTTTATGTACCATACACGATCCGGCACGGCACCAACAGCTCCTGACATCATGTTCGATTCAGAATAGAAGAACCCAACGGATGGACAAGGGAGAAGAGCACCGCCCGAGCACCAACAACTTGCTTCGAGGTGATTTGGCCATCTTGGCCAAGAGCTAACCCGCAAACATGCCTGAACGCCAACATCCCTGGGGCTTGGGCAAGGATGCCCAAGCCTCGTCATCCAACCCCCAGCGCATCGGCCACCATCTGCGCCATCAGACGATGCCCCGTGGGGGAAAGGTGAAGCCCGTCGCTCGTCGCGTCCTTGGCTCCCAGAACCGACATAAAACGCCGTTTGGGAATCAGTGGAACACCAAGCTCGCGAGCCACCCGCCGTTGCGCGCTGCCATAGCGATTGTGAAAAGGCGGAAGCGGCAGTTCGAGCATCACCACCGCACGATCCTCGCTCTTCACCGCCTTCAACAGCACCCTCAGCTCCTTCTCAAAGTCGCTGGAACTCGTTTCGCCCATGAAGTCATTCCCGCCGATCTCCAGCAGAACGAACGTGTCCTCCGGCGTCAGCTCCTCCGCCTGAAGCATCGCCGTTTCCAGGCTGGCGCCGGCCTTTGCCAAATTCCGCGTCGGAATGCCCGTCAGCTCCTCAAAGACAATCGGCCAGGGGCGTTCTCGATCGCTGATCCCCGCGCTGATCGAATCGCCGATCACCGTCACGCGCGTACCATCCGGATGAGAAAGGGCAGGCGTGATGTGCCACCGAACTTCCAGACCCGAACCCAGAAGGACCAGAAGGACCAGAGCCCCAAGACTCCCCCACCTCCAACGCGGATCGCACTTCTCTCGCGACCAGAGAATCGGAACGGCGATTACCAACGCCAGCAGAGGGACGTAGTAGAACGCGATTGAAAGAGGAGTCGAACACGCCAGTTGAAATGCCAGCCCCGGCAGCAAGAACCAGCCGGCTGCCCGCTTGCACCAGCGCCACTTCTGCGAAACGGCAAAGCACACACCCGCCGCCAGGATCAATCCTCCGCCGACAAAGAACAGCATCCCGCTGGCAAGAAAGTTCACGACCGGATTCATAGCCCCTCCCCCCAAGAACCAACCGTCAAATCATCCACACACCATTGGCAGCCCACAAGAGAAGACCCCCTTGTCCGCCATAGCGCGGAGCGCGGAGGAGGATGGAACCGCCAACCACAGACCACTTCGAGGTGACTTGGCCATCTTGGCCAAGAGCAAACCCACAAACCTGCCTGAATGCCCACACCCCTGGGGCTGCCCAAGTCACCTCGTTTCGCTCCCAAAGCTTCGCTATCCCCAAATGCCGAGTGCGAGGTCGAGTACCGCTTCGCTGAGTACGAGTACGCAGCCCCCCTCGAACTCGTACACGTACTCGACCACTCCACCGAAGGGGCAACGCCCCGCTCCATACCAGCCCAGGGCGCAAGCCCTGGGTATCGCTTGCGTCAAGACCGAGCCATCCGACCGCCGCGCAACGAAGAGCTTGGCGTAGTGAGAGCACCCTGAAACGGAAGGCCGCCCTCCAAAAGGAGAGCGGCCCGGTGTGCTTCCCCAAAACGCCATGGGGGTTATTCGCGTTGCAGGACTGCCCAGTCCTCGATCGTCGTGAACGGCGCCATCGGCGGATCGAACAGGACAAGCCCCTGGCCGTTATCCGGCTGGTGCTCAACAACGCCTTCGATCGTTAGCAGATCCACCGTGCCGAAGTCGTTGTTCTCCGCGTTCTGATCGCGTGCGGACAAGTTGTGGATGGCGAAATGTCCACCCACGCCCGTGTAATTCCAGAAGCGGTTTGTGCCGAGGGATTGCGCTCCCGCGAAGTACAGGCTCGAAACATCATTGCCCGGAACGCCCGGACCCATGCTGGCCTGTGCGTTGTTGTCGATGAGAACACCGACCTGGTTCGTGTCGCCAGCCAGGCGGTTTTTCTCGATCAACATCTCCGTACCGTTATCCGTCAGTGCAATCGCCGCGGACGTGCTGTTGTCGAAGCGGCTCGCGCGCACAATCACCTTCGCAGCGCCCTCGGCCCACACGCCGTAAGTCTGCGTGTCAAACGGCGTGTACTGGTTCAGCACCGTCGCCTCGGAGAACTGACCCGAGACAAACACGCCCGTGCCGCTGTTCGTGAACGCGTTGGTTTCTGCAATCGTATCGCCACCGACGAGCACTTCCGTTTCCGCCCCGCCAGGGCCCGTCACGAGACTGACGCCGGTCGCGTTGCCATCCAGCGCATTCCGCCGCAGCACCGTACCGATATTCACCGTCGGTGCCGTACCGCCGATCACATCCACACCGATCGTGTGATTGTCGATCTGGTTGGAAACCAACTGCAGACCTGTCGTAGAGGTCGTCACACGCTCGGTCGCCTCGACCTGTACGCCGATCGTCAGACCGCTCGTGCTGATCAGATCGTTCGCCTGTGCCAGAATCAGCGAGTCGGGATCGACATCGCGGACGGCCAGCAGAATGCCCGAACCGCTCTGAACGTCGTTGCCGGAAACAATTGCCTGCGCCGTCGCGGTGATGCTCTCGACGGCAATCGCCTTGTTTGCAGTCGGTCCCATCGCGAGCGTATTGCCGCTGATGTCGAACCGCGCCGCGTTGCTGATGATGTTCGCATTGATACCGAGGTTTGCCACGTTGCTCAGCGCATTGTAGGAGATCGTGTGCGTCGACGTTGCATCCGTCGGCGTCACATCGATACCCAGGCCAACGAGATCAATCGTGTTGCTGGTGATCGACGTGTTGGTCAGCGTGCTCAGCGCAATCGCGCCGGCCTCGTCGCCCTGGCCCGAGATATTGTCGAAGCGAGAGTTGTTGACCGCGAGCGCATCGCTCGGATCCGAAGCCGAACCGTTCGACGCGATGCCCTTGTAGTAGAAGTTCCGCGCGGCAACGTTGTCGAAGCTTAGATTATCCGGGCCGTCTGCGATCGTGTGATCGATCACCACGGCGTTGCGTGCATTGACGTCGGCACCGTTCTGCGAGGCACCACCCGGAATCGCCGGGTTGTCGCCGTCGAGAACCATGTTCGACATCGCAACGTCGTCGCTCTGGATCTCAAACAGATTCAGCGCAGATCCGTCGACAACCACCGAAGCAGATGTGCCAACGTCGTTGCCCATCGGGTAAACGATCGGCCCGCCGGGCGCATCGCCCACAAGAGACATCGGGCGATCGATCCGCGTGCCGAGCACCTGGTAGATTGAATCCGGATCGTAACGCAGCGAATAGTAATTCGCCGTCACCACGTCGACAGTACCGCCAGTGGCGACCGCCTCGACGCCATCCGAAAGCGCACGGAACAGCGTCGTGCCGTAGCCCGCCAGACCGCGTGAAGCCGCGCCATCGAGCGTAATCGGCGACTGCAGCGTGCCCGCGTTGAACGGAATGAAGTCGAGCGGACCAGCCGTCGCGCCTTCACCGAGCGGGTTATCCAGGTCGCCGTCGAAGATCATATCGTCGACCGCCACGGCGCCGTTGTAAGTCACGCCGCCGCTCTGCCATGTATTACCTTCCGCCCGCACCGTGCCGGGCAGGAATGCAACCAACTGAACCGCCGCAGAAGAATCCGCCACGTCAAACGTGTTGCCGCCGGCCGAACCAAACAAGCCACCGCCCATGTCGACGGTGCCTGCATTGTCGGCATACACGCCAGTCGCCGGAGAACTCGGAACGCCGATGTAGTTGTTCTCGAGATTGACGAGAGCATCGGTGTCCGCCTGCACGGCCATACCAATGTTGCCTGCAATTCGGTTGTTCCGGATGTCGGCGTACGAACCGCCTGTAGCGGCGATGCCGATGCTGTTGTTGGAGATCGCAAGGTTATCCGTAATCGTTGCCGCGGCCGCTTGGCCGTCGACCTCGATGCCGAAGTTTCCACCCGTGATCGAGTTGGAAGACACACCACCGACAAGCACATCGACCGTCGCGCCCGGCAAGCCGCCGTTATCAACACTGATCACCGAAACGCCCTGCGGCCAGCCCGTGATCGTGTTGCCGTACAATTGCACGCCAACCGCTTCGTTATCCGTCGCGGTCCCGAAGACCTGGTCGGTCGTATGCACACTCACGCCAATGCCGCTCGCCAGCGTCGGCGTCGCGACGATCGCGTTATCCGCCACGAAGACCTGGCCAAAGCCCGTATCCACGCCGCTGACGAAGACGCCGTAGGTCGAGAGGGCGCTCGTATCGATGCTGGAAAGACGATTAGCAGTCAGGTTCACATTCGCCGGAGCCGTCGAGCCAACAGAGTCGCGACCGATGTAACGAACCGAAATCGCCGCGGCATCCATTACGCCCATCAGCGTGTTCGACGTCGCATCGACGGTCGACGGAGGCGAAACCGGCGTCGGCGCTTCCAGGTTATTAATGTCGAGACCGACAAACGCCGGGCCCGTCACAACGTTCTCAGAAACTTCAACGGTTCCCGTCGTCACCATGGAACCGACTTGAATTCCGCGATGAATTCCCATCAGCGAATTCGAATTCGCCACGCCGATCGCGTTGTTCAGATAAGCAATCGCGCCCTGGCCGTTCGATCCGCCACCGCCGACCGACAGGAAACTCACGCCCGTCACGTCGACTTCGGGAATCGCGCCCGAACCGGTCAGCGGCGCCATCGCCGCCGTATCGCCGCCGAGAATCGAAACGCCGTTCGTTGCCATCGTCACCGAGCCGCCCGTCATCGAGCCGCTCGCGCCGCCGAACAACACCGCGCCGCCATCGACCGAACCACCGACATAATCGCCGAGGATCTGGAAGTCGCAGTTGGCAACCTGGTATCCGGCCGTATTCGGCGCCAGGAAGTACGCGCCGTGGTCGCCGAAGTTCCGTACGGTCAGATTCCGAAGAGTCACATTATCGATCGAGGCCGTCGCATCGAGAACATAAACGCCGAAGTCGGCTTCATAAGCGGCCGCAAAAGACGCCGTATCGCCCTCGAGAGTCAGATCGCGAATCGTCACGTCCGACGAAGCGACATTGAACAGCGTCTTGCCGCCGGGGATCGACGTCGCCGGTTCGACAATCGCGCCGGCCTGTCCGGAAAGCCCCAGGCAACCGGAAGTGGACTCATCGTAGCCGACGATCGTCATCGGCTTGGTCACCGCGATGTTCTCCTCCTGGTACGTTCCGTTCAGCACGTAAACGGTACCGCCGGAATTCACCGCAACAACGCCTGCGGTGATCGAGTTGAACGCATTCACGCCGTACACGAGACTGACTGCGGCGGGATTGCAGCCCGCCACGCCAACCGTTGGGTCGGCGTCCACGTCGCCCTGGGCAGTCCAGAGCGGATCGACATAGATCTGATCCCCGCTGCGGAGGATTCCGCCGATGGATCCGTGGTTGATTTGATAGTTACCACTGAACGATTGTCCAGTCGCAGCCCCGCCAAACACGTGCGGGAAGGCCCGATAAGCGGCACCGCCGGTAGGCGTGTCGCTCCCACTGTTGGCGGAGGACCGATCGATTCGATAAGTCGCGCTGGACATCCCAGCGGACGCCGCGACGGCAATCGTCAGAATCGCTATCAGAAGGGCTAAAGCCTTCTTATTTATGGACTTGCGGGCTCCAGGAAAAGCCATCTCGCTGGGCTCCTCTCAAGGCTCGGAAAGGTGGCGATATGGGTCATGACTCTTCCAAGTATGGAACAGCCCCCCATGCGGTGGCCACCTCTTTTTAACTTCAATCAGTATCTGCCGAAGCAGACACCCCTTGGCCGGCGCCCTGCAGGCGCCAAGTGTACCCAAATCCGCAAGGCGGTTTCGCGCACACCGGCCAATTTACCATATGTTGGCTATAGGACGCTTTCGGGGTGCCGTAAAGCCAAAAGACCGCCCGGCAGTCCGCCTTCACCACCCGGGCCTGACGGTCATCACGGGAGCACTCCCAGGCTCAGCCGTCGGGCTGAGAATATCCAGCGGACCTGGCGGGGCGAAGATGTCGGCGTTCATCCGCGCGACTAGCGCCCCCGGCGGCAGCGCCATCCCAGGCGCCAGCAGCATCGTCGGAGCAGCCGCGAGGCCATTTTCCTGGAACTCCGCGGGATCCGGCGCGTCGTGGAACAGCACATAGTAATGCGCGTAAGGCACCTCGACGGACAGAACATTCGGCCCCTCCGAATTCGCCTCCCACATCCGATCGAGCGCCTCCAGGACCCCGTACTGGAACGCCTGGTCGCGCTTCGGCAGGAAGCTCGCCAACGCCACAATCAGCAGCACGCCTGTCGCCAACCGTTCCACCGCCAGCACCCCCAGAGCCGCGCGCGGATTCAGCCGCTCCGCAATGGCCAACACGCCGCGGGCGCTGACCAGATGCACTGCCGGAAAGAAAAGGATCGACCGCAGCGCGTGCGGGATCCCCTCTGCCGTCAACGAAGCCGCCAGTGGCGCCGCCAGCACCCACACCAGCAGCAACCGCGACCCCGGCCGCGACAGCCGCCGCAGCGTCACGAGTCCGATCAGGAAGAACGCAGTCTCGCCCCACGGAATCAGCCCCGACAGCGCCATGGCGTGCCGCGGGTTTGCATCGCCAAAGAAGAAGAGGAACCGCGGGTCGAAATGCCTGAGATAGTTGAGCAGGAAGAGGCCAACTCCCTCCGGCAGCGATCGCCCGGCAAACACCGACACGCGCTCGAAGCGCCCGGACCCCGCAGTCATCGCGTACAGGAACACCGGCACCGCGATCACGAAGAACGCCACCGCCGCCGGCCAATAAGCGCGCACCAGCCGCTTCCAGTCGCCGCCCATCTCCCAGGCCAGCCCCAGCAGAATCACCGGCACCACCAGCCGCGCCGGCGCGTACGCGTAAAAAGCCAACCCGAACGCCAGCCCTGCCAACACCGCCAGCGCGCGCCGATGGCGCTCCCCCGCCGCGGCAACCGCCAGCACCAGGCAGACGCCCAGCGTCGCAAACACCGGCACCGTCACGCCCTGCTGAGCCCACCGGCTGAACAACACATGCGTCGGCGAAAGCGCCACGAACCCGGCCGCCGCTAACGCTGCAACGCGTGGCCGCGGAGCCGCCGATCGCTGCAGGTCCGGGCGGAAGATCGATTGCCGCCCGGCCTCCAACTGCGCGGCAAGCCACGCCGCCAGCGCCACGAGCAGAATCCCCGCGAGCGCCGCAGGCAGCCGCGTCGTCCCGACCGACAGCCCAAACAGCCCCACAATCGGGGCCGCCAGGTACTGGTAGATCGCCGACGTCTGCACACCGCCCGCTTCCAGGAAGAACGGCACCGGCCGCGTCGGCACGATGGCGCCCTGGACGAACTCGCCGTGCCGCCCCGTCCGCCAAAGCTCAAGCGCCGTGTAGCCCTTCTCCGCCTCGTCGCGGAACAACCCCGGCGGGTTGTCCGCTAGTCCCCATATCCGGACGGCCGCAGCGACCGCCACAACGCCCAGGAGCAGCACCCAGTAGGGCACGGGCCAGGCTGTCGATGCGCGAGTTGGCGGAGTCGAAGCGCTCATGGCCGCCACCGTCCCCGCCCACGCTTCCGGGCTCAACGGAGATTTGAGCGGTGTAACTCCAGGCAAGCCAAACAGGGAATTCGTCTTGCTGCCGGTGAACCGGTCGGCCAACGTATCTGGAGGATTGTCCGGTTCCGCCCGGACGGGGGATAGATTGCAGGGTTAAGGGTACCGAAGCACATGACTTCCCTTGAATCGAAGCTGCTCACACGACTGAAGCGGCTGAACATTCTGACCGACGAGCAGGCGCGCGAAGTCGAAGAGACTTCCGAAGAATCCGGCCGCCCGGTTGCCGATCGCATCATCGAATTGGGCTACGCAGACGAGAAAATCGTTACGCGTAACCTAGCTCGCCTCAGCGGTTTGGAGTTCCTCGACCTCGACACCTTCACCCCCGACAAGATCGTCCTGCGCCACCTGCGCGCCAGCGTCGCGCGCCGATACCAGGCCACCCCCGTCGGCATCGTCGGAGACGACCTCGTCGTCGCCGTCGCCGACTTCACGAACATCTACCTGGTCGACGACCTGAAGGCCATCACCGGCCGCCCGATCCGGATCGTCGCCGCCACGCACTCCGCAATCCAGGGTGCTCTCGAACGCTGCTACTCGCTCGACGAGATGGAATCCTCCGACCAGGTCCCCGTCGAGGCGATCGAGGAAGAAGAGTCCCAGGGCGACGTCCGCCCGGAGAATCAAAGCATCATCGAGGGAACGCCGCGCCGCGACCTCTCGATTTCGACCGACGAAACCCTCGCCTACGAACCCGAGACGATGGCGACCGAGCCCACGCCAGTGGACTCCGAGGAATCCGAACGCCTCCACAACGGCGTCACCCGCGCCGACGTCGCAGATACCACGGTCTCAGAGTCCGAATCCGAAAAGCCCGACTTCTCCACTACCGATCACGAAGCCTCGACGCAACTGGTCGAGGATGTCGCGCCGGAAGAAGACGAACGCGGTGCAGAGCTCCCCGTCGACGAAGACTCCACCCTTCGCCTGAAAGCCATCAAAGCCCAGGAGCCCGCTCCCGAGGACATCGAGACCCCGAAGGAACAAATCCCCGAGCCTGAGGAAGAAACCCCTCGGGAAAGCGAAGAGCTCGAACGCGAAACCGGCGATTCGATGGAAGCCAAACTCCCCGACCCCGAAACCGTCGAGGAGAGCGGATCGCTTCATTCGCAGCCGACGACCATCGTGCCGAAGCATCGCCGTGACGATTTCCTGCGGGAATCGAACGAAGGCACCGCCGACGAACTGATCTCGCACCAGCAACGCCGCACACCGACGCGCGACCTCACCCCACTGCCCATCAGCAGCGACGAAGTCATCATCCAGGAAGGCACCCACGAACCCGTCGCGGCCCTCGACGGCGAAGAAGAGCAGTCCGTCAGCATGCTGCTGAAGCACATGATCGACGATGCCCTCGCCGCTCGCGCCGAAGAACTCGAACTCGCGCCGCCCTCCGGCAAGCAAACCCGCTGTCGCATTCGCAAGCACGGCACCTGGAGCGACCTCGTCCCGTACCCCGTCAAATACCACGAAGCCCTCGCGGCGCGGTTGCGCGAGCTCGCCGACGTTCCGCGCAAAGATCGCAAGCCGTCCGAGAAGAACTTCTTCCTCACGGGCAAGAAGGGCGACATCCCTGTCGTCGCACTCTTCACCAGCACATTGCGCGGCGATCGCTGCGTTCTGCGCTTCCCTGAAAACGTGCCGCTGATCCAGAATCCGCTGCGCATCCTGGGCTTGTCAGAAGAGCTGACCCACGAACTCGAAGATCGCCTCGGCGGAGCCGGCGGCGGACTCTTCTTCATCACCTCAGAATACTCCCGACTCTCCTCGCAATTCTACGCATCGATCCTCTTCGGCCAGGCATCGCAGGGCCGCGCCGTCGTTTCGCTCGAACGGCGCGTCGAACGCATGCTGCCGGACGTCACGCAAGTCGCCTGCGAAACCGGCGAAGAACTCACCGAGCAACTCGAGCACTTCGTCGTCGAATGCCCCGACTTGTGCGGCATCGCCACCATCCCGACGCCCGACATTCTGAAGCAAGTCCTCAGCGCCACGCTCCACGGCCGCTCGCTCGTCGGGTGCTGCACGGCCGCAAACGCACGCCTGGGCCTGGCGCTTTACACCGCGGCCGGCATCGACCCGATGACGCTGACGCGCGGAGTCATGGCGCACGCCCACGTCAGCCAGGTCCCGCGCCTGTGCGGCAAATGCCGCGAAGCCATGACCGCCCCGCCCCGCCGCATGCCCTCCTGGGCCGGCGGCCTTGCCGGCAAACGCCTCTACGAAGCCAAAGGCTGCGAAAACTGCGGCGGCACCGGCCGCAGCGGTACCTCCTGGGTGGCCGAAGTCTACCAGCCCAAACCCAGCGGCCGCGGCGGCTTCGAAGCCGTCCGCCCCCGCGAAGAAGCCCTCTGCCAACTCGCCGAAGAAGCCTGGCTCGACGTCCGCGACGTGCGCTGATCACCACCCACCAATCCCAACGAGGTGACTTGGGCATCCCTGCCCAAGCCCCAGGGGCCTCGGGAATCCCGATCGGTTTCAAGCCCTAAGACATCCCTGCCTCTCGGCCAGAGATGGCCAAGCCACCTCAGCCCCCCGTACTCGTGCTTGTAATCGCAATCGTTCGCCCCCTTTCCCGCGTACTCGTACTCCTACTCGTACACGTACCCGACCCTCAATCAATCGAGTACGATATCGAGTACCGCTTCGCTGAGTGCGAGTACCCCTTGTCCCCCAAATGGCGCCAACAACCACGAAAGCCCCCTCGCAACCGAGGGGGCTTTCGACCCTGCCCTTTCAATGCGCTCGCGCTCTACCGATCGAGAACCGACCAATCGTCCACGCGCGATACATCATTGAAGTTCACCGTCACGTCCGGCGTGCCCGGCGCGGGTTCCGTGTTCCCGGCGCCATCCGTCGCCACCACGTAGAACTCGTACGTCCCCGATCCGCCGGTCGACGTCGTATCGAACGCGATCGGCGAACTCGTGAATGTGCCGGCGCTGTTGTACGGCACACCGCGGCGAGTCGAAGTGTACGTGTAGAACAACTCGACGTGATCCACGCCACTGCCGCTTCCGTCCGACGCCGTATACTCGACCGAGATGATCGGCGACGGCTGCGTCAGCGCACCGCTCGGCCCGGTCACCTGCGAGCTCGGGGCCTGCGAGTCCACGCCCGTGCCGGACAGCGCAATAAGCAGCGTCCCGCTGCTCGTGTTCGTCTCCAGACTGACTTCGCCGCTGATCGGTCCCACCGCATTCGGTGCGAACTCGATCGTTAGCGTATCCGACGTGCCGGCGATCAGCTCGCTGGCGGGAACGCTCGCGATGCTGAACGCTCCCCCGCCGTCGTTCGTCAACGTCGCCGTCGTGCGCAGATCGCCGTCTCCTGTGTTCTGGACCAGGCTGGAAAGCGCCACCGCCGGATCGCCCAGCTCAACGCTTCCGAAATCCAAACTCGGCGGCGTGACTTCGACGGCTGGATACAGGATGCCGAGATTCAGCAGGACCGTGTACGACGCAGTGTAGAAGGTCGGCGTCGCAATGTCCGGCAATCCGTCACCGTTGAAATCGGCCACCGCCATGTTCATCGGACCGTCGTCGGTCAGGTAATGCAACGAATCCGGGAACGTCCCGTTGCCCGTCCCCAGCATAACGGAAACGCCTCGCCCCTGAATGTGCGAGATCGCAACATCGGTAATGCCGTCCGCGTTGAAGTCGTCGATCGAGATCTTGTGTGGGGTCTTTTCAACAGCGTAATTCACCGGGCCTGCAAACGTACCGTCTCCGATGCCGCCGCTTCCGTTCCCGATCAGAATCGAAACATCGTTGCTGATGTAATTCGTCACCACGAGATCCTTAATGCCGTCGCCATCGAGATCCTCGGCCGCCACGTCGTAAGGATTGTCGCCGGCCAGGTAATCCACCGCCGTGTTGAATGTTCCGTCTCCAACGCCAGTCAGGATGGAGACATTGTCCCCGCTGTAATTCGCCGTCGCCAGGTCATCGATCAAATCGCCGTTAAAGTCGGCGACCGTCACGTCCTGCGGCCCCGCGGGCAGCGAATAAGCAACGCCCGCCGCGAACGTTCCATCGCCCACACCACCGCCGGCATCGGTACCGATCAGCACAGAAACGCTGCTGGATCCGTTGCTTGCAACCACCAGGTCCGTCACGTCGTCGCCGTTGAAATCCCCGGTGTCGACCGAGTATGGACCCGTCCCGGTCGAGTAGTAGCTCGGAGTCCCAAACGTCCCATCGCCGACCCCGCCAGTGCCATCGCCAAGCAGAATTGCCACCGTGGCCGGACTCGTAATCGTGGCCGCGATGTCCATGATATCGTCATCGTTGAAATCGCCTACCGTGATCGCATAGGCCTGTCCTGAGAGAGCGTACGGCACGGCGGTGTCAAACGTCCCATCGCCAATCCCGCCGCTGCCGTTGCCGAGCAACACCTCGACCTTGTTTGATGCGCTGGCAATCGCCAGATCGGCAATGCCGTCCTCGTCGAAATCGCCCGTGGCGATGCGGCGCGGGAATGAACTGATCGTTGGATAATCGGGTGCGATCAACGTCCCATCGCCGACGCCTCCACTGCCGCCGCCAAGCAGAACGCCAATATCCCCGCCGTTGAAGTGCGCCGTCACAACATCCGTGATACCGTCTCGATTAAAGTCGCCCGTAACCATGTTGATCGGATTATCGCCCGTGGCGTAGAAGGAAGCCGCCTGGAACGTCCCGTCCCCGACACTTCCGCCTCCACCGCCACCGCCGCCGGCATTGCCAAACAGCACGGCCACATCGTCGCCTCCCCCATTCGGAACTATCAGATCCCAGATTCCGTCATCATTCAGATCGTCGATCTTGATATCCCGCGGGGTTGACCCCACAGCATAGTTTACCGCCGCGGCAAACGTCCCGTCTCCAACGCCGCCGAGCCCCTTCCCGATTAACACCGATGCGTTGTTTGAATTGTAATTTGAAATCACCAAGTCAGTGATCGTATCTCCGTTCAAGTCTTCCGAGGCGATACAGTACGGACTCGTCCCAACGGCGTAGTCATTCGGTGCCCCGAACGTTCCATCGCCAACGCCTCCACCGCCGCCGCCAAACAGGATAGAAACGTTCGCGGATCCCTTATTCGCAACGGCCAGATCGAGAATATCGTCTTCGTTGAAATCACCGGTGATCACGCGATACGGGTTGGTTCCCGTGCTGTAGCTCGATGCGGCGCCAAATGTTCCATCGCCAGCGCCGGCACTTCCGTTGCCCAGCAAAACGGAAACGTCATCGCTGCTATGATTGGAAACCACGAGGTCGGCGATGCCGTCCTCGTCGAAATCGCCCGATGTCACGCTTGTCGGGCTAAATCCGACGCCATAATTCGCCGCCGTCCCAAACGTCCCATCGCCAACGCCGCCACTCCCGTTTCCGAGCAGAACGGACACATTGTTGCTGTCGATATTAGTGACCGCCAGGTCGAGAACTCCATCCTCATTGAAATCGCCGTGGGAGACATTCGTCGGCCCAAAACCGGCCGTGTATGCAACCGGAGCGGCAAATGTCCCGTTGGCCAAACCAACCTGCTCCTCTCCAAGATAGACAATGACCTCGTCGGCAGCATAGTGGGCCACCGCAAGATCCAGAATGCCATCCTCATTGAAGTCCGCTGTTGTGACGGCAAACGGACCCTGTCCCGAGCCACTTGGCTCATTCAGCGCAGGAAAACCCGCCCAATCCTGGGCAGAAACAATCGGGGGCAGTGCGAGCAACGCAAAGACAAACGCGCCCGTCACTGAAGACAGACTCTTCATATAAAAGACGATCCTTTCTCAGTCTTCCGCTAAAGAGCCCGGCCCGCTGCTTCAAATCAAGCAAAACATTCCCACCCTTGCGAGCCAAGGCGCAGACCGAATGCCTTGCCCCACCACATTGGACCGAGGAAACATCGCTTCTAAGCTTGCCAGAAGGGAACTTGAGCCATGACTGATGAAACTGCGGATCCGCGCGAGCTGCATAAGCAAACGGGGCTGGCGTGGCAAGAAGCCGCCGCCGAATACGAACGCGAATTGGCCGACCGGATCGACTTCTTGCGCAAAGGCGGACGCAACTTCTGCCCTCCCGAACTTCCCCACCTGGAAGGACTGGGCGATTGGTGCCAACGGGCGATTCACCTGCAATGCGCCGGGGGAACCGATACGCTGTCGCTCTGGAATCAGGGCGCCCACGAAGTCGTCGGCGTCGACATCAGCAGCCGCATGCTTGGTTGCGCCCGCGCGAAATCCGAAGCCCTCGACGCCCCCGCCGAATGGTACTGTAGCGACATCCTCGACACGCCCCACGAACTCGATGGAACAGCCGACCTCGTCTACACCGGCCGCGGCGCGCTCTGCTGGATGATGGACATCGAAGCCTGGGCAGCGGTCGCCGCTCGGCTCCTCCGATGCAACGGACGCCTCTTCGTCTTCGAGGGCCACCCTCTCACCTGGATCTGGGATCGAGAAGCATCCGAACTTCTCCTCGACCCGGTTTACGGCGATTACTTCCAGCGCGGTCCGATCGGCGAAAAAGGCTGGTGCGACGAGTACATCGGCGACCTCGGTCAGGACAAAGACGCCCTGCAGATCAAGTACGAGCACCAGTGGAACCTCGGCGACGTCGTCAACGCGGTCATCGGTGCCGGCCTGGTCGTCGAACGCCTGGAAGAGCATCCCGAACAGTTCTGGGAAGCCTTCCCCAATCTCCCCGCCGACATCGCACGCCGCGTCCCCCAGACCTTCCTCCTGATCGCCCGCAAGCCTGCCCCACGTGAGTGATCAGCCTGTTTGGTCTTGACCGAATACGTCTTTCACACCAGTTTTGTCTCCAAAGAAAGAAACTGGGATTCGGTGGGGTGGAACTCCGTTCTGTCTCGCGAGGGGGATACAAGACAAGGCCTCCGTCGGCCTTGCAGAAGGGGACAGGGGAACAATGCGTACATCATGGCGCCGTTGCGCCTTCTCCTTGGGCGTTCTGGCCATTCTTGCGGCGCCCACAACAGTGCTTTGCGATCGCCAGTGGGTCGTCGTCGATCTTGGCTACTTCAACACCGGCAAGTTCAAACCGCCAACACCCGACTTCGATTTCTCCTCGCTGCAGCCCTTCACCCATGCCTGCATCAGCGAAAACGGTCAGGTTGCCGGCGCTGCCACCGTACGATTCAACTCCGAATGGCTCAGTTATTGGCTCGGCGTCTGGACACCCGATCCGCAAAGCATGCTTGGGCTCGGCCAGGTTGCCGTCGGGGGAATCATCTACAACGGCCTGACCGAGGATGGCCCAACCGAATCGGAAGGTCTCGCCGTCAATGCGAGCGGCCACGCCGTCGGTTGGTCACACTACTACCGCGGTACGAGCGCGCGGCGCGGCGTCTTCTGGAACGAAACAGGCCTGCACGACATGGGTGCCGTTTCCGTCAACGCCATCGATAACAGCGGCAACATGGCCGGCACCGGCAAATGGGTCAGTTCGCCATCCGCCGCCTTTCCGCGTGCGATGCGAATCCTGGCCGGCACCGGATCCGAACAACGCCTCGATATGCGAACCGGCGACCACAACTCCCATGGCTACGCAATCAACAGCGCGGGAGCCGTCGCGGGCGAAGACGATTACCGCGCCGCGATCTGGACCGCCCCCGGCGTAAGCGCCACAATCGACTCCTTCCAATATTCGACTGCACTCGACATCAACGAATCCGGCGCCGCATGCGGCTACGAAGGCGTGTACATCTCCAACACGGCACCTGTGAATGGTTTCCTCTGGACAAGCGAAGCCGGCATCCAACTGATCGGCTCGCTCGCCGGATCCGGCGGACGCTCCAGCGCCCTTTCCCTCAACAACAACAATCAGATCGCCGGCTGGTCCTATACCGAGGAAGGCGATGGCAATTACACCGGCCCGATCCATGCAATCGTCTGGAAAGATGGCGTCATGGAAGATCTCGGAACCCTCGCCGGTGAACGCTCCTGGGCCCATCTCATCACCGACGACGAAAGAGTCTTCGGCTTCAGCGAAGACAACTTCCCCAACGGCACCAGCGAACGCGTTGTCCGCTGGGAACGCGAGTCGACCATCGACGGCAACGGCGACTCCACCCCCGATGACCAGCAGACAAACGTCATCAGTTTCCCTACTGCCTCCGGCCGCACCGTCACCCTCGTCGCCCCCGACGGAACCACTATTCGCCAGGTCCGCTGCCATCTCGGCCCGGCGCAGTTTGCCTTCGCCTCGGCCGAACTCTACTTCCTCGACTTTCCCCTGCGGTTCATCAGCTTCGTCGTCGACGGCGTCCCCACCGGCGGCACCACCAGCGTCGAATGTATCGTCCAGGACCCCGCCCCCACGATGAACGCCGTCTGGGCGCTCGAGTTCGACAGCCAGACCGGAGCTGCTCAGTACTACCTGTTCGCCCCAGAAGGCCAAACGGGCGCTTCCTTCAGCAAAGACGCCCAGGACCGCCTGCACATCGCACTCGATCTCCAGGACGGCGGCCGTGGCGACGACGACGAAACCGCCAACGGCAGCATCCACTTCCAATTCGGAGCCTCCGGCGGCAGCATCGACCTCGGCAAAATCCGCCTCAACATCATCGCCGGCCTCCCCCTCACCGGCCCCGAAACCGAAGAATACGACCTCAACGACGACGGCATCATCGACATCTCAGACCTCTGGATGCACGTCCCCCTCATCCCCGCCAGGTAACCCACGCCCCTGGGACCGCCGGCTTCCAGCCGGCAACCCCACCCCGCACGCCCCAGCCCCACCACCCCTCGAACTCGCACTCGGACTCGTACTCGATCCCCCCAGAAACCGAGTACGAGTCCGAGTACCGCTCCGCTGAGTACGAGTACGCCCATCCTCAGACCTACAGCCCCCGGCGGGGACGCCCGCCCCCCCGCCCCCACCACAGGAAAAAAACACTGGATACCCCGCACCCTTTCGTGTGATCGTTTCCGATTAGCCACGAGAAAGGACCGGAGACGCGATGCCGCTGACAAAAGAACTCATCCACAAAATGCCCAAGTGCGAGTTGCACGTCCACCTGGACGGATCGATGCGGGTGGAAACGATCATTGAACTGGCGGAGCAGCAAAACGTCCGCCTCCCATCCCATGATCCCAAGGAACTGCACAACATCCTCGTGCAGGAAGAGGCCGCCAGCCTCGTCCAGTACCTCAAAGCATTCGACGTCACCCTGTCCGTCCTGCAGGACTACGAGTCCCTCCGCCGCGCCGCCTACGAACTCATGGAGGACAGCGCAAAGGACAACGTCATTTACCTCGAAGTTCGCTACGCACCGATCCTTCATCAGCGCCGGGGCATGAAGCTCACCGAGATCGTCGAAGCCGTCCTGCACGGCCTCCGCGACGGCGAGCGCGACTTCGGCGTCAAGTGGGGCGTCATCATCTGCGGCATGCGCAGCAGCGATCCCAAATACACCCTTCAGATGGCCGAGCTCTGCATCGCCTACAAGCATCGCGGCGTCGTCGGCTTCGACCTCGCCGGCGCCGAAGGCGGCAACCCCGCCGCTCGCCACCAGGAGGCCTTCAAGCTCATCCTGCAGAATAACGTCAACGTCACCATCCACGCCGGCGAAGCCTTCGGACCCGAATCCATCAGCCAGGCCCTCCACGACTGCGGCGCGCACCGACTCGGCCACGGCGTCCGTCTGAAGGAAGACGGCGACCTGCTCAACTACTGCTGCGACCACCGCATCCCCATCGAGTGCTGCCCCACGTCCAACGTCCAGACCGGCGCCATCGACGAACTGAAGTTCCACCCGATCCGCCTGTACTACGACTTCGGCCTGCGCGTCACGATCAACACCGATAACCGCCTGATGTCCGGCGTCACAATGACCGACGAACTGTGGAAGGCCCACACGACCCTCGGCTTCACGCTATCCGAGCTGAAAGACACCATCGTCTACGGCATCAAGAGCTCCTTCCTGCACCACCGCCCGAAAGTCGAACTACTCGACCGCGTCCTCAGCGAACTCAAAGCCTTCCGCGAAACGAAGGACGACAAAGACACGCGCCACGCCGTCGCAGACATTCCGACTGAATCGCTGACCGACAGCCACAAGGGCCGCATGCCGTCGCAGATCGAGAATGAAACCAAGGGCAAAGAGAAGAAGGCTTCGAAATAGCCAGCATTGTACAAACCAGAAACAACAATCGGCCCCGAGGACATCCTCGGGGCCGATCGTTAAATGGCGCTATTGCTGAGCCTGTCACTTCTTCGTCTTCTTGGCCTTCTTCGTCGCCTTTTTCTTCCCGTTACCGTTTCCGTTGCCAGTCGCACCGGGCAGACGAACCAGTCCCTGGCTCACAAGGTTAATCATGCGCTCCGTCGCTTCGATCGCCGCAATCACCTGGTCGCTGTGTACGGCACGCGTCCGCAGGCCGCAATCCCACGAGATCGTCGTCTCCGCCAATGCGTCCGTCTTGCCGCCGGGCGGGATGTGAACCTCGTAATCCACCAGCTTCGGGATGTGCAGACCCAGTTCGTCCGAAACCGAGCGCAGCGCATTCATGAACGCATCGAACCCGCCAGTGCCGGCCCCGACCGCTTCGACTTCACGGCCCTTGTAGACAAGTTTCACCGTCGCCGTCGGCGAAAGCGACAACGAAGACGTAATGCGGCACGCCTTGACTTCAAACGCGTGCCCCGTCGGTTCGCGCAGCACGTCTGCGACCAGGAACGGCAGATCCTCCGCCGTCACCGTGTGCTTGCGATCGCCGAGCTCGATCACGCGCTGCAGCACCGCCGAGCGTTGCTCTTTCGTCAGTTGCAGATTCAACGCATCGAGATTGAAATCCAGATTGCTGCGCCCGCTCAACTTCCCGAGCGCATACACACGATCGCGCCCGAACCGCGCCGGGCTCAACTCGCTCGCGTATAGATCGCCCTTGCGATCGCCGTCCGCATGAATGCCCGCGGTCTGAGTAAACACATTCCGTCCGACGATCGGCTTGTTATCCGCAACGCGCTTGCCGGAGAACACCTCGACCAGCTCGCTGACATCCTTCAACTCCGCCTCGCGCACGCGAACCTTGCGCTTCGTGTGATCGCGAATCGCCGCGACGACTTCCTCGAGCGAACAATTTCCCGCGCGCTCGCCAAGCCCGTTCACCGTACAATGAATCCCCGCAACGCCCATTTCCGCCGCCGCCAGTGTATTCGCCGTCGCCAGGCCGTAGTCGTTGTGCCCGTGAAATTCGAAATCGATCTTCGGATAACGCGCAAGCGTCGCGCCGAGGAACGCGCGCACCTGGTGCGGCGACAGAATCCCCAACGTGTCCGGCAGCAGAATGCGCTCGAACGGCCACGTCGTGATGTGATCCAGCATCTCCCAGACATAGTCCGGCGAATGCAGCATGCCGTTCGACCAGTCCTCGAGATACACGCAAACCGAAACGCCCTTCTTCACCGCGTAATCGAGCGTCTGCTTGATATCGTCTCGATGCTCCTGCGGCGTTTTGCGCAACTGACGCTGCACGTGATTCAGACTGCCCTTCGTCAGCAGATTCATCCGGTGGCAGCCAGCGTGACGCAGCCAGTCCACGGACGCCTTGTGGTCCGTGAAGCCGAGAACCTCGATGCGATCATCCCAGCCCTTCGCCGAAGCCCACCGCATGATGTTCGCCAACGACTCCTGCTCTCCGCGACTCACGCGACAGGAAGCCACCTCGATGCGATCCACGCGCACGCGGCCTAGAAGCCGCTGGGCAATCAGCAGTTTCTCATTCGCGGGCATCGAAACGCCCTGAGTCTGCTCTCCGTCGCGCAGCGTCGTATCCATAATATCAAGCCGCGCCGTCGGCGTGCGCGGACGCGCGCCCTTGGACTTCGCGGACTCGGTGGACTTCCTGGCCATGATGGGTCTTTCCTCGGCGAATTTCCTGCTCCGGGAACGCTCCAAACACACGTCATCCCCGGCGTCCGTCACCGTCCGCACGCAGCGAGCCATCTGTCAACGGACCGCATGGTCATAGGCACAAAAAAGTGTATAAATGTTTGCTTACGAACCCCCAATCGCCCCAAAACTGTAGAATCCGTTGCCCTGACTCGCTTGTCAGGGCAAGGATCTCGCCAGCCAAATCATTGGCCAAGGAATCGGACCTGTCTACCCAGCAACCTGGAGCGCGGCATGGAACTCACAAAGAGGCGGACAATATCCCTGGCGAAAGGGGCCGTCAAACAGTTCTGGGCGATCCGCAAGAAACAGGCGTCGAAGCAGAAGGCCTCTGGGAAATCGGATCAGGGCTCTCGTGGCGCAGCCACAGGCGGCGCTCAGATGGACGGGGTGATCGATGCCTTCTGCGATCTGGCATCGCTTTCAGGAGTTCCTGAACAGTCGGTGTTCAGGAAGTCCCGATTCCTCGAGTTGCCAGGGTACTTCCGCCCGACGAAGCAGTGGGACTTGCTCGTGGTTCATGACGGAGTGCTTCTTGCTGCACTCGAGGCGAAGTCTCAGGTTGGACCGTCGTTTGGGAATAACGTAAATAATCGCGCAGAAGAGGCGCTAGGCAACGCACTCGATCTCTGGACCGCCTTCAAATATCGAGCCTACGGACGAGCAGTAAGGCCGTGGCTGGGATACTTCTTCCTCCTCGAAGATTGCCCGGAGTCAAGAAAGCCGCGAACAACCCGGGAACCGCACTTCGAAGTCATGAAGGAGTTCCGTGGCGCCTCCTACGCAAAGCGATACGAGATCCTGTGTCAGAGGCTGATCTTCGAGCGCCAATACGACGCCTCTGCTTTCCTGATGTCCCAGAAGAGTGATGGCATTACTGGCAAGTTCTCGGAGCCGTGTCCCGAACTCTCATTTCATCGCTTTGCATCTTCATTCGTCGCTCACTTGAAAGGCAACATGCAGTGAAGAAGAAATCGGGCGAAGAAACCTCGCCCCCAACAACGCACAGACTAGTCCATGGCGACGCGCGCGACCTTTCTTTTATCGATGATGAATCGGTGCATCTGGTAGTCACGTCGCCGCCGTACTGGTCCCTCAAGAAATACGAGGATAATCCCGATCAGATGGGGCACATGGAGGACTACGAACTGTTCCTAACTGAACTCCGCAAAGTATGGGAACATGTCTATCGGATCCTGGTTCCAGGGGGACGGATGGTGTGTGTCGTGGGGGATGTCTGCCTCTCCCGTCGCCGCAATTCAGGACGGCACGTCGTTGTACCATTACACGCCGACATCTGTGTCCAATGTCGACAGTTGGGATTCGACAATCTGAATCCCATTATCTGGCACAAGATCGCCAATGCGTCTTACGAAGTGAGCAATGGCTCGAAGTTCCTTGGGAAGCCGTATGAACCGAACGCCATCATCAAGAATGACATCGAGTTCATCCTGATGCAGCGCAAGCCCGGCGGATACAGGAAGCCAACGCAGGAGCAGAGGGACCTCTCCCGCATTGCAAAGGAAGACTTCAACAAGTGGTTCCAGCAGTTCTGGAACATCACGGGAGCATCCACCAAAGAGCACCCCGCTCCATACCCTGTCGAACTTGCCTATCGCCTGGTCAGAATGTTCTCATTCCATGGCGATACGGTGCTGGATCCATTTGCCGGCACGGGGACAACTCTGGTTGCAGCCATGCAGACGGGTCGCAACAGCATTGGAATCGAGATCGAACCGAAGTACATCCGGATGGCTGCTCGTCGAATTCAGCATGAGTCCCAGGATATTTTCTCGCCGAGGAAGGTGGAGCTTCTCACCGCCCGTCGAGCAGACAAGAGGGACGTTGCCCTCACCCTCATGGAAGATCCTTCTCTCTACAAGACGTCTACCAAACGTGCTCACAAGAGAGCCCGCGCATCAAGCTGAGCACTTGAACGAAAGGAACCGCGAGATGGGGAAGAAGTGGAACCTGGGCAAGCAGTTCGAAGAGTCCAAACACAAGCCGGAGCCCAAGGCCGCCGCCCAACCCCGGCCCGAGGCACGGCTGCGCCCACCCGCCGCTGAGCCCGAGGGCTTCGGCGAAGACACCCCAAAGCCAGTTCGCCCCCTCAGCGACCGCCAGAAAGTCGACGATCGACCGCAATCGGCGCCCCTGCCGCCTCCCGAGGCCGTCGACGGCTCCAGCCTGCCCCCCATCGGCCGCGCCTACTCCGGACGAAAGGACGAACCGCCCGGCGCCGGCGACTTCGACAATCTGTCCCGCCGGATGCGCCGCATCAGCAGCCGCGAGCGCACCCTGCTCGGCATCACATTTATCTGCCTGCTCATCGCCGGCGCCTTCTGGGCGTACCGCCTCCTGGGATCCGGCTCCGCATCGCGCGAAGCCGACGTCCGCCGCGTCCTCCAGAACATCGGGAACGCCGCCGCCCTCTTCGAGATGGATCGTGAACGCCTCCCCGACTCGATGGACGAACTCGCGCGCACCGACTACCTCGGCGGCGATCCCTCTGAAACGGGGCGCAGAATTCGCTTTTTCTATGCACCGCTGACCGAGATCGAATTCGCCCTCTGGGAGGCCGGCCCCAATGGCAAAACCGCCCTCGACCAGGGCAAGATCCACCAGGCGCTCATGAACGACCTGCTGAAACTCAACGACACAACCGATGACGACGACTCCCTCGTCGTCTTCCGCGTCGAAAGCGGCACCGGCACCACTCAGCCGCTCTTCACGCACTTCCCGGCCACTCGCTAGGGACAGATTCCCGAAAAGGAGATCGACATGGAAATCCTGATGATCACAGGCGACGGAGCCGAAGCCCTCGAAGTCATGTACCCCCTCCAGCGCTGCCAGGAAGCCGGCCTCACTGTCACCGTCGCCGCGCCGACCCGCAAATTCATCGGAACTGTCGTGCACGACTTCGAGCCCGGCTTTGATACCTACACCGAAAAGCGCGGCTATCGCGTCGAAGCCTCCGCGGCCTTTCCCGATCTCGACCCCGAGCCCTTCGCCGGCCTCATCCTCCCCGGCGGACGCGCTCCCGAATGGATCCGCAACGACGCCGAATGCCTCCGTCTCGTCCGCCACTTCTTCATCAACGACCTGCCCGTCGCGGCCATTTGTCACGCCGCGCTGATCCTCGCTGCGGCGGACCTGCTGGGCGGACGCACTGTCACCGCCTACCCTGCGCTGAAGCGCGACGTCGAAATGGCCGGCGGCACGTTCATCGATAGCGAAGTCGTCGTCGACGGCAAGCTCGTCACCTCGCGCGCCTGGCCCGACCATCCCGCCTTCATGCGCGAGTTCCTCAAGCTGCTCGGAAAGTAAGACCCATCGCCTCGGGAGGGAGACCCCGATGGACCCCGAGAAATTCCGCAAACTCCTCGTCCCTATCCTCATTGTGGTCCTGCTGCTGCTGGGCGGCGGCGGCATCTTCCTCATCCTCTCCGCCCCCAGCGAAGAAGACAGAGTCGGCTACGCCCTCGACGACCTCGTCAGCGCCGTCGAAGCCCGCGACCCCGAACTCTTCGCCAGCCGAATCCACGAAGACTACCACGGCTGGGGCCACAGCCACGACCTCGTCGTCGACGCCTTCCGCGGAGCCATTAATCGCTACGAAACCGCCGACATCGACCTGCGCGACGTTCAGATCACCGTCGACGACGACACCGCGAACGCCACCTTCGAATGGACCGCCGGCGCAAAATTCGAAACGCAAACCTACCGCATCGACACAACCCTCCGCAAACCGCCCTACACCGAAGCCACCCTAGAATTCCGCAAAGACAAAGACGACCGCTGGCAACTCAGCGACATGCAAACCAACATCCCACACCCCGAACCCTGACAAGCAATTCGTACACTCCGTGCCATCCGTGGTCCAACTCAACTCCCGCGTCCTATTCGTCGCATCCGTCCCATTTGTCCCATCGACGATTCATCGCAATTGGCATATCCACTGATCCGCTGCGTCAGTGACCGAGGCAGCCGACCGCCGCGCAACGACGAGCCTGGTGCAATGAGAACGTCCTGCCACCGCCGGCATTTCCCTTGATCCCCCGCCCCCCACCCGCAATGCATTCCCCCAGCGTGGTCGAGTGGCGGAACTGGCAGACGCGCTGGATTTAGGTTCCAGTACCCTCGGGTGTGGGGGTTCAAATCCCCCCTCGACCACCACCCTTTCTTCACCGAACGAAAAGATCCCCCTCTCCCTAAACCATCCGTGCACTCCGTGCCATCCGTGGTCCAACTCAACTCCCTGGCCCTGTTCTTCACATCCGGAACATCTCCTCTCCCTTGATTGTCAGAAGCGTACCGGTCTTAACCTGTTCGTTCCTGCAATGCAGGGACGATGCTTTGCGCCGAGGCCCCCTCGCAGACCTATGGAGAGAATCTCGATATGAAAGCATCCGCGACTACCCGCAAGTGCACTCTGATTCTCGGCATCCTCACCGCCCTGCTCATATCACTCGGACCCGCGGGCGCAGAGCCTGAGATAACCAGCCTTGAATTCAATCATCAGGACAATTGCACAACAGCCTCTCTCGAATTTGACCTCTCACTTCCGGAAGGCGGCTATCTGATCACTCCCGGCAAGGCTAATGAAATCGATCCTATCTGGCGCTGCGTCGACTATGCGCGAGTCGAGGCAATGACCTACATTTTTGACCCCGATGACTTTGAATGCGACAGAACGTGGGATTTCCTGTCCTATTCCTTACGGCGGCTCGAACCTCAAGAAAGAGTCCATTGCAGGATTGTCTTCCCGCTGGTCATTGTTGACTCACGTCTCAGCCGGTACGCTAGCTACCCAGCATTCGGCATCTGGGACGTAGAACAGCTTCTTGTTGGTATGTCGTATTTCCCTCTCGGATCAGAGGAAGATTGGAGGGTAGATTTCGTAAAGAGAGAACCAGAGGATGGAACTTGGCGAAGCACCTCGCCAATTCCCTATGGAGCAATTGAGATGCAGCAGCGGTTCAACTTCCTAATCAAGCTCTCTGCACCCCAGGTAAGGTTCAAGGCGGATGTGCAATTAGGCGGAGAGGATGAAACTGAACGGTTTGTGAGGAATGCGAAACTGTCCGACAACCTATTGATAACGCATTAGGCAACTGGGCAAGAGTCCGATCCCAAGCGAAGAGATCCCCTCTCCCCAAACCATCCGTGCGCTCCGTGCCATCCGTGGTTCGCCAGCGTCTCAATCAAACTCCGGCTTGAAATCCGGGTCCACCCACACGGAAATCACGTTCTCCGGTTTCAACTCGATGGAGTCCAAATCGAACGGCTGAAGACCCTGAAGGAACTCCGAAAAGGACCCGGCCAGCCGCTTGTCATCCTCGACTTCGTGATCCCAGAAGTAGACAGCGAAGTCAGTCTTCCGAATATAGATGAAGTTGCCCGAGTAACAACTCGCGACCGCCCACGCATCCTTCGGAAACCCCTCGACCCTTGCAGTGCGCTCGACAATCTTGGCGACCGGGATGAATCGATCAACACTGACAACCGGGTCGCCGTCGAAGGCATTATCCTCCGGCCTCGCCCCATCGTATTTCAGAAGGAAATCGCGATAGTCCTCCGGAAAGACAACGCCCAAACGCTTCTCAACAGCATCAACAACCGATGGGTCTGCCGGAACATATCTCTTCAACTTGATCTTCATCGCTCACATCCTTGCTGACGGAATTCACCAAACCATCCGTGCACTCCGTGCCATCCGTGGTTTCCCAGCCAACCCACCACCCGTCATTCCGCGTCCGCGCCCCACGGTTTGTCGAACGCGGGACCGAGGCCTTCCTCGATGCGTTGGACGCGGCACACGTGCCCCACCAGAGTCCCGCTGCTCGGCCGCAGGAACAAACTGTCGTACCCGTCTTCGCAAACAGGCGGCGGCACCGCCACGCGGCGCTTGATGTAGCCCTTCCCTTCGCGGCGAGAAATGTGCACTTCGTCGAGACTCTTCCCGTCGCGCCGGAAGGCCAAGTCGTAGGAGGATGCGTTATCCAGCGTCAGCTCCAGCGCTGGTGTGTGAATCGTTTCATCAAACTCGATACGCGCTCCCGGCCGATCGAACCGGCGATCCTTCTCCTCCCAGTCCTTGAACTCGCCCGTCTTCTCCAGCGTCAGATCCGCCGCCTTGAAAACGCGCACCTCTTCCGGCGCATCTACGTAAGCCTCGATCAGATGATCGTACTTGCCCGTATTGAAACGCCAGATTTCACGCAACCGCTCGCCGTCGAACAGCGGCGCGTTCAACACAACCAGAAGGTGATTGTAGAACTCCGCCAGGTTCTTGTCCTGAATCACATTCTTCCCGGTTCGGATACTGTCGTAGTACCCCCACGGCATTTCGCGAATCATGTGACCGGGGCGCCAATCGGCCTCATACTCCGCGGGCAGACGCGCAAGCAGCGGATCGCACAAGGCATAGCGATCGACGATATGAACCTCGGGGCCGGCATACAGCCCCAGGATCCCAACACTTGGATGATAGAGAATGGCCGGTCCTTCATCCCGCTTCACAAGCCCTAACTCCCTCCGCAACGTCGCGGGCATCTCGCGCGATCGCTGCGCCGTCACCAGCCCCTGCGTCGGCAGATAAACGCCTTGCTCGTCCGCGATGCCGTTTTCGAACTCATGCTTCCAATCTGCGTTTTCCGAATTCAACATCGGAGGCGGCACCGGCGCGCACAGCCCCAACCCCAGCACCGCGGCCGCCGGAATCCAAGACTTCCAGTGATCGCGAATCAGGTACGTGATCATCACAACCGCCACCAGGAACGGCGCGGCAAAGAACCGGCCAGACATGAAACCGCCGCCGATCCGCACCACGTACAACAAGTACAGCAGAATCCCGATCGCCATCGCAATATTCTGTCGCGTCCGCACCGTCGCGGCTGCCACCAGCGCCGCGATCGTCACGCACAACGTCACCGGATCGACCTCGATCGAATTCACGAAATAGAAAAGCGACTGAAACGCCACCCACGACTTCGGAAAACCCGATCCGATCTTCGCGTACGCCGTGTTCGGAAAAGGAAACCCATAGTAGACAATCGAAAAAATCTCCCACGCCAGAAACGGCAACCCCGCCAGCAACGCAATCCCCACCCAACGCCACGAACGCCCCGGCCAGAACATCGCCAGAATGATCGGACCGACGATCACTGCCAGATCCATCCGGTTCAACACAATCAAACAACCCACCAGGCACGCCACGGCGAACTGCCGCGTCGAAACCGACTTCTTTAGATGGAAATGAAGAAGCACAACCAACAGCAAGTGCGATAGCGGATTCTCCAGACCGCTCGTGGAATAATCCACGAACGCCTTCGACATCACGACCGCCATCAAAGCAAACACAAGCGCCGACACCGAACGTGCCGCGTCGCGAAACAGAATCGTCACCCCCCCCAACGAACAAACCAGGCACGTCGCCAGCAGCGTATAGAAATACTCGCTCGTCACCCATACCGCGCACAGATTCACGAACATCCACAACGGATGCGTGTACGACTGCACGCGCTCGCCGACATTCCAACGCAGCCCCCAGCCGTGCAGGAAATTGTCGATCGTCCGGCACGTGATAAACGCATCGTCGCTCAGCCAGGCATTGCGGATAATTACCTGCGCCGCGATCACCAACGCAACCGCCACCAGCAGAAACGTCCGGCTCCTGCCCGACAGCTTCAAGCCCTCGTCGGCAAGCACACCGCCCCCATCGACCGACGGCGCGGCCGCCTCCACGGGCGATTCGGAACTGGTGTCTTGATTCGTCAAACCACAACTCCCTCGGGCCAACCCAGGCTCCGCGAGCGAATCTCAAACCAATCGAACCACCCATTGGGACGCCACAACCGCCCCCAGGATCAACGGAAACGTGCGATCCAGCCGAATGGAGCGAGGCCTAGAACCTGTAGTCAGGCACTTCGAAATCATCATCGGTGATGTCGGGAGGCTCCATGCCGAACTGCGTGTAGTACTCTCTAATCCTCTCTCTTGCCACTTCTCGATCGACGGCCATCATGTCGCCAATCGACTGCTCGAATGTGGTCACGTACGGGACTGTGCAGACACTGACATGATCGAGCGGGGGATGCTCGTGCAAATGGTCGAGGAACTCAATTGCGGACGTCGTCCTATCGCTCTCATGGCGCGTTCGCCATTTCACCGCAGTGAGACGCTCCAAGTTTCTCTTGGCGTGTCCAATCCGCGCGTATGGGGAGGGGGGTGCTCCACAGTTCGGACAGGGCGGAAGACAATGCAGGCGATATGCCGGACGATTCGATTCCGCGGCTAATACCATACCTAGCAGAAGATCGCGCTGGACTTGACGCTTTGTCGCCTGCATCGACTCTATTTGCAGATTTCGCTCTGGATGCATCTGATCGTATTCCATTACACGGATACGCAGATCCTCCCACAGCCAATCATCTACTTGCCAGCACCCAACGGGGGCATAGTGCTGATCAAGCAGGAGGAACCCCTCGTATGCATCGGGGCCGAGCTCACCTGGATAAGTGACCGAACAACTGCGACAAAGCACTAGATACCTCTGAGTCGTAATTCCGAGAACCATCATCTTTGCTCACAGAGAGTTCTTGAGGGATTCAGCCTTGATTGACGTTCATTGGTTCGCCGCGCCGTCACTCCCGCCGAATAGCAAAGAACAGCAAAGCGTGCGCGGCAAACAAAGCGGTGATCATTCCTTCCTCCCATGATGGGGTGCAGCCATGCACTCCCTTCAACTACCAAATGAACCCGTATCTCGCCCGCCATTCTTCCCACTGATTGTGATGCACGTCTCCCAGGCCGTGAATCTCACAGATTCCTCCGGCTGCCGCATCTCAACCACACGGTCGTCGGCGAACGCACAATCCCACCCACTGTTGGTATACGCCGCCTTCACGTTCTCGAGAACATCGCCCGCCGAATCGCCATTCAGTTCGATTCGGTGGCGGCCTGAATCAAGATTGAGAACAACTATCGCCTCGCCTTCGAGCTCAGCCAGCGGCGCCAGCAAGTTGTCCCCTCGAAGTTCATCGTCCTCTATGTGCACATCCTCCAGGCTATACACCCAATCCACCAACACATCCAGAGGGTCCAGGAGGCTGCTCAGCCCGCCCTTCTTATGCACGCGTCTTGCCACGAACAACATGGCGACCATGCACATTGCAATAGCAGCGGCCAACAATGCGATGACCAGAATCTTCTTCTTCATACAAACCCCAAGTCCCAGCCAATCGCCCGACATATCGAGACCTCTACTCTTCCCGCTCGAGTTTCTTCATAACCATGGGAGCCGATCTTCTGACCCTGGTGAACAGAATCAGTGAATCCGGATCGGCAGATTGCAGCGTCAGTTTACCCGACCGATCGACGCAGTACATATCGAGGATTGGCCAGCCGACATGCCTCGGGGGTGGCTGGTGCAGCATGATTGCCGTGTAGTTCGCGGATCCCACCTCTGCAAAGCTAAACTCCCATGTCGCTGGAAACTCATCGGGCATATCCTCCAACTTCCCAGCCCAAACGACAGCACCGACCGGAGCATACGCGATAAAATCAATGTCGCAGCCTGTTCTTTCCTTCTCGCCGGAGAGTTTCCAGACACCCACGATGTCCTTCTCTGTGACCTTCTTCTTCCATGGAGGAAGAAGAGGACTCACATGGCATGCCACACAAAGCGCTGCCAGACAACCTATGAGCATGATGATCTTCGGGAATTTCCCCACCACGGCGCTCCCTTCTCACAAATCCAAAAGCCAACCCAGATATCACACCAGAAACTCGCCGCGGGCAACCGGGAACGAAAAAACCGGCGATTCTCATCGCCGGTCGCTGCTCGCCTACTCCGTCATCTCCACCTGCCGAGCCTGCTCGGCCCGTTCGGCCTCCGGCTCCACGATCACAACCTTCCATTCCACATACACCGCGATCAGGCAGATGAAGAACGCCACCACATACGCCAGCGCGCGCAACTGATTCTTCGTCAACGCCCCGTACTCCTCATCCGAATCCCGCCCAATCTTCAGCGCCACCATCGCCAACCCCGCCAGCATCGCCGTCGTCGCAATCATCAGCAGAACAATCCAAATCACGCGCAGAGCCTCCTCAAGGCACCAGTTGTCTGCGTGGCACTCAAAATCCGGGCCACCCGCGCTCCCTTGTCCGCCGAAGCTCGCAGAGCGAAGGCGGATGGGACCGCCGGCTTCCGGCCGGCATCACACCCGCCGCCCCAGCTTCACCTCGTACTCGTACTCGCACTCGCACTCGCACTCACACTCGATCTCTCCCCAAAGCCGAGTACGGGAACGCCAGCACCTCGAGGTGACTTGGCCATCCCTGGCCAAGCCCCCGCGCAGCCCGCCACCCCACCAACACTTCACTCCCCCCGCAAAGGGGCAACGCCCCGCCCTATACCAGCCCAGGGCGCAAGCCCTGGGTTCCCGCGCCCCGTTGCCGAGCGCTATCGGCGCGACCCACCGATCCCCTTCTCCCCCACGTCCCGGATGGGGCGCCCGCAACCACCGCGCACCCACCACCACCCCTGGCGCTTGAGCAAGGATGCTCAAGCCACCTCAAGAGCACTCCAACACCGGGGACCGCCGGCTTCACGTCGTACACGTACTCGTACTCGCTCTCGTACTCGAACACCCGCAAAGCCGAGTACGAGATCGAGTGCCGCTCCGCTGAGTACGAGTTCGCCCCCCCCATTTTCCCCTTGCATTCCCCCCCACCTTCCATTTCGCTATTTGGCGAAACAACGAAAGGCAAGCCATGCGACAAGTCCTCGCCATCACGAAAGCACTCGCCGACCGCAATCGCCTCCGCATCGTCCATGCCCTGGCCGAGCGCGGCGAACTCTGCGTCTGCCAGCTTTACGAGCTCCTCCAGCTCGCCCCGTCCACCACTTCCAAGCACCTCTCCCAGCTTGCCGCCGCCGGTCTGGTCGACGTCCGCAAGGACGGCCGCTGGGCGTACTATCGCATCGCCGCCACCGACGCCGCCGCCCGCGGCGCGCTCGAATGGGCCCTGGCCGCCATGGCCGACCAGCCCGAAATCGACCAGGACAGCCAGGCGCTGGCCCAAATCCTCGCCCTCTCACCGGAGGAATTATGCGCACGACAAGCTCAAGGCCAAAGGTGCTGTTCCTGTGCACCGGAAACTCCTGCCGAAGCCAAATGGCCGAAGGCTGGGCGCGCCATCTGATCGGCGACACCGTCGAGCCCTTCAGCGCCGGCATCGTCGCCCACGGCCAGAACCCCAGCGCGATCCGCGTCATGGCCGAGGCGGGCATCGACATCACCGGCCAGGAATCGAAGACGCTCCAGTCCCTCCTTGATCGCGGCGTCGAGTTCGACGTCGTCGTCACCGTTTGCGGACACGCCGACGAAAACTGCCCCCGATTCCCGGGACGCACCCGCGTCGTGCACCGCGGCTTCGACGATCCGCCGAAACTCGCCGCCGCCGCTGAAACCGAAGACGCCGCGCTCGAATGCTATCGCACCGTGCGCGATCAAATACGGACATTCATCGAAACACTCCCGAGCGAACTGCTTGAATTGAAAGGAACGCCAACATGACCAACCACGATGACCTGGCTCGCCAGGAAGAAATCCGAAACACCGTTCGCGCCGGCTACGCGAAAGTCGCCACCGCAGACTCCGACAGTTGCTGCGGCCCCACCTGCTGCGGCGGCCAGGTCGACACGGCCGAGCAGCTCGCCGCCACGGTCGGCTACAGCCAGGAAGAACTCGCGAACCTGCCCGAAGGCGCCAACATGGGTCTGTCCTGTGGCAATCCCGTCGCGCTCGCCAGCCTGAGCGAAGGCGAAGTCGTCGTCGACCTCGGCTCTGGTGGCGGATTCGACATCTTCATTGCCGGTCGCAAAGTCGGCGCAGCCGGCCGCGCCATCGGCATCGACATGACGCCCGAGATGCTCTCCAAGGCCCGCGCGAACGTCGCCAAGTATCGCGAACGCTCCGGCCTGAATAATGTCGAATTCCGTCTCGGCGAAATCGAAGCCCTTCCCCTTCCCGACAACACGGCCGACGTCGTCATCAGCAATTGCGTGATCAACCTCTCGCCCGACAAACACAGCGTGTATCGCGAAATCGCGCGTGTCCTCCGTCCCGGCGGTCGCATCGCTGTTAGCGACATCGTGCTGAAGAAGCCGCTCCCCGAGGCCATCCGAAACGACGCGCAGGCACTCGTCGGTTGCGTCGCGGGCGCGCTCCTAGTCGACGAACTCAAAGCCGTCATTTCCGAAGCCGGACTCGTCGATTTACAACTCGAAGAGAAGCCCGGCTACATCCAGGCAATGGAAGAAACCAAAGACCACATCGCATCGCGCGTGAACTCCCTCATTGCCGAAGGCGAAACCCTCGCCGACTATATCGCGAGCATGAACATCAGCGCCGTGAAACCCAAGCCTTGCTGCTGTGGCGGAGATTGCTGAAAATGAGTCCTATCGAAGACGGTTCCTCGTGCGCCGCCGGGTGTTCGCCGACGAACGCCCGGGGGCGGCTTGCCTTCCTCGATCGATTCCTCACGTTGTGGATCTTCATTGCGATGGCCGCGGGCGTCGCGCTTGGGCACTTCGTCCCACGGATCGAGAAACTTCTCGATTCCGTCAGCGTCGGAACAACGAACATCCCGATCGCAATCGGCCTGATCCTGATGATGTACCCGCCGCTGGCGAAGGTGCGTTACGAAGAACTCGGTGAAGTCTTTCGCGATTGGAAAATACTCGGGCTTTCTCTTCTGCAGAATTGGGTCATCGGGCCGATCCTGATGTTCGCCCTCGCCGTCATCTTCCTGCGCGGCTATCCGGAGTACATGGTCGGACTGATCATGATCGGACTGGCCCGTTGCATCGCGATGGTCATCGTCTGGAACGACCTCGCGAAAGGAAACACCGAATACTGCGCCGGGCTGGTTGCATTCAACAGCGTCTTCCAGGTCCTCTTCTACAGCCTCTACGCGTGGTTCTTCATCACGTGGCTTCTGCCGCAGTTCGGCCTCGAAGGCGCGGTCGTTGAAATTACAATCGCCCAGATCGCGACCAGCGTACTGATCTACCTCGGCATTCCATTCTTCGCCGGCATCGCCGCACGATTCCTGATGCTCAAGGCAAAAGGCCGCGATTGGTACGA
Source organism: bacterium (assembly GCA_020444065.1). Classification (NCBI taxonomy): domain Bacteria; species bacterium. The sequence continues at coordinate 68,813 of JAHLLQ010000010.1, read as the reverse complement.
ACACAAATTCATCCCCCTTATCAGCCCGCTCACGCTCATCGCGCTTCTCTTCACGATCGTTGTTATGTTCAGCCTGAAGGGAAACCAGATCGTGGAATTGCCAATCGACGTCTTGCGAATTGCCATTCCGCTTTTGATCTACTTCGTCGTCATGTTTCTGGTCAGCTTTTTCCTCGGCTGGAAGATGGGCGCCGATTACTCGCGCAGCGCGACGCTCTCCTTCACCGCCGCCAGCAACAACTTTGAATTGGCGATTGCCGTGGCCATCGCCGTCTTTGGAATTGGGTCAGGAGCCGCCTTCGCCGCCGTCATCGGCCCGCTTGTCGAGGTCCCCGTTCTGATCATGCTCGTCAGCGTATCCTTCTGGCTGCGCCGCCGCTGGTTCACAAACGAATTTGAGGCCGCTGCATAAAAGAGTCCGGCATCTCTGGGGGAGGTTCCCGTTTTCCCCAATCGATGCCGGACGCTGGAGATCCGGCTCGGGGTTCCCCAAAGGGCCGTCCTCCCCGAGCCGGATTCTTTCGATTTACAGTCGGCTGAACTTCACAATCAGCGTCCCGTAGTAATGCAACTCCGGAATCGCAAACCGCAGATTCCCATTTTCAAACTCCCAATCAAGCGCCACCGGATACACCATCCAGTCGTTATCCGGCGTCCCCCAATAGACCGCCTCGGGAGCCTCTCCCGCCGGCATCGCGTAAGTGATTTCATAAATCTCGATCACGCCCGGATCGCTATTCTGCACCGCCCACAGCCAATTGTCCTTATTGTGCAGGATGTTCCACACGTACGAATTGCTGTCCTCCGGCCGAGTCTTATAGATCATGCAATCCGGAATTGCCAGGTCGTTCCCCGGCCGCGCGACGTTCTTCCCATGCGTGTATCGATACAGTGCCGCGTCGTGTTTATTGTAATTCCGAATGATGCTGTAATTCTCTTCGCTCTGCGGCTGGTTGTCCGGATAGTAGAGAGAATTCAGCCCGCCGATCTGACCGGTCGACTCCCGCGGCTCGCCGGCAACCATGAAACTTCCACCTCCCGCCAGGTGCGAGCCCATCAGATAGCGCAAGTTCTCCGCGGGCCACGCCGTAACATTCATTTCGGTATCTGCGGGATAGGACTTCGAAACAAACCGTTGCCGGCTTTCCTTACTGTTGTAGTACACCATTTCGACAACCTGGTGGTAGTTCGGTTTGTGCCATTTCCAGTTTTCGACAAACAGAAAATCCACCTTGTCAAACATCTGCAGGATATTCTGCTCCGCCAGGTTATTCATCGTCGTCATGCCGTACGACTTAACCGAATGAACCAGGTCCCGCACGTCCGCCGCGAACTGCGGCAGCATCGTATTCATCGGCGTCCCATTATACGCACTCCCCGCCGAATAGTAATCTCCGGTGTATCCATACGTATCGATTTCAAACCCATCGAAAGCAACATAGTCGCCTTCGTTGTCCTGCAGCGTCCTCGTCAACTCCTCCCACAAATACGTCCGCCACGGAGTATCCGGCGCAAACGCCGTCAGGTAGTACCAAAGACCGTCCAACTCGAAATCGATCCCAACCTCGCCGCCGTAGAACGCCAGCCAGTTCCCCGCCGAGTTCGTTAGATGGGAATTTGAAATCGAATTCACCAGATCCGGCGCACCGGCGTAGGCCGCGATGTACGCGATGTTGAGAATGTTCTTCTCCCTCGCCTCCGACATCTTATTGAGTACGTCCTGCAGATAGATCGTCCCCCCGAACGGTTCCGCGTTATAGATCAACTCGGTCGGCGCATAGACTCCGTGCGCCGGGAAGTAGTCGTAGTACTCGATCGCGTTAATATACAAATCGACGAGAATATCCGTCTTCTTTACATAGTCTCCGCCGACGCTGCCGAAGTTCGTGTAGAACCCATACCGCACATCGTTCCACATGTCGTTCACGACCGAGTACACCCGATCCGCGCGATCGTACTCGTTGTCGCCGTTCACAATCGTCGCGATGCAGTGATACCCGCCTTCCAGCAGACAGGGCTCGATGTCGAATGTCACCAGCGCCGCCGCCGTCTTCTGATACTGCCGCTGCAGCGCACCCTCCACCGAGTACAACTCCAGCCGAACCTCGTCGCCGGGATTGATTCGAGCCGCGCTGTTCAACTCCACCTGCATGCGCCCCGTTTCCGATTGCGACACCTTCGTCTGCCACGGAATCAGGCGCGCGATCGCCAACCCCGTCGGGTGCGTTCCCGCGCAGGGAATGCAAACAGGATGCAATGGCCGATCGTATTCACCGCGCACCGCATCCTTCGACGGCGACCCCACCATCATCCAGCCCACCGACCCCATCGTCCGCATCCACAGAATGCCGAGGTGGAAATCCACGGCCATCGCCGCCACATCGTCCGGAACCTCGAACGTCTGGCCGATCCCGATCCACCCGTTATCGCCGCACTGGTCGCAGTCCGCTGCAAACATGAACGTCGCGCCTGTTCCGGCCTGCACCTCGGCCACGCCGCCCCAGATTCCATCCCCTGCCGCCTCGTCGCCGTGCAGCCCATCGTCGGACAGCGCAAACCGCTCGAACCCGCTCCAGGTATCGTCGAACGCCCCCGATTCGTCCCACGAACCCGCCGCAAACATCTGGGGATACGGCGCCTTCGAATCCGAATTGTCGTAGCGCAAATACACCGTCGCTGTCCGCGCCATGGCCACCGGTGCAAGCGCCACAAGCGCCAGTCCCACGATTGCCGATCGAAGCCGTCTCAAAGTTGTCTGCGCCACCGCAATTCTCCCATCATCCGCACCACTGTCCGATTGTCTGCGTAAGCGCTTTGATTGCAATTGTCAACCGCATTCACGCTCTATTGAGCATCTCTATTCAAGCGCTTGCGCGTCTATCCCGCACGGCATCCACGCGCGTCCCTCTTGACGGCACCCGCGCCCTCAGGGCTACATCCTGCCAGCTTGAATGGAATCTGCGGGGATCATGCAAATCGGAAACAAACACATCCTGATGGTTGGCGACCGCCTGCTCATCAAACCCGACACCGGCACCGAACGCACCAAGGTCGGTCTCTACCTGCCCCAGAGCGTCATCGACAAAGAGCCCGTCCAGTCCGGCCGCATCGTTGAAACTGGTCCCGGCATCGCCATGCCCAACTTCTCCAGCGAATCCTCAGAGCCCTGGCAGGAACGCCGCGACTCACCCGTTCGCTACATCCCCGTCCAGGCTGAAGTCGGCGACTACGCCCTCTTCCTCCGCAAAGAAGCCGTCGAAGTCCGCTACCAGGATGAAGACTTCCTCGTCGTCTCCCAGTCCGCCATCCTCCTCCTCATCCGAGACGAAGACTCCCCCGGCGGCGGCGTTGTCTAGGACTCAAGAGGACAAACGGGACCAAAAGATAGCGCGACGACAGGCCCTCTCCCTACTCGCCACTAGCCACTCGCCACTCGCCACTTCTTTCTCTCCCTCGAGGTGACTTGGACATCCTTGTCCAAGAGCGTTCCCACAAACCTCGTCCTGCGCCCAACACACCAACTGGCCACCGCAAGTCCGCCGAAGCCTTGGCGAAGGCGGATCGCCACTAATCACTCGCCACTCACCACTAGCCACTAATCACTAGCCACTCTCTCTTCACTTCCCTTCGTCAGCACACTGAACTCCCAATTCCCATTCCCCTGGCTGATCTTCAGCAGCAGCACATTCGCGCCTTCCTTCAGCGTCACCGGCACCAGTTCCCACTCGTGACCCGCGCCGCGATGGACGTCGTGATAGTGAATCCGCTCGCCGTTCAGCCACGCCTCGATCCCATCGTCGCTGCGGAACCCGAGCACACCCGTCGACGCCTCATCCATCTCGATCGTCGTGTACGCATAGGCGATCTTGTCCTCGACCTTCGGCATCGCCACGTGCAGTTCCACCATGCCGCGATCGTTCGCAACGATCGGCTTCCACTCGATCGAGTACTCCTCGTGCGTCGCCGTCGGATCTGTCAGGAACGGCTTCTCCTCCGGAGGATAAACCTGATCCTCCAGCGCCTTGTCCTCGTCGTACGGCAGCGGCGCCAGGTAATGCCACTCGCGAATCAGACTCTCGCGGCTGCCGAGCGTCAGTGCTCCGGCGATTTCCTTGCCCTCGAATTCACATTTCAGCATCCGCGAATCCACTGTCTTCTTGAATAGCGGCGGCTGCATCGCATCCAGCGACGGCGGATTGAACTCCGTCACCGCGCCGATCGGCCGAACCGTGCGGCGCTTCTCCTGCACGACATCGTCGGTGCCGGCGATGTGCGTCTCGTAGGAGACCACGAACTTCTCCGCATCAATCAAGGCGTCGTCGTTCTTCACGAGTCGCTCGATCACTTCCGGCTTCGGATACGCCGTCGGATTCTCCACAATGCCGACGCCCGCCAGCGCCATCAACCCGCGCACAAGCTGCGGGTCTTTCGTTTCCAACAGCGCCGTCTTCAAATCGCCGGGCTTGCCCAGCACACCTTCCACGCGCCGATCCAATGCCCGCTTCGCATAAACGGCCGGATCCAGCAAGTCCGCCTCGACCGAAACCACGACACGCTCCCGAATCGGATGCTCCGGCACAGAAACCACCACGGTACCGGAAGTCGCATTGTAATCCGCCTTCACCGCCGTATCGCCCACCATCACTTTGGTCGGCTTCTGCAGACCGGGCAACTCGATGCGATACGAACGCTTCTCCGGCTGATCCTTGAAACTCCCTGCCGCCGGCGCGATCGTCACGGTTGTCGACTTGCCGGTCCGTGCGTACGAAAGCTCCGTCAGCGCATACTCGCCCTTCTCGTAGCCCTGCGATACGCCGTCGTCCTCGTACAGAATAAACGTGCCCTTCTCACCCGGCCACGCGCGCACGACCAACTCGTCTAACGGAGTCGTCGCCATCCGCGGGGTGTACGGCTGCATCGGAATCGGCACGCCCCCGCGCGCATACAGCGGAAACTCGTCGATATCCGCGCACACCAGGCGCTGCGAATTCCCGTCGAATTTCTCGTTCGTGAAAACGTTGTACCACGTGCCTTTCGGGAACCACACCAACTGGCTTGCGACCTTGCCCGGCCCCGAACCGTACGATGCAATCGGCGCCGCCAGCAACGCATCGCCCAGCAGGAACTCCTGAGGGCTGCGGTATGCGATCTCCAGGTCCGGATACTCGATGTACATGGGCCGCGTCAGCGGCAACGACTCCTTATAGCACTCCCAGACGCTGCTATAGATGTACGGCATCAGCTCCGAACGCAGATGGAACGCGCGCCGCATCGATTCCGTCGATTGCGGTTCCCACTTCCAAGGACGCCGATCCAAGTACTCAATAATTCCCGAATGCAACCGCATCGCCGCGGACGTCGCCGCAAACTGCACCCAGCGCGTGTACGGCTCCTCGTTACGCTCGCCGAAGTGCCCGCCGATGTCGTGCGACCAGAAGAAACACCCCACGTTCCCCGCCGTCGACGTAAACGGAACCTCGAACCCCAGCATCAGGAATCCCGTGTCCGCATCGCCGCTGAAGTGAATTGGATGCCGATGATCGCCCCACGTGCCCCAACGGCTGAACTGCAAACCGCGCTCGCCGTCCTTCTTCGACTGCTGGAAGTAAATCAGATTCAGCCACGTCAAATTCAGCAGATCCGGCATTCCGCGCGTGTACTCGTCCTGCTGCCAATCCAACCACCAGAAATCTACGCCGATCTTCTCGTGCGGATCGTGCGTGTGTTTGAACAGCGTCCGCATGTACTTCTCATTCGAGGCATCGAACGGGATCGGCTCATCGGTCTCCGGGTCCGCCCCCATGTCGCGCATGAAGTCCTCGTACATATCCTCATGCGGCTTCACGCCATCGTGCGGATGAACATTCAACGTCACCGCCAGCCCCTCGTCGTGGAACCAATTCAGCAGACCTGCCGGATCCGGAATCAGCTCACGGTTCCACGACCAGCCCGTCCACCCGTCCTTGTGCCACTCCATATCCATCACCATGATATCGAGCGGGAAATCATGCTTATCGTACTCACGGACGATCTGCTTGTAATCGTCGCTGCTGTATTCCCACCAGCGCGAATACCAGCTCCCCAGCACATACTTGCGCGGCATCGGCACACGGCCCCCGATCGCCGTAAAGGCCTCGAACGCCCCCTTGTAGTCTTCGCCGTATCCGAAGAAATACCAGTCCGTGCCCGCGTCTTTCGGGCGCGACTCCACCCACGTCTTCGTGAAGAGCTGCGTCCTCGAATCGTCGATCAGGTACCATCCATCGCGCGACAACAGGCCTTCGCCCAGATCAACCGGCCCCTTCACCTGGTCGAGCGTATGAATCGTCCCACCCAGGTTCAGCCGCTGCTTATCGCCCGGCTTCCACACAACAACATCGTCGCCGCGCTTCATCTCGATGCGCAGGTTCTCCGCCGTGAACCCCTCCCCTGCCGGGCGATAGAAGATCCGCATCTTCCCAAGCGCCAGCACCACCTCGCCATCCGGACTCACGGATTCCTTCTGCATGTTCTTGTAGATGGCATTGCGATTCACCGCGAACAGCGAAGGCGCATCGATGAACCCACCATCCGGCGCGTACTCCATCCGAACGCACTCCGGAGTGATCGCCGTGAATCGTGCATTCCCGATCACGATCTTCCCCGGCTCGATCCAGTTCGGTTTCGGAACGTCTTGTGCCCAACCCGTACCAGCTGCCATCGCCAGAACTCCCAGAATCAGTGTGGTGATTGCGCGGAACTTCATAGGTACCTGCCTCATTGCAAGGACTGCCGGCACAGGATGCCGATACCCGGTACCCTGCCGCCCCGGACCCACGGCGCAAAGCGTTTTCGCCCGAACCTATGGCATCGGCACGCGAAAATCTGTCATCATTGCACCCAAAGGTGCGCTGTCGTGTAAGACTGTAAAAGAAAGATAAGCGTGGCGGGTGCCTAGTCGTTCAGCACCCGCCACTCTCCCACCTGGGCGCCTGTGCAGGTCGGATCGAGCGATGTCACCGCGGTCAGTTCCCCCGGACCGGCGGTGAAGCACCCCACACTGGACCCACTTTGGAAGACCTCAACCTGTTGGGTTGTCCCAGTCGGATTCCACGCCAAGTACGTCGTTGTGGCCGTCGTATCGTTGTGGAACACCGCGCCCATCGGCAGACTCATGTGATAGTCGAACTGATACGCACCCAATGTGCGCATAGAGTGCGTGTAGTAGTACGAACGCCCACCGGTGAACACATCCGTCGCCACCGGATCGTTCGCGGCATACAAGCTATCCAACTCCGCCGCGGCTTGGTCCGCATCGAACATCAGCAGGTAACCAAGCACCAGGTTCCCCAAGCTCGAACCCATGCCGGCAATCGTCGCCGACTCACCAAAGTCCACACGCTCCGCCATCATGTCCGTGTAGTGCTGCGCTGCGTATGTCGGATCTTCCACCAGGTACGCCAGGAACGTCGGCGAGCTCGGAATCCACTGGATGCCGTGAATCCAAGCAGGATCGCCGCTGAAGTACGTCGCGAACGCGTTTCCGCCATCGAAGAGAATCCCCACCACCGACTTGTCGTAAGCCGCCGGCCAGTTCGTCCCGTACATGTCGAGCCAATACTCCTGCACAGCGCGGCTCTCGATCGCGAATCCCATCGCCCCGGCAGCCGCCATATCCGCATCGCCCATCGCTTCGCCAAGCAGGAAAACACCCACCCACGAGTTGATCGCTTCGGAACTCGACTCCTGATTGTTCCCCGTCGGCCCGGACAATCCGCCCGCGTATGAATGCCCCGCCCAGATATCGTACGTACGCAGGAACGGGAAACGCGTATCCGCTCGATCCCAATTCGCATACTCCTTCGCCACAAGGGACGCCATCTCGCCGTAGTCCGTCAGGAACGATGGATCCAACAGCCCGAGAATCGCCGCCGAATGCGTCAGGTATCCATAGTGGAAATGATGATCCGTGAAGGCCGAAGAACCGAAGCTCTCGTTGAACCCGACCAGCGCTTTCCAATTCGGGTAATACGCGTAGTAGTGCTCGGTTTCGCCAGGAGTGTAAGTCAGCCAATCCTCCAGCGCACCTCGCAGAGTGGCCTCCAACGTCGACTCGGCCGCGTGCCCTGTCGAGTGCGCCATCGACAGATAACGCGCAAACCGCAGCATGTCCTTCCCCCCAAAATACGTCTCCGCACCGTAGTTTGTCACGCCCGCATAGTCGCTGATATAGTTGTTCATTCGCGACGCAAGGTAGTCGTTCGCCAGGCCACTGATTTGTGGCTGCGGAATGTGTGGCAGAATGCCATTGAACGGGTAAACGATCTCGAACTGCCGACCCGTCGCGCACTGCATTCGTCCGCGCGGCGTATCGTACTCCAGCCCGTTGAAGGCGAAGTCCCGCGTCGTCACGCGATAGTGATGCGGAATCCAGCCCTGGATCAGGTCCGTCCCAGAACCCTTCAGCGGCGACGTCATTAACTCCCAATTCGTCGTCACCGTTCCCTGCGTCGGATCGTACGTCCACGAGTAGACGCTATCGACCGGCTTCGCAAATGCCGTTGCATAGAAGGCCGCGAGGTCCGCTGCCACGGGCAACGCCGCCAGCACCGCCCACGTTTCTGCACCGGCGAATGTCAGCGTTATCTCCGTCCCGCTATAATCGATCATCGTATTGTCCGGCAGGAACAAGCCCCACGGCTTACCATTGAAATCGATCCCGACGTAATCCGTCGTCGTGGGCATCGAAACCGTCGAGCCACCGAGGTCGAAGAACGTCGTCGCGTTGTCCACCACGAGAATCGGATCGACGTCTTCAAACTCCAGCCATGTGTATGGCAGCCCGTGACCGAACGTCACATCGATGTACTTCGTCTCCGTCTGCGCTACACGCGCCGTCACCGTCCAGTCGCCCCAATCCGCCGCTCGCGCATCCGCCGCCGTGAAAGTCGTCCCCGTCGATGTCGGCGCATTCAGATCGTCGCTCTGGAAAATCGTATCGGCCAGGATGTGCCCCCAACCGCCACTGACAAAATCGATGATCTCGATATGAGCCGTCTGACCCGCCAGCGCAGACACGTCCCAATAATCCCACGTCAGGTTCTCTGAATCCGCACCGGTACTCGAACGCACTACCGAACCGCCAACGACCAATTGCACGGCCGCCAAGTCCGGATGATTCCCGCCGCCGATCTGGAAGTGAATGTAATCGCTCTGAATCGTGAAATCCGGCGAAATCAACGCGCCCATAGACACATCGCCGCCGTTGAAGCTGTTCACGAAACCGTTCCCTGTCCAACCGCTGACCGCCGATTGCCCCGCCAACGCTCCTGTTGCCGGGCCGCTTCCAAAAGCCGTTCCGGTCGTCGTCCAATCTATGGGATACGTTGCATCCTCGAAGTCTGCGATGAGTACAAACGAGGGATCCGGATCCGGGACCACCTCGCCATGGATCTGGATCGGGCTGTCGACGTTCATCCACGCGCCGCCGCCGTCCCATGTGCGCGGCGAATAGACATTCACCCCGCCCGCGTCGGCAGACACGACGAGGGGATACGCCCACATCTGGCCGGCGTACTGGGAACCAATCAGATCGGTCCACCAATCGTTCGTCGGAATCGGATCCCCCAGCCGATCGGGCGTCACGTAGATCTCGCGCTCGTACAGCATCTCCATCGGCCCGCTTCCTTCATGGCTCGGCACCGTGCTCGCATACGAACCCGCCGGACCCACAGACACAACGACGGGGTCTGGCGGTGACACGAAGATCGTCACCGGCCCCGCCAGAATCGAAGACCCCGCAGCATCGCTCAGAAAATACAGATCATACCACCCAAGCCCCAATCCGCCGGCATTCGCCAACGGCAACGTCCCCGACACCTCGCCCGTTGAAGGCGATGTCCCGCCCCCAACGTAGTAACGGAAGTTCGGCGTCGCCGAAGCCGCACTGCCGTGCGGAACCGCCACCACGTTATTGTCCGCACCGCCCGGCCCGTACGCGAAATGCACATTCAATGTTTCGTTGGTGAGAAAGCTGGACGCGTCCACTGTCAGCGTCGGATCCGGTGCGCCCGAATCGACAACCTGGAAACCCATCAAGCCACTGTCCTGTCCGAGGTTGTAGTTCGCCTGCTGAATCGTCAGCGTCGCTCCCACAACATTTTCGAACAGCACAAAGTTCCCCGTCTGCGGCGAATCGCTCGTGCGTTCCGTCACTTCCACAAACCCGGGAAACGAAGCGCCCACCGTCTGATAGAAGAACTGCGTCCCGCTCCCATTGATGCGAACAACACCGTCCGCACCCGCCGAGTTATTCCCGAAGTACGCGTACACATCATAAGAAGAATAAGGAATACCCGTCACGGTCACATCGTAATCGTAGGCATCCGTCTGCACTGCCAAATACCCGTCGAGCAGCTTCCCATTCTCCGATGGATCGCCGTGGCCACTGAACCACGATGCTTGAGCCTGCCAATCCACAGCGGCGCCGGTCGTCGCGCCAGCGCTATCCAGCAACCCCGACTGCGTCCCGGTCGTGCCGCCCACGTTGTTCCAATTCGCCGCCGGGATTACCCCCGCTGTTCCCGAAACCGTCGCTCCTCCGTTTCCTGTGAAATTCACATTGATGGATTCTGCCTGGGCCGAGGCTGCGAGCGCCAACGCCAGGAAAGCGGATGAAACAAGTCGAAATAGCGTCATGGGAATCTCTCACAAAATGTTGCCCCGAGAGTTATCGTTACCATTTGTGCGCGTCAACTGTTATCGGTCCAATTTGAATCGGTCTTTCCACAGAGTGCTATCGTTACCTTCTTGGCCCGACAAGAACATTTCCCGTCGTCCATCTTCGTTATTGACCGCCGTCCGACACACGAAGACTGTGTCCTATTGCAGGCTGGCTATTCACTATCGGGAGTGGGAAATGAAGAACGTACTACGATTCCTCGCCGTCATTCTTATACTGGCATCCTCGGCATCGGCAGCATCTCTGCCTTCGCAAATCAAAGGCGCAGCGCCCCTCGACACCGTCGAGACCTTCGTCATGCCAACACAGAACAACGCCGCATTGCTCAAAGCGGCCCCTGACACCGGCATGGGGCCGTTTCGTTTTGCCGAACCCATCGGCACAGCGATCGACGCCAAGTCCGACGGAACCTGGGAAACGCTCGGCGATGGGTCGCGTCTCTGGCGTGCCCGCATCTTTTCCACCGACGCACAAAACCTGAACATTGGATTCATCCCGTACTTCATGCCCGCAGGCGGCGAGCTCTACATCTACTCGCCCGACGGCAAAGAAATCTACGGCCCCTTCACCGCCGCCGATAACGAGAAGCACAGGCAGCTCTGGACCCCGATCGTCGACGGCGAAGAACTCGTCATCGAAGTCAACCTCCCTGCAAAGGCCGAGAAGGCTCTCCAACTCGAAGTCGCCCAAGTCAGTCACGGCTTCCGCACGCCGGCCGATGCACTTGGGCTTCGCTCCGGATCCTGTAACGTCGACGTCATCTGCCCCGAAGGCGACGGCTGGCGCGACCAGATCAGCTCCGTCGGCGCCTACACCATCCAGGGCATCGATACCTGCTCCGGCGCAGCCGTCAACAACACCGCCAACGATTTCACTCCCTACTTCCTGACGGCAAATCACTGCGGCATCAATTCCAGCAACGCCCCCTCGATCGTGGTGTATTGGAACTACGAGAACTCCACCTGTCGCCCCGTCGGCAGCGCGGCCAGCGGCAGCAACGGCGACGGCTCCCGCTCGCAATACAACACCGGCGCCATCTACCGCGCCTCCTACGAATCCTCCGACTTCTGCCTCTTCGAACTCGATGATCCCATCCCGGAAGCCTACGACATCTTCCGCTCCGGCTGGGATGTCACCGACGTCGCCCCCCCCTCCGTCGTCGGCATTCACCACCCGAGCGTTGAAGAGAAGCGCATCAGCTTCGAAAACGATCAAACGACCATCACCGACTATCTCGATACTACGGTCAACGCCAACAGCACGCACATTCGCATTACCGATTGGGATCTTGGCACCACCGAAGGCGGCTCCTCCGGATCTCCCCTCTTCAATCCCGACCACCGCATCGTCGCCGTCCTCACCGGCGGATATGCGGCCTGCGGAAATGACAGTTCCGACTGGTATGGACGCCTTTACAAGTCTTGGGAAGGCGGCGGTTCTTCCACCAGCCGTCTGAAGGACTGGCTCGATCCCGGAAACACCGGCGCGACGGCCATTGATGGCCTCGGGACCGGAGCATTCGCCAAGAACGGCGATCCCGTCGTCGACGACTCCGCCGGCGATGGCGATGGCATCATCGAACGCGGCGAAAGCGGAATCCTCCTGACCATGTCGATCAAGAACACCGGCACCTCCGCCATCACGGGGATTTCCGGAACACTGTCATCGCAGACTTCTGGGGTCACGGTCGACCAGGCCAGTTCCCAGTTCCCCGATCTGGCATCCGGCGCAAATGGCACAAACACCACGGCCTACGCCATTTCCGTCGACAGCACCGTCCCCTGCGGCAACGACATCAAGCTCCAACTTGCAATCGTTTCAGCCTCGGAAACCGCCACTCTTACCTACACCATCCCGACCGGACCGAACTGCGATGTTCTTCCGCTCCCTGTCATTAACGATTGGGCTTTCAGCGACGGCGCAGGAAACAACAACGGCGTCATCGAACCCGGCGAACAAATCTTCATGAACATCCAACTGCTCAGCACCGAGGCCACCGCCCAGAATATCACCGCCGTTCTCTCCACGACCGATCCAAACATCACTGTGCAAACAAACACCGCCACCTATCCCGATCTCGCAAACGGCGCGACCGCCAATGGCTCTATACCATTCGAATTCTTCGTCAGCGCCGACCGCCCCTGCGGCGACCAAATCGACTTCTCCCTGAACCTCACCTACACCGGCGGTTCGAACGTCGAGTCGCTTGCTCTCAAACACCCAAGCTCCGGCATCTTCTCAGATGACTTCGAAGGCACGTTCGACGCCTGGACGACCAGTGCGCAGCAAGGCACGAATCGTTGGGCGATTCGCACAAGCACCGCCGCCGTCAGCGGCACACACGTCGTCAGCTTCGATCCCCCGCAACCTGAAATCGAAGATGTTCGTCTCGTCGCCGGACCGTTTACCAGTGCAACACAGCTCGAATTCTACCATCGCTACTACTTCGAAGAGGGCTTTGACGGCGGCGTTCTCGAGATCTCCACGAATGGCGGGACAAGTTGGAGCCAGCTCACATCCGAAATCACGAGCGGCGGCTACGACGCCACGATCCCGTCCGAATATGGCAGCCCGATCGGCGGCATGTCCGCATGGACCGGAACGCATGCATCAATGAGCAAGGTCGCCGTCGACCTGAGCTCCTACGCCGACGAGACGATCCATCTCGCCTGGCGTTGGGGCTCTGACTCCTCCGTCGAATCTGACGGCCCGTGGGAGATCGACGATGTCGTTGTCAACGGCGCCTCTCCCTGCGAACCCGTCGTCACCGTACACGGCGCCGAAGGTTGGATGACCCACTGAGAACGACAGAAACCTCGCAAGAAATCAGAAGAGCCGGGGACAACATCCTGTCCTCGGCTCTTCTTGTTTCTGTCTGACCATTCGAAAATCACACGGGGACTCTACGCGGACTCGCGCACCACCAGACTCGGTTCGATCAATATCTGCTTCGCCTCCGACGACTGATGATCGGAGTTGTTGATCATCTCCAGCAATTCCTTCACGGCCGTGCCGCCAATCCGATCCTTCGGCTGCGCAACGGTCGTCAGCGGAATCTCCATGTGCGCACTGATCGACAGATTGTCGAAGCCCACCACGGCGATATCGTCCGGCACGCGCAGCCCATGCTCCAACACGGCCCGAACGCACGCCATGGCTGTCAAGTCGCTCGAAGCGAAGATCGCATTCGGCGGCTCTCTCAGCGAAAGCAAGTGATCCACGCCGCTGAACCCCTCCGTCGCAAGGAACTGCTGGTTCAGTACGAAATACTCATCCCGCACCGCCAGCCCCCGCGCTCGCAGGCTCTTCGTGAACCCCTGGAACCGCAGCTTGTTCGTCTGGAAATCGATGTCGCCGCTGACGAAGCCAATCCGGTCGCGGCCCTTCGACTGCAGATACTCCACCGCCAGGTCCGCACCGCGCTCGTTATCCACCTTCACACAAGTCGCCGCCACGCCCTCGATGTGCGTATCGATGAACACCATCGGGAAATGGCGCCGCGCCAGGTCACCGTACAGCGGCACATTCGCATCCGTCGACAGCGGCGCGATCAGCAGTCCATCGACGCTCCGATCCTGCAGCGCCCGCAAGTACCCCGCTTCGATCTCCACCGTCTCGTCCGAATCGCCCAGGTAGATCTTGTATCCCTCCTGGCGAGACGCCTTGCTGATCTCCTTCGCCAACTCCGCAAAATAAACATTGGCCACGTCCGAGACGAGCATCATAAGAGTCTTGGTCTTGTTCAGAGCGAGACCCCGGGCCGCGGCGCTGGGCCGGAAATTGTACTTCTCCGCCAGCGCCAGAATCCGCGCCCGCGTGTCTGGATGGACACGGTCCTTGCCGTTCATCACGCGTGAGACCGTTCCAATGGAAACGCCCGCCATTTTGGCAATGTCGTAGATCGTCGATCTCTTCTTGTTCATCGGAGTCTGCTCGCTGGGGCAAGTCGCCGCCCCGGAAGGTGGCCCTCTATGTAAGCGCTTCAACAGTACCCGTAGCCCCACACCCCGCGGCTGTCAAACAGAAAACGCTCGGCTTCACTTGCCCTTTACGAGCAGCTCTCCCAGGACCTGCAGCGTCGGATACACCAGGAAGAGAATCACCAGCAGCGCCACGCAAGTCAGCAGCGTCCCGAGCCCCGCCCAACCCAGCAGCCACCACAATCCCAGGCACGCCAGAACGGCCAGTCCCCCCGACTTCCCATCATGTTCCGCGGCTCGATAGTACACGATCGCCACGCAAACCAGCATCAGAAGACCCATACTCCGCCTCCGTCCATCCAGGTGTGCTCATCTCTGCCCCTCCTACGTTCCTGACACCCCCATATTCACGCCTGGCGAATCCAACCGCTTCCGCCCCCTCGGTCTCCCCCGCGACCTTTCCGCACGCCCCCAACGACTTTCTCTTGACGCGCCCAGTTGAAGCGCTTACACGAAACCTAACGTCAGCGCTGCTCCTCAAGCAAACATCCCATTCTCCCGACCAAAGCCCGGTCTTCCCGCCCTCGCAGAAACGCTCCAAAAACGACGCCCATGGGTTGAAGCGCTTCGACAAAACCGCTGGAGGAATGCCCCATGAATCGCAGAGCTTTCACTCTGATCGAACTCCTCATCGTTGTTGCTATCATCGCTATTCTTGCGGCCATCGCCGTCCCGAACTTCCTCGAAGCCCAGACCCGCTCGAAGGTCAGCCGCGCTGAGGCAGACATGCGCTCGCTCGCTACGGCGGTCGAATCCTACGCGGTCGACCACAACCACTACCCGCCCTCCCAAAACGGCACCCCGCGCTACTTCCTGACCTTCGCCGAACGACTGGTCCGCCTCACCACCCCGGTCGCCTACATGACCTCCATTCCAAAGGACCCCTTCCCGGATCTGTCCAATAACGACAATCCCCTGCGGACCTTCGACTACCTCTGCGAAGAAGACACCGCCACCGTCCTGCCACAGGTCTGGCAGTCCTTCCCCGGTCACGAGGGCGCAGAAAGCGCCAAGTGGCGCCTCCAAAGCCTCGGCCCCGATCTCGAGGAAAGCCTCCAGTCCAGCCCCGATCCCGTGCAGTACGACCCGACCAACGGCACCGTCTCCTTCGGCGATATCCACCGCTACGGACCGTAAGCAAACCCCAACTGAACCCTATCGAGAGATCTCATGACCACCTATCACCCAACCGGAAACGAGTACATCGCCCTCCCGACCGTTCGTGAGTCGGATGGCGCCATCGAAGGCATGAACATCGTCCTCGAGAAGGCCGACGGGCTGATCGACGTCGAAGGCGACGGCGCCCCTTTCCTGGCGTGCGACGCCATGGCGACCGAACCCGACGCCTGGAAGTGGCACTTCCTCCAGCACTGGATCCCGTGCTTCGAGCACACCGATGGCGGCCGCGCCGGGTGCGTCTTCGCCCCGCCGCGCCAGCGCTTCTTCGTCTATCGCGGCCCCGAAGGCCCCCGCGGGGCGCGCTTCACCATGAACATCGGCCGCATCTTCCAGACGATCAACGTCCGCCACGAGCTGCCCGATTGGGTCTGCCGGATCCAGCACTTCAACTGGTCTCACACCCCAGGCGTCGTGATCGAAATCTTCGCGGGAACGCTCCTTTTTACGATTTCTCTTCGCTCCCCGGGCGGCGCCGACTACCGGCTGCACGCCAATGGCCGCGAGCACAGCCTCAATGCCGGCACCGGGCCCGTCGAAACGCTCTCCGCTTTCTCGATCGAGGTCGATTGCCAGGGCCGTGCGGACCTCGTCGTTGGCCTGGGGCTGTCTCGCGTGGGAGCCCGCGCCGCCGACCTGGAGACCCACCGCGTCCCCATCAAGGAATGGCAGCGCCGGACCGTCGAATGGCTGGCTGAACGCACCATCCCGGTGCCCGGCGACAACCGGCTGGCCGCGAAAGCCAACCGCAACGCGCACTTCGCACGGTTCTATGCCATGGCGCGCACTCTCGATACCAGCCGTGTCGTTTCCATGACGTCCCGCAGCCATCGCTACTACGTGTCCGCGGCCTACTGGGATCGCGACTCGCTGTTGTGGTTGTATCCATTCCTTCTGCGAAACGACCGAGAGCACGCCCGCGAACTGCTTCGCTACGCCTTCGGCCCGCAGTTGCCGCACGCCGGAATTCACAGTCGCCAGATCAACGGCCAGATTCTCGAGTATGGCTTCGAGCTCGACGAACTCGTCGCCCCTCTCCTCGCCGTCGGCCAGTGGTGCGCCCTTTATCCCGATGACCCCGCCTGGCGCGAACCTCAGATTGCCGCCGGAATTCGCGAACTCCTTCGCCGACTCAAGTCCTGGCGTGTCGACGGCGAAGCCCTCTACCGCACGGAACTGATGCCGACCGATGACTTGATCGTCGGCGGACGCGACGTCCTGACGTACAACAACGCACTCGTGCGCCAGACCCTCCGCATGCTGATTCCGATTCTTGAAGAAACCCAGCCCGCAGAAGCCGAATGGGCGCGCGCGGAAGTCGACGCCATTGCCAAGGCGATCGATCACCACCTTGTCCGCAACGGCCTCTATCAGTGGGCCGCCGACCTGAAGGGCTCCTGCGAGATGTACGACGAGGCTGCCGGCAGCCTGCTTCTGCTCCCCTACTACGGGTTGTGCAGCGCAGACGCCGCGACCTTCCGCCGCACGGTCGAGCACCTCTATTCCAAGGCCTACCCCTACTGCATGCCGGGACCGTTCAGCGAGCTCGGTAATCGCCACACCGACGGCGATCCGCACCCCTGGATCCTCAGCGCCTGCAACAGCATCCTCAGCGGCGTCCGCGTCGAACAGGGACTGGATCTCCTGCGCCGTGCGCCGATGGACAACGGCATTGCCTGTGAGAGCATCAACGTCGAAACCGGCCTTCCCGAAAGCGGCGAGCACTTCGCAACCTGCGCAGGCTTCGTCGCCCATGCCATCGCATACGGAACCGGCGCCTACGGCCTGGCCGATGCGACATCCGAAAAGGAATCGCTCTCCGGCGCCGGCGGATAAACGCACTATGCCGCGGAATCGCGAACCAGGGATTGCACCTCCCGAACAATCGACCACGATCAAGGTTTGAACAAGTTAGCACATCCCGTTTTCGGAAGACGTATTCCATGCGCCTCAAGAATCGAATCAACGTTCTGTTGGCCGGCCTGGTGCTCGTCGCCGCGATGACTGGATTGACCTCCTGCGTGCGCGAAAAACCCGACCGCACAGAGGATGGCCGCGTCATCGTCGAGTACTGGGAAAAGTGGGAGGACTTCGAGAAGGACGCGATGCGCGCCGTCGTCGACAAGTACAACGCATCGCAAGACAAGGTCTTCGTCAAATTCCTCAGCACCGGCCAGATCGAGCAGAAACTCCTGCTCGCAACCTCCGGAGGCAACCCGCCCGACGTCGCCGGCTTCTGGGCCTGGCGACTCTACACCTACGCCGATATGGGCGCACTCGAACCGCTCGATGGACTGATCGAACGCGACGGCTTCGACATGGACCGCTACTTGCCCGTCATCAGCGAGCAATGCGAACACCACGGTTTCATCTGGGGATTGCCGAGCACACCCGCCACACTCGCGCTGCACTACAACACAGACATGTTCCGCGAAGCCGGCCTCGATCCCAATCGGCCGCCGCGCACGATCGCAGAACTCGACGAGTACGCCGCGAAGCTCACCAAGATCGACGAAGACGGCGAGATCACCCAGCTCGGCTTCAGCCCGACCGAACCCGGCTGGTGGAACGAGCGCTGGTGCTATTGGTTCGGCGGTCGCCTCGTCAGCAAAGATGGAACAAAGATCGTCACGGACTCGCCCGAGAACATCGCCGCCTACGATTGGGTACAAAGCTACCCCGAGAAGTACGGCTTCAAGACCCTCCAGGTCTTCCAGTCCGCCGGCGGCCAGTTCAGCTCCGCGCAAAACCTCTTCATCTCCGGCAAAGTCGCGATGGAGCTCCAGGGCGTCTGGATGGCGAACTTCGTCGAAAAGTACAATCCCGACCTCAATTGGGCCGTCGCGCCGTTCCCGTCCAGCGACCCGGAACTGAAAGATGTCACGATCTGCGAAGCCGACGTCCTCGTCATTCCACGCGGCGCGCGCCACAAAGAGGAAGCGTGGGACTTTATCAAGTTCGTCCAGCGCCAGGAGAATATGGAAATGCTCTGCCTCGGCCAGCGCAAGTTCTCACCCCTGCGCGAAGTCTCCGAAGATTTCTACAAGCAACACCCAAATCCTTATATCCGCGTCTTCCGCAACCTGGCCGAATCGCCGAATGCGCGCTACACGCCCAAGACGCAGATCTTCAACGAACTCCGCGATGAATTCACCAACGCGTTCGACCTCATCTGGCGCGATAAAGCCGAACCCGACGAGGCCCTGACCGTCGTGCGCGAACGCATCCAACCGAAACTCGACCGAGCGCTCCAACAATGGAAACGCATCGCCGAGGAACGCAAAGAAGAGTGGAGGTCGGAAGAATGACCCAACGCGAACGAAACAGCCTCATCACCGGTCTTCTGTTTATTGCGCCATGGCTGATCGGCCTCTCCTGCTTCATTCTCCTGCCGTCCGGCATGGCGCTCTACTACAGCTTCTGCGATTACTCCGTGCTCAAGGACCCGATCTTCATCGGCGTCGGAAACTACCGCGACCTCTCCACCGATCCGGTCTTCTGGCAATCGTTGTGGAACACGGTTTTCTTCGCCCTCCTCGCGCTCCCGCTCGGCACGGTTCTCTCCATCGGACTGGCCCTGCTGCTGAACGCAAAGGTCATCGGCCGCTCCGTCTTCCGTACCATCTTCTTCCTGCCGTCGCTCGTCCCGCTTGTCGCGCTCGCGATCCTCTGGCAGTGGATGTTCAACGGCCGATTCGGCGTCATCAACTACGCGCTTTCCCTCGCACACATTAACGGACCCGATTGGCTCGGCGATACTTCCTGGTCGAAACCCGCGCTTGTCCTCACCGGTCTTTGGGGAGTCGGCAACGCGGTCGTCATCTACCTCGCCGGCTTGCAGGACGTTCCCAAAGCCCTCTACGAAGCCGCAACGCTCGACGGCGCCAACTGGTGGCAAAAAACCGCCAACGTCACGCTGCCGATGATCTCGCCGGTCATTTACTTCAATGTCATCATGGGCTGCATCGGCGTCCTCCAGGTCTTCGCCGTCCCGTACGTCATGACCGGCGGAGGCCCCGCGCGCTCCACTCTCTTCTACACCATGTACCTCTTCGATCACGCATTCAAATACCTCAACATGGGCTACGCCTGCGCCATGGCATTGATTCTCTTCCTCATGATCGCGGTGCTCACCACGGTCGCACATTTCGTCTCAAGAAGGTACCTCTACTATGCCGGAACCTGAGAGCCTCGTCATGAATGCGCCCGCCGCCGCGCCACGCCAGAAGAACGTTGATTTTGGGCACATCGCTAATCGCGTTGCCCTTTACGCCGTGCTCATCCTCTTCTCGGTTCTCTTCATCTTTCCATTCCTGTGGATGCTGACCACGTCCTTCAAGGAACTCACTCAGGCCATGCAGATCCCGCCGCAATGGATCCCAAGTCCATTCCGCTGGCAGAACTACATCGAAGCCACCCAGAAGATCCCCTTCTGGAAATACGCCATGAATACGCTGTACCTTTGCGTGCTCTGTGTCGGCGGCACAGTTGTCAGTTGCGCGCTCGCGGCGTATGGGTTCTCGCGTGTGAACTGGCGCGGACGCGATCCCATCTTCGCCGCCAGCCTCGCAACCATGATGATTCCCTTCCCCGTCCTCATGGTTCCCATGTACTCCATCTTCCGCTCGCTTGGCTGGGTCGGAACATTCATGCCCCTCTGGGTGCCCGCCTTCTTCGGTTCGGCCTACAACATCTTTCTGCTGCGCCAGTTCTTCATGACGATCCCGAAGGACCTGACCGAAGCCGCCGAAATCGATGGCTGCGGACCGTTCAGAACATTTGTCCTGATCGTTGCACCACTCGCAAAACCCGCCATCACCGTCGTTGCACTCTTCACCTTCATGATGGTGTGGAACGACTTCATGGGCCCGTTGATTTACCTCACGGACCAGAACCAGTTCACGCTCGCACTTGGCCTGCAACACTTCCAAAGCAAACACGGCGGCACCGATATGAACCTGCTAATGGCCGCCTCAACCCTCGTGGTTATGCCGATTGTCGTGCTCTTCTTCTTCACACAGCGCACGTTCATCGAAGGCATCGCCATGACGGGATTGAAAGGTTAATCACGACCGGGAGTATCAACATGAGAAAGACAGCCACATCGATTCTGTCCGCTCTGGCCATCCTGGGATTGGCCGGAACGACATCCGCTGCCGAGGTGACATTGATCTTCGACGACAGCAGAAACCCGACACCTCACGAACAGATCTTCTGTGCTCTGAATGTGCACCCGGGTACCGGTGAGTACGATTCCGGATGGAACGATTTCAAACGTTTCCCACTCTTTGACGACGGCCAGCATGGCGATCGGCAAGCCGGCGACCACGTTTGGGGATGGAAACTGAATATTCAGCCCAACGCCGAACAGACATATGAATGGGCTGCCGATGCCGATTCGGAATCTTCTAACGGCTGGCTCGGGCCATGCCCATCCTTCCGCGTACCCGACGATACGCCGCGCGAAGTCCTCGCGTATTCCATCATGCCCGAAAGCGACCTCTCCCCCCAACAACTCAGCAAGCAATATGGCGTCGATATGACCACCACCGGCCCGCCCGTTCGCCTCAACGACCAGGGCAAGGTTCTCTTTCGCGTCTGGGCGCCATCGGCCCGCCGCGTTTACTTGGCAGGCGACTTCAACGAATTCGCCAACAACGAAAGCGGCGTCATCACAGATATCTCGTGCCTGATGGAATCGCTTCCGAACGGTCTTTGGTACCAGGCGATCGATATCCCAACCGGCCCGCAGAGATACAAGTTCGTCCTCGAGAAGACCGACGGCAAATTCGACTGGATCGGCGACCCCAACGTTCGTGAAGCCGACAGCGATGGCAATTCCATCATCAACCTCGATCGCCTGCGCACACCGGCCGCCGAACAATCGAACACATCCTCACAGACCAACAACTCCTGGCAGCCCTATAGCCCTCTAGGCGTCGCCCAGGCGATCAAGAACAGCGGCTCGGTCTTCGTCTACGTGCGATTGAACGGAAACACTGCCTGCCGGGCCTTCGAACGCAAGTACCTCCTTCACGAGGACGCAAAGAAACTCCTCGCAGGAAAGACGCTCTTCTTCCTGTCTGGAGACGACCCCGATTTCCAAACCGAACTGGCTCAAATGGGAGTCTATCGTGTACCAACCCTGGCCTTCTGCGACTCCTCGGGTGAGTGGAAGACCCTGAACTTCGACGAGACGACAGCCCCATCTGCCGTGTGGGATTTTCTGGCGCGCAAATGACATGAAGTGGTAGGGAACAAACAGAGAGGTGACGATATGAGAAGGAACGGAGCACTTCAATCGCTTGGCCTGTTCATGCTGCTCGGCACGGCGGCCTCCGCCGCGTCCGTGACGCTTGTCTACGACGACACATTCCGCGAGCAACCTCTCGACCGCGTCTACTACGCTGCCAACTTCGATCCCGAGACCGGCAGGTTCGCCTCCGGTTGGAATGACTACAAACGCTATCCCCTGTACGACGATGGAACCCACGGCGATGCGACGGCCGGCGATCACGTGTGGTCGATCGCAGTCAACCTGCCCATGGGCAAGGGCCATCTCTACGAATGGGCCTGCGACACGAACGCCGATCCAGGCGATGGTTGGGTGGGTCCGGGCAAGAGCTTCAAAATCGAATCGCCCGGCGAGCAGACCATCTACTTTGCCCCGGTCCTCGAAGAAGCCGGTATGACGCCGCAGGAGTTCGCCACGAAGTACAACATCTCCCTCAATACCGCAGCCGCACCACAACCGATCGATGACGGCAAGGCTTTCCTCTTCACTTACCACAAACCCGATGCAGAACGAGTCTTCCTCGCCGGTTCATTTAACTCCTGGGGGAACAATCGTGATGGAGTCGTTGATGATCCGGCCTTCCGCATGTTCCCCGGCCCCAATGACGTTTGGTATCGCAAGATCGATCTCTCGCCCGGCGTGATCCGCTACAAGTTCGTCGCCGAGGACTCGAGCGGTGACGCTGAGTGGTTCGCCGATCCGAGCGTCAATACACGCGACGTCGACGAGAATACGGTGCTCGATCTGCGCTCTCTGCTTCCCGATCGATACGTCCGCACAGTTCCCGGTCGCGAACTCAACCCAACGAAAATCCCCGCTTTCGATCGCCCAATGACCGGCCCGCGAATCTCTTCGGTGGAACTGGAAAAGACCTGGATCAAGCCCGGCGAGAAGAACCAGCTCCTTGTTCGCTTTGGGGAACTCCCGTCCGACGGATGCAACGCTCGCCTCGTCATCTCCAACGATCTTGTTACAACGCTTTCGACCACAATTCCGATCGCTCAGAACGAACTGATCGTCCCTCTCTCCACGCCCGATCGCGAGGGGCCTCTGGGCCTGGAAGTCCTCCTCGACCAGAACAACAAGATTCTCGATCGCGACTACATCGTCCTTCCCGTCGTGCAAGATATCCCCGACGATTTGCGCTATGGCTTCTACGCAAACTGGAATCGGATTTCCGACAACTACGCGAAGAAAGCCGACATGCTCGCGAAGTTGTTCATCAACGGCGTCGAGTTCTACGATTACTTCCCAGCTCACGGAGACTATGCGCCCACCGAAGAAGTCTACGAGTTCGAACCCTTCTTTGGAAACAAGGTCTACGCGAAAGATATTCAGGGCAAAATCGACGCCGGTCACCAGCGCGGCATTCTCTCAATCGCTTATGTCGCTGCCTATGCCGCATCGAAGAGCGTCTACGAAGCCCATCCCTACCCGATGACAACGCCAGGCGGCGAACCGCGCATCTTCAACGGTCGCATCACGACCGTCCCTGAAGCCAAAGCCGCCGGCGAGCCCGTCTGGTTCTGGCTGATGGCCATCGCCGACGACACGCCTTGGCACGATTACATCATCAAGGAACTCCGCCGGACACTGGACAAATCGCCCGACGATCTTGTCTCCTTCGACGGCTTCGAAGTCGACAGCTACGGCCATCCCGCAAACGAACGCTACTACTCCGAAGGCAGCAAACACAGCGGCCGCCTTCTCTCCGAAATCATCGCCGAGTTCATCGAAGACGTTTACGAAATGTCTCACGCCGTGAAGTCCGACGCGGCGGTTTCCTTCAACTGCGTTTGCGAGTTCGGAATCGAGAAAATGTACCACATCACCGACTTCATCTTCATCGAAAATTGGGCCGGTTGCAAGGGCGGCCTCGAAGACACCGTCGACATCTGCTATCGCCACCGCGCACCGGCCGGTCAGCGCGTCGTCCTCAAAATGTACCCGCCCGACGCCGGCTTCACCGATCCCCCCTACTGGCCCGCGGACAGCCTGCGCCTCATGATGGGAATCTGCATGACTGGCGGCGGATCCCTCATGGTCGTCGGCGAACCCGATGAATTGAACCACCAGATGCACGCCCTCAACTCGCTCTACTATCCGGACAACGTGGCTATCCCGCTGCAAAACGTTCAAATCGTTCGCGATTACAACATGTTCGACGCCCTGCTGTTTGGACGGAATCACGGGCGCAACGTCGCCAATTACGAAACGACGTCCTACATGCCGGGAACGGTCGTTCGCGGATTCCAGAACGACCGCGGCGAAATCACCGTCACGCTCCTCAACAACGGCGAGCAAATGACCTGGAACGCCCCTCGCCCCGACGTCAAACCGCTCACAAACGAAGAAATCGCCATCAATCTGCCGGCGAATGCCACTGTCACGCAGGTCCTCTACGGCAGCCCCGACGATCCCGCGATGATGCAGCCCTTCCCTGTCGACTTCGAACAGACCGACGGCTTCGTCCGCCTCCTGATCCCACGCCTTCACACCTTCGGCGCTGTCATCATCAAGTACCAGCCCTGACCGCGCGCCCAAATTCCTTTTGCAGTCGTTGCGACGCCTTCGATAAGAACCGCCGCAGGTTCGATGTACGTCACCTCAACGTCAGAATTCGGCGACCGCTTATGCCCGCACTCGTTCTTCTCATCGACGACGATCCGGAAGTCCGCAAGGTCCTCCGCCTCGGCCTCCAGCCGCTCTACCGCGTGGTCGAAGCCACCGATGGCAGTGATGGGTGGAAGAAGGTCAACGAGCACCATCCCGCCGTCATCATCATGGACCTCGGCATGCCGGGCATGAATGGCCTCGATCTGACCGAGAAAATCAAGAACGAGGAACAACTCCGCGACATCCCCATCATCATCCTGACCGGCGCAACGGCGAACGAAGAGCTCCCCGGCGGATTCTGGAAAATGGGGACGGACGCCGAAGGCTTCCTCCAGAAACCCATTGATATCACAAAGCTCTGCGCCGAGATCGATCGGGTCCTGAAGGAAAAACACAACTACCGCCCGCTGCCACCCGGCAAGGGCACCTACGACTGAGGCTCGCGATGTCAGAGGAACAAAAGACAGATCGCGTCTGCGAAAACTGCGGCCGATGGGTCGAAGAGAACGAAGTCCTCTATCGTGTTCGCATCGAAGTCTTCGCCGAACCTGAAGTCCCCAACATCAACATCTTCGACAAATCGCGCGAGGACCTCGCCGACGAATGGGACGATCTGATCGAGCGCCTCGAGCACATGTCCGAACTCGAAGCCCAAGAGGCCTCCGACCAGGTCTACGAAAACCACGAATTCAATCTCTGCCCCGAATGCCGCCGCGAAATGCACCGCCGGCTCAAGAAGCACCGCGACATCCTATGATTCGCTGAATCGTTCCTTCAGATTTCCAAGAACCGAATCCCACGCCTTCTGGAAATACTCATACACCTGGTTCCACTCCTCGCCCTCTCCCCAACCAAGCTGCGTGAACTCCACAAACGTCTTGTTCGGCCCCGCAGGCGCGAACTCCAGCACCACGTGCGTATACTGCTTTCGCACATTCGGGAAACTCGGTGGCGCATTCCAGGTGAACGACAACATGCGGTTCGGCACGTAGCTCAGGATCTTGCACCCTTCGCCCCCGCGTGAACCTTCCGGAGCGTCCAGCAGAAAGTAACACTCGTACGCCCCCCCAACGCGCAGATCGATCTTCGCCGCCGGTGCAAAGAACGACGTAATCCCTTCCTCCGTCGTCCAGGCCTTCCAGACCTCCTCGACCGGAGCATCCACGGTCACGAACTTGCGAATCGACTTCTGCCCCAAAGACTGCCCACGGAAATAGTCTCGCGATCGCAACAACGCCAGCGACATCGGATGAACACTGCCGCGGAACACGCCCGCCTGCACCGCCGGATCGCCCTCCAGAAACGCCCGGGCCTCATCCATATTCGCCGCATTGAAGATTACAATTCCCGGCGCCTTCAGGTCCGTGCACGGCCCCGCCAGAATCAGCTTTCCTTCATTCGTGGCCGACAACAGGTAGTCGAAGTGCTTCCCAATGATAACGCCTTCCTCTTCATTCGGTCCCGTTTTGGCAAAATCCTTACGCACCCCCTCGATCAGATAAACAAACGTATCGGTCTGATAGTCCTTCGATTTTGCCATGTTACTCTCCTGAGAAACGTGTACACAGCCCGTCATTGCCAGAACCAACGCGCAGCACCAGATGATCTGCCGAACCATGAGTGACCTCCTGAATACAGAACTTCAGTCTCAAGAACCACGCAACAAGCCAATCCTCAACGCAAAACACCCCTCTTCGCGCCTTGGATTGCCCCTTGCCTCATCCCGTCGCC
This sequence comes from bacterium, assembly GCA_020444065.1. Lineage (NCBI taxonomy): Bacteria > bacterium. The sequence goes on along the minus strand of JAHLLQ010000010.1, from coordinate 42,295 downwards.
CTATGGCTGCATCCGTCCACTGCCCCGTGCCCATGCCAGGGCGGACTTCCACATAGAGGTAATGGAATCATGGAACGACGTGCCACACGCGTCTCCCTTTTGGCGTTCACCGCCCTCGCCTTCCTGGCGAGCATCGCAACCGCCGCACACGAAGGCTACTATAACTATCCAGACATTCACGGCGATACAATCGTCTTCGCCGCAGATGGCGATCTGTGGAAAGTCCCCGTTTCCGGAGGCGTCGCAGAACACCTGACCACCGTCCCGGGCAACGAAATGATGCCCGCCTTCTCGCCCGATGGGAAGACGATCGCCTTCACCGGCGACTACGATGGCAGCTACGATGTCTACACGATACCCGTCGAAGGTGGCTCCCCCACGCGGCTGACCTGGAACAGCTATACCGACCGCGTCACCGGCTGGACCCCCGATGGCAAGTCCATCCTCTTCTTCAGTTCCCGCAATGATCCGTTCTACGTCGCGCACGTCTACACCGTGCCGCGCGAAGGCGGCCCATCCGAGCTCTTCCCCCTCGGCCAGGCCAGTTTCAACTCCGTCAATCCCGACGGCCGCCGCGTCGTCTTCAATCGTCTCGCCACCGCCTGGGCGACCTGGAAGCGCTACATGGGCGGCACCAGCGACGACGTCTGGATCGGCGACCTTCAGACCGGGAAGTTCCGCGAACTCACCCAGTTCCCCGGCCACGATACCGATCCGATGTGGGTTGGCGACCGCATTTACTTCGTTTCCGAACGCAGCGGCCGCGACAATCTCTGGTCGCTCGATGAAGATGGCAACGATCTGCGCCAGCACACCAACTTCACCGACTTCGATGTACGCTTCCCCGGAACCGATGGCGACAGTCGAATCGTCTTCCAGCACGGCGCCGACATCTATCTTTATAGCACAGACTCGGATTCCGCTGAGCGCGTCGAAATTCTGATTCCTTCCGAACGCCAACGCCGCCGCGAACGCTTCGCAAGCCCCTCCCGCTATCTGGAGAGCTTCGACCTCTCGCCCGAAGGCGATCGCCTTGTTGCCACGACACGCGGCGAGCTCTTCAACCTTCCCGCCAAAGAAGGCCGCCCCTTCTCGCTGACAAACGGTCTTTCTTCATCGCGCGAAAAAGACGCTGTCTTCGCCGGCAAGGATGGCGAGAAAGTCGTCTTCTGGTCCGACCGCAGCGGCGAAGAAGAGCTTTACATTGCAGACGCCAAGACGGGCGAAGTACTCGGCATCGTTACTGAAGAAATGGAAAATCACGGCGAGTGGCATTTCCCGCCCGTCGTCGCTCCGAACGGCGCCAGCGTGGCATGGGCCGACCAAGTCGGCACGCTCTACTGGACCGATCTCACAACGCGCACCCTTCATACCGTCGACGACAGCGACATCTGGGAAACCGACGAATACGAATGGTCCCCCGACAGCCGCTATCTCGCCTATGCGAAGTACGTCGAAACCCGCAACCAGCAGATTTTCATTTATGATTCAAAGGAAGACGTAACCGGCCCGATCACCGACGCATTCTATAATTCCTTCAGCCCCACGTGGGATCCGAAGGGCGAATACCTCTTCTATCTTTCCAACCGAACCTTCGATCCGCTTCTCGGCCAGGTCGATTTCGAAACCATCCTGGCCCCAATGACAAAGCCCTACATGGTTCTCCTCTCCGAGGAGTCGGAGAATCCTTTCTTCCCCAATGACTATTACGAAGATCTAGAAAAAGACAAAGACAAGGAAGACGACGAGAAGGACAAGAAGGAGAAAGATGAAGACGCTGACGAGGATTGGGAAGACGACGACAGCGAAAGCGCAGAAGAAGTCGTCATCGACTGGGAAGGAATCAAAGATCGCCAGATCGTTCTCGAAAACATCCGCCCACAGGAACTTTATGGCCTGACCGCCGTCAAAGATCGCGTCATCTATCTCTCGGGAAGTTACAATGGACTCGGGGACGAAGAACTCTTCGAAGAGACATCCCTCGGCACTCAGCTGAAGGCCTACAATTACAAAGACGACGATCCGGAAGAAACCGTCCTCGCCACCGAAGTTTCACAATATATGGTCAGCCGCGACCGCAAACACCTCGCAGTCGAAACGAACGGGAACGTCTACGTCGTCAAGAGCCGCACCGACGACATCCCCGGCGAAACCGAAGCCGTCGACTTCGGCGACCTTCGCCTCCGTGTCGATCCCGCCGAAGAGTGGCACCAGATCTGGAATGAACTTTATCGCCTCATGCGCGATTTCTACTACGTGCCCGACATGGCCGGCACCGATTGGAAGTCCGAAGTTGAGAAGTACCGCCCGCTCGTTGATCGTCTCTCTACGCGCGCAGAACTAAACGACTTGATCGGTAACGTGATCGGCGAGCTCGGAACCGGCCACACTTACGTTTGGGGTGGGGACCAGGAATCCGGCCCGGGTGTTGCCATGGGAATTCTCGGCGCCGATCTGGAAATCGATTCAGAGAACAACGCCTATCGGTTTAAGAGAATCTTCAAAGGCTACAACTGGGATCCCGATCTCCGTGCCCCTCTCGGCCGCCCTGGCCTGAATGTCAACGAAGGCGACTACCTACTGGCCATCAACGGCGAACGCGTCAGCGCCGACCGCGACCCAGAAAGCTACTTCTGGAACCAGGCGAACATCGAAGTTCTCCTCACAGTAAACAGCGAACCCAAGATGGAAGGCGCCCGCGAGATTCGCATCGTTCCGCGGACAAACGATCGCATGATTCGCTACCAGCAGTGGGTTAACGAGAATCGCGAATTCGTTTCCGACAAAACCGACGGAAAGGTCGGCTACATTCACCTGCCGAACATGAGCGGCTGGGGAATGATCGAGTTCTTCCGCTCCTGGTTCCCGCAGCGCGATAAGCAAGCCATGATCGTCGACGTTCGCTACAACGGCGGCGGCTTCGTATCCCAGCTCGTCATCCATCGTCTGCGCCGTGTGCTGTACGCCTACTCGAACGTGCGCAACTTCGACGTCTCGACATACCCCGATGCCGTCTTCACCGGCCCGATGGTTTGCCTCGTGAATGAACGAGCCGGCAGCGATGGCGACATCGTCACCGAGACCTTCCGCATCTTTGATCTCGGCCCGATCATTGGCACGCGTTCGTGGGGTGGAATCATCGGCATTCGTTCCGACAAGCCCTTTGTCGACGGCGGCCTAATGACGATTCCGGAGTTCGGTTGGTTTGACGATCGCCGCGGATGGAATATGGAAAATGAAGGCGTGACGCCCGATATCGTCATCGACAATTTGCCCGAAGACGATATTGCCGGCCGCGACCGCCAACTTGAAAAGGGCATCGAAGTCGTTCTCGACGAACTGGCAAAGAACCCGCCCAAGGAACCCAAGCGTCCGCCCTCGCTCGATACGCACGAACGCTTCCGCCAGAAGTCCAAGGAGTGGTTGGATAAACCCTGATGGATCTGGAACAGCAAATCCTTGCAAACCTGAACCCGCAGCAGCAGGAAGCCGTCACGCACCATGGCACCCCGCTCATGGTCATCGCCGGCGCAGGCAGCGGAAAGACCCGCGTCATTACCCACCGCATTGCGTACCTTTCGCATGTGGTGGGTATTCCGCTGTGGCAAATTCTCGCCGTCACATTCACGAACAAGGCCGCGCGAGAAATGCGTTCGCGGATTTGCTATTTGCTGAGTGTCCCGGACGACCCCTCCCTGGCTATTTCGACATTCCATAGCCGCTGTGCTGCCATCCTGCGCCGCGAAGCCGCATCGGCAGGCCTCGAACGGAACTTTGCAATTCTCGACGAGCACGACCAGCAGACCGCCGTGAAGAAAGCCATGGAGGCCTGCGACATCGACCCAAAGCGCGTCAAACCGGGCCAGGCGCTCCACTTTATCACACTCGCCAAAATGAAACTCCTGACCCCGACCGAGTGCCGCGAGGAGTTCGACTCGTCGGAGATTCCCTACGCCGAAATCTACGAACACTACGACCGCGTGTTGAATGATAATAACGCGCTCGATTTCGAAGATCTCATCTTCCGTTGCGTGCGCCTGTTCCGCGAACACGAAGAAGTTCGGAAACGCTGGGCCGACAAGTACCGCTATGTCCTGATCGATGAATTCCAGGATACTAACTACAGCCAGTTCGAATTGGTAAAACTCCTCGTCCAGGACCATCATCACATCTGCGTCGTGGGCGACGAAGATCAGTCGATCTACTCCTGGCGTGGCGCGGATGTTTCCAATCTCCTTGGATTCCAGAAGGAATTCCCAGATACAAAACTCATCCGCCTGGAACAGAATTATCGGTCTGCTGGAAACATTCTGAAAGGCGCCGGCGCCGTCATCGAAAACAACTCGATGCGCATCGGTAAGAAACTCTGGACCGAAAAGGAACTTGGCGATCCATTCTACACAATCAGCGGTACGGACGATCGCGAAGAGGCCGAGCAGGTTGCGAAGAGCATCTCAACCCTCCTCTACGCCCAGGATGCGAACCCCGAGGATGTCGCCATCTTCTATCGCAGCCATCGCATCTCGCGCCCATTTGAAGATGCCTTCATCCGCGCCAAGGTTCCTTATCGCATCATCGGCGGAATGCGGTTTTATGAACGGCGCGAAATCAAGGATCTCCTCTCTTTCCTTCGCCTGGCCGATCAACCAACCAACGACCTTGCATTCCAACGCATTGTCAACGTTCCGACGCGTGGAATTGGTGCAAAGTCCTTCTCCGATATCGCCTCGCGCGCCGTTTTCCGGAGCTGCAGCCAATTCGAAGCCGCCCGTCAACTTCTCGCCGAAGACGCCTTTAAAGGTAAAGCCCGTAAAGGGCTCGAGAAATTCCTTGCCGATGTAAAGAAGTGGCACGTCATGGCAGCCGAGGAACCGACATCGAAGATCTTGAAGGCGATCCTCGAAGACACGGACTATCGAAAGCAGGGCGTCGGCGATCCGGAATCCCTCGATGGCGCAGCGCGACTCGAGAACATCGACGAACTCGAAACGGTCGTTTCCGAATTCGAGGCCGAATACGCCGACCACTCCCTCGCGTTCTTCCTCGAGACCATGGCGCTCGATTCCCAACGCGAAGAACGCGACGACTCGCCCAAAGTCAGTCTCATGACCGTCCACAACGCAAAGGGCCTCGAGTTCGACTACGTCTTCATCGTTGCCCTCGACCAGGGCGTCTTTCCCAACAGCCGCACCGTCGATAACCCGGAACAATTCGAAGAAGAACGCCGCCTCTTTTACGTCGCGCTCACCCGCGCGCGCCGGCGCGTTTACCTCTCCCGCGCCGAACGCCGCATGACCTACGGCCAATGGGATTACACCGAACCATCCGTCTTCCTGCGCGAGCTCCCGCAGGAAGTCCTCGACCAGCTCGGCCAGGAAACCCTCGGCCTCTCCGGACGCAGCCGATACAGCGGCTACTCCAGCCGCCCGAGCGCTTCCTCCTGGGCGCGCCGCTCCCCCGCCAGCAGCTCCGTCTCGCCCCTCTCCGGCATGCGCCGCGCGAAGCAGACCCGCCGTGCCGGCTTCAACGTCGGCGATCGCGTCGAAGATCCAGTCCTCGGCCCCGGCACCATCACCGAAGTCTCCGCCGGCTTCAGCGCCTCCAAAGTCTACGTCGAATTCGACGACGGCCGAAGCCAGGAAATCACCCTCAACTTCTCCCGCCTCAAGAAGATCGACTCCTGATTGAGGCCCCGCGAACTAGCTTCTTGAGGTGACTTGAGCATCCTTGCTCAAGCCCCAGTGACGTCGCCCACCCCATCCCTTCCACCCACCCGCCGACCTCGCCCACCCGCGACCAAGAATCCCCAACGGGGATTCAACATACCAGCCCAGGGCAGGCGAGCCCTTGGCGAGCGCCTCGTCGGCTCCACCTTGTCCGCCGCAGCCTTGGCGAAAGTGGAAGGCTGCAACAACGTCTTCTTGAGGTGACTTGAGCATCCTTGCTCAAGCCCCAGTGACGCCGCCCCTCCGTCCCTTCCACCCACCCGCCGACCTCGCCCACCCGCGACCAAGAATCCCCAACGGGGATTCAACATACCAGCCCAGGGCAGGCGAGCCCTTGGCGAGCGCCTCGTCGGCTCCACCTTGTCCGCCGCAGCCTTGGCGAAAGTGGAAGGCTGCAACAACGTCTTCTTGAGGTGACTTGAGCATCCTTGCTCAAGCCCCAGTGACGCCGCCCCTCCGTCCCTTCCACCCACCCGCCGACCTCGCCCACCCGCGACCAAGAATCCCCAACGGGGATTCAACATACCAGCCCAGGGCAAGCGAGCACCTCGCGAGCGCCGCCCTGGGTCCATAGGTCCCCAGACCCCGCACGCTGAAGGCGTGCAACACCCCCATCTCCCAACCCCCCACGAATTATGAGACTACTCGAAAGATCGCCGCGCCAAAGTGACTCAATTAACGTAAACTTTTTCGCACAAAAGTTATCCACAGGCCCTGTGAATTACTCGCGATTTATGAACGGATATAAATAACGTTACAACACTTTAGAATATTGAAAAAATTGATCTTACATGAAATCATGAATCGCGGATTCGCACTGTCCCACCTGTGGATAAGTTCTGTGGAAAAGCTCATCCGCGGAGTACCGTTGAAACCCACCCCCAAATATTCCGTAACCCCAGGTTAATCAAATCTTAATATTCGATTTTCTTCCCAGATGGACTTTTCACAGGCTTTCCACTGCTACAAGGCTGTGAATTCGGACACGCGCGCGCCATCGACTATCTTTTCACAATCGCCCACAAATCCGTCCCCAGCTCTTCCAGACCTGCAACCCCATCTAACTCGAAGAAATCCAGCCGCTTGAAGCGTTCTCCCCTGTTCTCACAGGCCCTAGTACTACTGCTGCTTTCTCTTAAGAAGAACATTAAAAAACCTTATAGTACGTCGTAGCGCAGCTTAGCCAGCTCCTTCCTCAAGTCATTGATCCTCCAGGCTAACTCCTCACGAGTCTGGCCCTGGCTGAATCTCCACCGACTTCTTGCCATGGCCAACCGAACCGCCACCGCAACATAAGCATGCTGATCCACTCGCGGATCCAGCCAATCGTCCTGCCGCCGGCGGATCGAACTCGCCACGGCCGCCGCGTGCTCCGCCGGGAAGTACCCTTGCGCCGCCTCGCCTTCCAACTCCCGCAGCAGCAACTTGTGCTCGTGATGCAACGCCACCTGCAGAACGATCAGGTACAAGATAATCGCCCCCACAATCAACATCGCGCCGATCAGACTGAACCCCAGGTGTTCCGTCATCGCACTCAACACTGCCAGGCTGTTCCAGATGAAATGCATCACGACGGCCGCTGAATAGCCCCCCAGCGCCAGCAGGACCATCCCAGCCGGCCGCATCGCCCGTTGCCAGCCGAACCCCAGGCACGCACCCAAAGTCGCCGTGGCCGCCGCGTGCATCGCCGACGTGAACAGCGTCCGAAACACGATCACCGTCACCCATGCACTCACGCCGCCGCTTGCATAGCTCTGCAAGAAATACGCGAAGTTCTCCGCCATTGCGAACCCCAGCCCCACCGCAACCCCGTAGATCACGCCGTCCGTCAGGTTATCCAGCCAGCGCCCCAGGAACAGCAGCCCGACGATGAACAGGCCCTTGAAGAACTCCTCAATCGGCGGCGCCGCCACAATCGCGAGAAAATACTGCTGATGCTCCGCATCCAATACGAACGCCACCGGCACCTGCAGGATCACCTCCAGCAGAGCCGAGAACATCGTCGCCCCGAAAGCCCCCCACGCAAACGCCAGCGCCAGCGTCCACAATGGCTCGCGCTCGTACCGATCCAGCCACCACACCACCAGCAGCACCGCCGTCAGCGGAACCACCGATGCCACCACCGAGACGAACACGACCATCGCGCTCATATCTTGCTTCGATCCTCACCCGAAAGAATAATCGCCCTTGCTCGGCCCGGAACTCATCACGAAGCTGCCGCCCATGACGACCGCGAACCCCACAAACGCCGCCGATCCCCGGCCCGCCCTTCGCGCCTTTCCGCGCGAGGACCTCATTCAATTCATCGAGGACGCCGGATTCCCCGCATTCCGCGGGAAGCAAGTCTTCCATTGGCTGCATCGCAAAGGCGTTCGCGACATCGCCGCCATGAAGAACCTGCCCGCCGACCTGCGCCAGTGGCTGATCGAGAACACGCGCCTCGGCGGAGTCGACGGCATCGAGCGTGCCCTCGTCTCAACCGATGGCAGCATCAAGTTTCTCCTTCGCCTCCGCGACGGCCTCAAGGTCGAAGCCGTCCTCATGCCCGGCAGCGGCAACAACGCCGACAAGATGACCCTTTGCGTCAGTTCCCAGGTTGGCTGCGCCGTCGACTGCAAATTCTGCGTCACCGGCATGAATGGCTTCTACCGAAACATGACCCCCGACGAGATCGTCGACCAGGTCCTCATCACCCGCGCCCACCTCGAGCAGCTCGACGACGGCCGCTTCCTTCGTAACATCGTGTACATGGGCATGGGCGAGCCGATGCTCAACCCCGAGAACGTGATCGCCTCCGTCCGGATCCTGACCGACCAGGAAGGCGTCAACATCTCGAACCGCCGCCTTACCGTCTCCACCAGCGGCATCATTCCCGGCCTGGAGAAGCTGGCCGCCGCCGACCTTGGCGTCGGCCTCGCGATCAGTCTCAACTCGCCGACCAACGCCGAGCGCCAGGACATCATGCCGATCACCCGCAAGTACCCTCTGGAGGATCTGCTCGATACGGTCGCGCGCTTCCCCCTGCGGACTCGCGAACGCGTCACCTTCGAGTACGTCCTTCTCGGCAATGTCAACGACTCCGCTGCCCATGCGCGCCAAGTCGCGAAACTCGTCAAACGCGTCCCGTGCAAGGTCAACGTCATCCCGTTCAATCCCGATCCCGCGCTCCCATACGAACGCCCCGAAGACGAAGCTATAGCGAACTTTCAGCAGATTCTTCTCGATGCAAACCTGACCGCCAGCATCCGCTGGTCCAAGGCCCTCGACGTCAGCGGCGCCTGCGGCCAGCTCGCCGGCCAGTCCCGTCAGCGGACCGAGTAACATGGCCGACAATCCCGCCGCCACTCAGTTCCCACTCCTTCAGCGTCTGACCGACCTCGAACGCACACCCGCGGCACGTCGCTACGGCGAGCAGGAATACAACCTCGACGGCTTTCGCGGCTGGGTTTCGCGCCTCGGAAACGCCCACCGCCGTACACCCTGGATCCACATCGCCGGAACCAAAGGCAAAGGCTCCACCGCCGCCCTCACCGAATCGATCCTCCGCGCTGCCGGCGCCCGCACGGGCCTCTTCACTTCTCCGCATCTTGAGCACTACGGCCAGCGCTTCCGTTTCGACGGCACTCCCTGGCCGCTTGACGAGTTCGGAGCAGCCCTGGAACGCCTCCGACCCGATCTGACAGAGCGACAAGCAAAACAGCTTGACAACACGCATTCGTTGCGCACTGTATTTGAAGTACTTACGGCTCTTGCATTCATTGAATTTGCCCACCGCTGCACGACTGCTGGGATCCTCGAAGTCGGCCTCGGCGGCCGTCTCGACTGCACCAACATCATCGACCCCATCGTATCCGTCATCACGCCCATCGGCATGGAGCACACCCGCCTCCTCGGCTCTACCATCGAGCTGATAGCCGCCGAAAAAGCCGGCATCATCAAGCCACATCGCCCTGTGGTGATCTTCGAGCCTCAGACGGAGCCCCAGCAGCGCGCCCGCGAAGTCGCCATAGCCCGTGCCCAGGAACTTGGCGCGCGGATTCTCCAACCCGTCCCCGTCCGAATCATCGAACGCCGCATCGATGGCCAGATCCTCGAAGTACAATGGCGCGGCCGCACAATCCGGCTTCGCCTGGCGCTTCTCGGCGACCACCAGGCACGAAACCTCTCCATGGCCATCGCCGCGGCGGAGGCCTTCGCCAGTGCACAAGACATCACATTGAAAGAAGATCACTTGATCGAAGGAGCCGCACAGGTCTCCTGGCCCGGCCGTCTCGAGGTCCTGCCCGGCGCGCCGGCGCTTGTCCTGGACGGAGCCCACTGCCCGCTCAGCGCCTCCGCCCTTGGCACCGCGCTGACCCAGCTCTCCCTCGGCCCCTTCACACTGCTCTGGGGCATGCAGCGCGACAAAGACGCCGCCCGTTTCCTCGCCGAACTCACCGCACACGGCCTGGCGGATCAGATCGCACGCGTCGTCGCTTACGAAGTCCCCGGCGGCCGCGGAGCCGATCCCGAAACCCTCGCCCAAATCGCCCGCGAGGCCGGCTTCAATGCCGAGACAGCCCCCACCGCCGACACCGCATTCGCCACTGCCCGCGCCCACGGCCAAACCACCCTGGCAACAGGCACCCTCTACACCCTCGCCCCCTTCGCCAAACTCCACCGCGAACCATGACGTAACCCAGCAAGCGAGCTTGTGAACTGAGGTGACCTGAGCATCCTTGCTCAAGTCCCAGTGACGCCGCCTCTCCGTTCCTTCCATCCACCCATCAACCTGGCCCACGCGCGACCAAGAATCCCCAAGGGGGATTCAGCATACCAGCCCAGGGCAAGCGAGCACCTCGCGAGCGCCTCGTCGGCTCCACCTTGTCCGCCGGAGCCTTGGCAAAGGCTGATCCTTGCCCAAGCTCCAGAGTCTTTGATTTATCCAAGAAACGTTCGCGCCCTGAACCCCCGCAGAAACCCGTCGGCTTGATTGCCAAACAGATCCGTGGCTATCTCCCGCAGGATGCGGTCGCCCGAAGGGCGGCCAAGCTGAATGACCCCGAGTGACCGACAGGGAACTCGGGGTAGACTGGCTGGCTCTGAATCGTCCCCGAAGGGGGCGAACTCAAACATCCAGCCACGCCACCAGAAACAGCCCGATACTGATCAACCCGTTCGCCGTGAAGAACGCCGCGTTGATTCGCGACAGATCCCGCGGACTCACGATGCTGTGCTGATGCCGGATCAGTAGCGTCACACCCAGAATTCCCAGCAGGAACAGCACCCCTAGCGGTGGGCTGCCCGCCAGCCACGCCAGAAGAAACATCACCACCGCTCCCACATGTACGCGCCGCGCGTACGCCATTGCTCCGGCCAGGCCGTAGCGCTTCGGAATCGAGTGCAACCCGCCCTCGCGCTTGTCCGTCTCGAAGTCCTGGCACGCGTACAGAATGTCGAAGCCCGCAACCCATAGTAGCACCGCGATCCCCAGCAGAATCGGAAACAGCCCGATCGACCCACGCACGGCGATCCATGCCCCCAATGGCGCCAACCCGAGCGCTGCCCCCAGCACGAAGTGCGCATACTGCGTCCATCGCTTCGTCAGGCTGTACCCCAGCAGCACCGCCAGGCACGGCGTCGCCAGCGCCAGGCACAACCAGTTCAACGCCGCGGCCGCCGCATAGAAAACCACAATTGCCACGATCAGCGCCGTCCAGGCGAACGCCATGCTCAATTCGCCCGTGACCAGCGCGCGCCCGCGCGTCCGCGGATTTCGCGAGTCGATCTCACGGTCGACGATTCGATTGAAGCACATCGCCGCGGTCCGCGCAGACACCGCAGCGATGATAATCAACACAAACGTCCCGAAACTCGGCCAGCCCTGGGCCGCGACCAGCATCGCGATCAGCGCAAACGGCAGCGCGAACACCGAGTGAGAAAACTTGATCATTTCAAGGAAAGTTGCGGTTTTGCGGAAAAGCGACATGACCTACTCGCCATCCCCCGGCAGAATGCCATCCACCTCGCGTGCGGGACGCGGAATCACATGAACGCCCAGCAACTCACCCACGCGGCGCGCTGCCTCTGTTCCCGCATCGATCGCCGACCGCACCGCGCCCACATCCCCGCGGATCATCACCGTCACCACGCCGCCGCCGATACGCTCATGCCCCAGCAACTCGACCTGGGCCGCCTTCAGCATCGCATCCGCCGCCTCAAGCGCCGGCACCAGCCCACGCGTCTCCAGCAAACCAAGAGCCTCCTGGTAAGGCAGACGATGTTCCGATTCAGGGGTCGACTTCGCCATGGGCGCCTCCATACCGGCAATGTGCGGCCTTCCCCGCTGAAGCGCAAGCGCTTCCGAGATGGGACAATGAGAACCCCCTGCTGCATCGATTCGGTTGCGCCCGTGGGCAGTCCTGGTGGGCAATGGTCGCCATGATGCGCGATTCAAAGAACAACGGTTCGATCTGGAAGACACCGTGGCCCACGGTGCTTCTCGTCGTTGCCGACATTCTCGGCTTCAGCGCGTCCTGGTGGATCGCCTACGAATCGCGCGCCGCCCTCGGTCGCTGGATGGGTCCCATCAACGAGTTTGAACCCTACAAGCACGCCTTCGCTCTCGTCGTCCTCACGGGCCTGATTAACTGCTCGCTGTTTGGCCTGTACGTCGTTCGCCGGCGCCTTTCGTCGCTTAACGCGTGGGGCGCCCTTATCAAGGCTAGCTACCACTACCTGCTCTACATGATGGTGATCGGCTACTTCCTGAAGGAACTCGATCTCGGCCGCGCCGTTATCCTGCTCGCCGGCCTGTATGGGTTTATCTACCTCTACGCCAGCCGGACCGCCGTCCGTCGCCTCAAATGGAGCGCCTTCCAACGCGGCCGCGGCCTCGTCCGAGCTGCCATCGTCGGCACCGGCGAACTCGCCGCCGAGGTCCACGAGTCCCTTCTCCGGCACGCTGACGTTGGGTTCGAGATGGTTGGTTTTGTCCGCCATCCGAACGACCAGGACTCCGCGGATCTCCCCAAAGACATTCCCATGCTCGGCGATGCCTTCGAACTCGAAGAAATCACCCATCGCCATCAAATCGAAGAAGTCTTCCTCGCCGTTCCGCACCTTTCGCCCGACGAGCAACTCAACCTGATCAGCCTCAGCGAACTCCGAGGCCTCCGCATTCAACTCGTCTCCAACCTGTTTGGCGTTATCACATCGCGCGCGAAGGTCGATGAAATTGCGCAGTTCCCCGTCGTCACGCTGCGCGACGGCCACCTGCCGATTCACCAGGCCGTCGCAAAGCGCGCCTTCGATCTCAGCGTCTCCCTGATCGGAGTCGCCACCTGGATCCTGCTCTTCCATTGGTGGATCGTCCTTTGGATTCGAAAGGACTCGCCCGGCACGGCAATCTTCGCGCAGGAACGCGTTGGACGCGATGGACGCAAATTCCGTCTCTACAAATACCGCACCATGCACACGAATGCGGAGGCCTATGCTGTCGCGCCGACCAGCCAGGAAGACCCGCGCATCACCCGCGTCGGACGCTGGCTCCGCAAGACGAGCCTCGACGAACTGCCGCAACTGTGGAACGTTCTGAAGGGCGATATGTCCATGGTCGGGCCGCGTCCCGAAATGCCCTTCATCGTCGAGCAATATGAAGAATGGCAGAAGCGCCGCCTCGACGTGAAACCCGGCGTCACCGGCCTCTGGCAAGTTGTCGGGCGAAAAAACCTGCCGCTGCATTTGAATATGGAGTACGACTTCTATTATATTAAGAATCAGTCGCTCTTGCTCGACACAGAGATTCTGATTCGCACCGTGCCCGCCGTCTTGAAAGGCAAGGGCGCCTTCTAAGAGAGTCCGTCTATGCGCATCGTAATCGTAGGAGCCGGAACCGTCGGCTCGAACATTGCCAGCCATCTGACGCGCGATCGGCACGACGTCATCGTCGTCGATTCCGATTCGCGAAGACTCGGCGATCTCGAAGACCACCTCGACATCCAGACTCTTTCCGGAAACGGATGCGATCCGGATGTTTTGAAGCAAGCCCTCGCCGGCGAGCAGCCCTACTTGCTTCTCGCCGTCACCGACCAGGACAATACCAACCTGATCGCGGCCTACGTGGCGAAGCGAATCGGCGTCCCACGAGTCGTCGCGCGCGTCCATTCGCGATTCTACCTTGATATGGCCGATGTTAACTTCCGCGATCCGCTCGGCATCGACTTGTTGCTTTCGCCGGAGATTCTCTCGGCACTCGAGCTGGTTGGTTTTGTAGAAAACCCCGCGGCCCTTGCAGTCCGGTCGCTCGCCCGCGGCCGACTCGAACTGCGAACTGTTCTTATGTCGCCCTTCAGCCCCTTCTCGATGAGCCAACTGAAGGACCTCAAGTTCCCCTCCGGAATGCTCATCGCCAACATTCGCCGCGGAGGAAAAACATTTACTCCGTCCGGCGATACCATGTTAGAAACCGGAGATCGCGTGACATTGATCGGACTTCCCGAAGTCCTCGATCGCATTCATCCCGAATTCGATACCGAGCAGGAAATTCGTCCCCCGAAACGTCTTCGTGTGGCAATCGCAGGGGCCGGCGAAACGGGATTGTACCTTGCCGAGCAATTGGAAGAACGCAATCACCAGGTCTATCTGATCGATACCGATCGCGCCCGTTGCGAACTTGCCGGCGAGCGCCTTCACCGCGCCGTCATGCTGCATGGCGATTGCACGAATATTCAATTCCTTCGCGAAGAACAAATCCACAAGATGGACGCCTTCATCGCAGCCACCGGAGACGATGAATCAAACGTCATGTCCGCACTCCTGGCAAAGGAACTCAAAGTCGATCGCACCGCATGCTTGATCGATCGACCCGACTACGTTCGCGTTGTGGAGAAGGTCGGTATCGATGTCGCCATCTCTCCGCGCATCGTCGCAGCGAATCGAATCATGACTCTCGTGAAGCAGGGAAAGATTCGCTCCGTTACGCTGCTGGAAGAAGGCCAGATCGAGGTCAACGAATACCAGGCGGTTTCCAAATCCGCGATCGTCGGCCAGCCGTTGAAGGACATTGAACTTCCAAAGGGCACACTCGTCGGCGCCGTCGTGCACGGCCTCGATGTCACCATTCCGCGCGGTGACAGTATCATTCGCCCCGGCGACATCGTCATCGCCATCGCCGAAGCCGCCGCGGCCGATGAACTCGATCGCCTGTTCCAACCCGGATCGATTCCGGAACGCTAGGGGCGCCGCCGCGATATTATGAATATTCGACTCCTCTGTCGCTATCTCGGAATTCTGCTCGGGTTTCTCACCCTTCTCGAAGTCCTCATTGTACCCTTCGCGATTTACTATAACGAATGGCACGCTCTCGGCCGCATCGCAGAAGCCATGGCCGGCGGATTCCTCTTTGCCGTCATTCTCTATTTGATCGGTCGGGATGCGACCGGGGATGTCTTTCGGCGCGAAGCGCTCGCCATCGTCGGCCTCGGGTGGATTCTCGCCGCTGGCGTTGCCGCACTCCCGCTCTTCCTTACCGGAGTCGCCCCGACCTACACCGACGCCTACTTCGAAAGCATGTCCGGCCTCACCACCACAGGATCGACAATTCTCACAACCATAGAAGATCATCCGAAATCGATCTTGCTCTGGCGTTCCTTCTTACACTTCCTCGGTGGCCTGGGGATTATTGTTTTGTTTGTCGCGATTCTTCCAATGCTCGGTGTCGGTGGTCGCGCATTGTTTAAGCAGGAGGTCCCCGGCCCCGTTCCCGAAGGCCTCACCCCACGCATCAAAGACACAGCCGTTGCGCTGTGGAAAATCTACATTGCCTTTAACGTCATCGAAGCCATCGCTTTGATGATACTTGGAATGTCATTTTACGACGCGATCAACCATGCGATGGCCACCATGGCGACCGGCGGTTTCTCCACAAAGAACACCAGCGTTCTTGCCTTCGCCAGCCCCATGATCGAATGGTGTATTATCATCTTCATGGTCATTGCCGGCACGAACTTCAGTCTCCACCTACGCGCCGTCCAGGGCCGATTTGACTACTTCCGCGATCCGGAATTCCTAAGTTACATTTCGATCATCATAGGTTCCGCGGTTGTCATTGCCGTCCTCCTCTACGTGCACGAAACGCCCGCCGTTTCGAAACCCGGTTCCTTCAATTTTCGCGACGCCTTCTTCACCGTCGTCGCATTGAAAACAACAACCGGTTTTGGAACAGTCGATTTCCAGCAATGGCCGAACGCCGCGCGCATCATGTTGCTGATTCTGATGTTCTTCGGTGGCTGCGCCGGTTCGACCGGCGGCGGACTGAAGGTCATTCGTTGGATCATTCTCTTCAAAGCTGGTTACCACGAAATCCAAAGCAAAATCTCCCCGCGCCGTGTGCGTCGCCTGAAACTCGGTGGTCGTCCCATCGGGGATGACATAGTTCGCGAAGTTCTCGCGTTCTTCTTCCTTTACATGGGCATCGCGATCCTGGGCAGTGTAGCCATTGCGTTTGCAATGCCGCACCAATCGGTTCTCACATCGATCAGTTCCGTCGTCGCAACGCTGAACAACATCGGGCCCGGCCTCGACGCCATCGGGCCCACTGCGAATTTCGCGCATCAATCGCTCCCGGCGAAATGGCTCCTCTCGCTCTTCATGGTCCTGGGTCGATTGGAACTGTTCGCCATTCTCGTTCTGTTCTCGAGGAACTTCTGGAGAGTGAAGTAAGATCACGGAGACGGTACAATGAAGAGACTGCATCACGTACAAATCGGATTCATCGGCGCCGGCAACATGGCCGAGGCCCTCGCCCGCGGCATCACCGCGGCCACCCTCGTTTCGCCCAGCCGCATCATGATGTCCGACGTCCGCAAGGACCGCCTGGCCCAGTTGGCCGATTCCCTCGGCGTCGTCCCAAAGGAAAACAACCAGGCTATCGTCGAGGAATGCGACATCGTCCTCCTTGCCGTGAAGCCCCAGGACCAGCGCCGCGTCCTCACCGAGATCGCCCCCTTCACACGCTCGGAGCACCTCTTCATCTCCATCATCGCCGGCACACGCACCGAGACGATCGAGAACGAGATCCGCAACGACCTGAACCCGAAGCCGCGCGTCGTTCGCACCATGCCCAATACCCCGGCCCTGATCCAGGCCGGCGCCACGGCTGTTTCCCCCGGCGAGCACGCCACCGACGAGGACGTCCTCCTCACCCAGGCCCTCTTCGCCAGCGTCGGCGTCACTGCCGTCGTCGAACCCGATCTCATGGACGCCATCACCGGCCTCACCGGCTCCGGGCCCGCCTACGTCTTCTACCTCATCGAAATCCTCTACAAGGCCGGTCGGAAGCTTGGCATCCCCGAGGAAGACGCCCATCGTCTCGTCCTCCAGATGGTCTACGGCTCCGCTCTCATGGCCAAGCAACACCGCCTCACCCCCGAGGAACTCCGCCGCCAGGTTACCAGCCCCAACGGCACGACCCAGGCCGGAATGGAAGTCCTCGAAGAAGGCAAATTCCTCGAAACCATGGTCGCTGCTATCGAAGCCGCAACCAACCGGTCGAAGGAACTTGGCCAGGGCTAGACGTCTGACCTCAAAAAACTTCCAACGCGCCTGATTTTTTTCTTGTCGTTGTTCGATTTGCTCGGTTCCGGTGATCGGTACGGATGCAGCGGGCTCATTGCGCACAGCACCGCCCGCAATTCTGCACTTCGCCCCGTCCCAAAAGGAGTCCCTTCCATGTTCCGGCGCACGCTCTGGTTGTTCAAGTTTCTCGCAATTTCCATCGTTGTACTGTCGATGGCGGCCTGTTCCGCCAAACCCGAAAACTCGCCCGTCATTCGCAAGAAATTCGCGGAAGTCGACGAGATGAAGACCGAGAATCAGGAACTCGTCAAAGAAGTCCGTACCCTCATGGGTGATGTGACCGTCCTGAAGGATCAGGTCTCCAATCTGCGTGCGCTGTCCCCCGATGCCTCCGGCGAAATCGACGTGGTGAACCGCATCGAGCAGCTCGAAGCTCGCCTTTCCAAGCTCGAGACCGGCCAGACCGTCATCGCCTCGGCCAGCAAGCCCGCCACCAGCACCCACGGCTCTCCCCCGCTGGCCGGTGCTTCCTCGGACAAGGACATCATCCGCGAGACCATTCGCAGTGCTGCCCAGGAAACCAGGACCGAGCCCAAACCCGTCGTTCACGAAACCAAGACCCAGACCAAGCCCGCCGTGAAGACCGTGGCCGTCTCGACCGCACCGAAGCCGGCTCCCAAGCCGACCACCCCGCGCGGCCACTACTACACGATCGAATCCGGTGACTCCCTCGAGTCCATCGCCGCGAAGAACGGCGTCAGCCTCGACGCGCTGAAGAAGGCGAACCACCTTCCGCCTGGCGCGCGCCCCCTCAAGGGACAGCGCCTCTTCATCCCTGCGAAGTAACCCGGTCTCTCCCACCCAGTTGGTCAGATCCCGACAAGGAGACGCCGCCATGAACGAGGAATCGGAAGGCACAGGAACATTCGAAAAAACCCGCCGCGCATATCACGCCACGCGGGCATTCCTCACCGGCTGTTCGATGTTCATCACGATGATCGTGTGGACCGTCAGCCTCTCAATCCCGATCGAATGGCGATGGTGCGGCTCCGCCCACGTCTGGGCCAGACACTGGATGTAAGACACTGGCGACTGCAGATCACAAATTCAACGCCCCATCGAGCTTCAAACTCGATGGGGCGATTTCATATCACGCAGTTTGATGAGAACGCCTTGGTTCAGCCGCCCAACACATACTTGATCAACGTCTCCCCGCTCGAACCGCGCTCGGCCAGGCACTTGATCACCGCCACGATATCCGCACGACCGAAATCCGGCTTGAACAGCCGACCCCACTCGAACGTCAGCCGCTCCCGCGTCTGATCCGGCGGCGGCCACAACTGCTCCCCGCGCTCCTGACAGAAATGGTAATACGGCACGAGCGCCGCCGCGTACAGCCGCGCCATCGTCTCGGGCGGAATTGCCGGCGCCGCCTTCAGCGCCTCCCCGATGTGCTCATTGAATTCATCCATGTAAGGCAGCGGCGTGTTGATCAGCCGCGTGTTCGCCGGAAAAGTCATCGGCATCGGTATCGTCCTCCAGGTTGATGATCCGTTACTGCCCCTCGCTGGTCGCCGGAGACTGGCTGCCCTCGTACCAGGTCCGCAAGTGTACTTCCGCCGGCTTCCCGCGCGGAGAATATCCCCGCTGCGAACCGCCCTTGAAATCCAGCCACTCATAGAAGAACACGCCATCCAGTTCCGGGCGCCCGTCCCACGCATTGATGAAAGCCTCGTACGCGCGACGCTGTTCCTCCAGATCGACCTCCGACTCCAGCGTGTAGTTCCACGGATAGACTGCGCCGCCGTCCAGCGAAGGATAACCCACCTCCGTCAGAATCAGCGGCTTGTCCGGAGTCGTCCGCAACCTCCACGCCAGAATCCAGTCTCGCCACTCAATCCACGATTCATTCAGGTCTTCCTGCGACGCATCCAGGTCATCCGCCAGTTCGTAGTACGATGACAGCCCGATCGCATCCAGCGCATCCCACCACGACGGCCCCGTCAGGTGGTCCCAGTTGCACGAGTACAACAACTTGCCGGGGAACTCCTGTCGCACCGCTGCGATCGTTTCGCGCCAGTAACCATCGTCCGATTCCAGCGAAGACAACTCGCTTCCGATGCTGAACCATGCCGCATCGCCTTCCGCGGCGATCCGCGCATAGTGAACCATCCAACGCTGATACGTATCGTACCACGTCGTGATCGATTCCGGCTGCATGTTGCCGCGCCACTCGTCCTCGCCCGGGTCTTCCAGCAGCACGATCGGAAACAACATCACATCCAGCCCCGCCTCGCGTGCCTCAGCCATCGTCCGCCGCAACGTCGCATCCGGCACCGTCCGTCCCGGCCGCGCATACATCCGCGACGACGTCCCGTTCTCCTGCATCAACACCACCAGCAGACTGACCGTATTCGCGCCCGTGTCGGCGATCTCCTTGATCGCATACCCGTAGTCATAATCCGGATCCGACGCATACAACCCCAGCGCCACCCCCTTCATCGGCGGCGCCTGCGCAAAACCCACAGACGCGACCATCACGAAGACCGCTGCAACGAGATACCCAAGCCCCAGGTGCTTCCATCGCGCGTCACTCATGAACCATCCTCATCGCCGGTTTCCGGCATCAAACGCTCCACGTCGATTCGTGGAACCAGCACTTCCAACAAAGTCTTCATATCATCCGGAATCGGTGCACAGAATTCCACCCAACGGCCATCCGCCGGATGACGGAATCGAAGCAACCGCGCGTGCAGAAACGGCCGACCGAAACGCAGGAACGCCGTCCGGATTTCCGATTCCTCGTTACGAACCTTCTCAAGCGCACGGTGTTGCGTCCCACCATACAATTCATCGCCCACAATAGGCAGACCGATGTGCGTGCAATGCACGCGAATCTGGTGCGTCCGTCCCGTATCGAGCCGACACTCCAGCAACGAAAACCCGCGCAACCGCCCCAGCAAATGCAAGTGCGTGATCGCGTTCTTCGCACCCGCGCCATCCACCGAACGCTTGATGCGATAATGCTCGTGACGACCGATCGCCGCCTCCACCGTGTGAACATCCCAATCCGGCTCGCCGATCACCAGCGCCAGGTAGCGCCGCTTCATGATCCGCTCGCGAATCTGGCCCGAGAGAATCTTCATCGCCTGGTCGTTCTTCGCGATCACCAGCACACCGCTCGTCTCACGGTCCAACCGATGCACGAGCCCCGGGCGCTTCACACCGTTGATCCCCGGCAGATCCGGGAAGCGATGCAACAACGCATTCACCAGCGTCCCGTCCGGATTACCTGCTGCCGGATGCACCACCATCCCCGACGCCTTGTTCACGACGATGATATCGTCATCCTCGTGCAACACATCGATCGGGATATCTTGAGGATGCGGCCACGGATCTTCCGCCGGCGGGAAGTCAATCGTCACCTCCTCGCCGCCCTCCAGGGTCATGCTGCGCTTCGCCGGTTCGCCGTTCACCAGAACTCGGCCGTCCTTGATCAATTGCTGAAAGAACGTCCGGCTGTGAACCTCCTGCCGCCGGCCCAGCCACGTATCGAGCCGAACGCCCGCCGATTCCGGCGGGGCGGTAAATGTTTCCTGGTTGGTACCATTCTCATCGGTCATAATCATCATCGTCGCGGGGCAATGCGCCGGTGCGCGTGCCCCGCAAGGGTCTGTAAAGCCATTCAAATGCCAGGATTGCCGAGCCCTATCCGCGGTACTGCGGACCCTCGATACCGTCGACCATCGTTCGACTTAATCGCACCAGCACTGCCGTGCAGGCCCCGATCGTCGAACGCTTCAGTTCCTGCTTCAGATTTCCGATCGCGTTATATTCGATAATCGAATCGCCTGCGCCCGAGATCCGCCCCTCGAACAGCGTCTGGCCCGTGAACCGATCCGTGAATTCCGCATTCACGGACAGGATCGTCTTCTTGTCCTCCATATAGAAATCGATCGATCGATACCGCAGCAGATACCCGTCCGGACTCTGTAGAATCTTCAGCAGATCGGCATCGATTTCCGACGCGCTGTCGAACTCGTAGTCGTACGTGCCCATGTTCAATTCGGTTCCCTGGATGGAAGCCGTGACCGGGTCCGTCGCCTCTTCGTACATCATCTCGTCGATGATGACGATGCGATTGTACATGCGCGCAAACCGCGCCGCCGTCTCTTCCTTCAGAGCCTGGCCGTAGAAAATCTTAAACGACTTCGGCTCTGGAAACAGCCCAAGCCGCGCCGAATACTGCACCTCGTCGATGTCGTTCGGAACGACCACGATCAGTGGCGCATCGTAGTAATCTGGCGCCTGGTAAGGCACATGACGCTCGAACGTCACGGCGTGCTTGCATCCCGTTGTCGCGAACATCGCCGCCACCAGGATCATCAGTAAAAACGCCCGAGAGTACTTCATCGGAATTGGTCCTTTCAGGAACTCATCACTCGAATCTTATACACAACCTGCTCTTCCGACTTCCCCTTCACGTATACGCCTTCAGTCTGTTCAACCTGGCAATTCAGATCGCCAAAAATCGCCGCATCCGGCCCGCCCAGAATCTCCATTGTTTGCGAGCCCGCAACGATCTCGTTCGTCGTGGCAAGTCCCTGCAACCGGGAAGACAGATTCACAACGTCGCCGATTGCTGTGAACTCGATGCGAATCTTGCGCCGACCGACCAGACCCGCAACCGCTTCCCCCGTATTGATGCCGGCGCCCGTCGCCAACTCGATTCCTTGCGCCCGCAAATCATCCCTCTCGCCGAACGCGCTCATTGCCTTCTGAATCTCGATCGCCGCGCGCAAAGCCCGCTCTGCGTGATTCGGCGGTTCCTCGGGAATCGCTCCGAACAGCGCCATCACCGCGTCGCCTATGAACTTGTTCACTTGGCCCTCGTGGCGAAAGACAATTTCCGATACCGTGTCGTAAAACCCGTCGAGAATCCCCAGCACAACCTCCGGATCGTGCCGCTCGCTCAACGTCGTGTAGCCACGAATATCGACAAACAAGACCGTCAGCTCTCGATTCGAGCCCCAGATCGCCTCGTTGTCGTAGTTCTTCAGGATTTCCTCGCCGATGCGCGGCGAAACCGACCGCAGGAACACGTCGCGCACCAACCGACGATCTCGTTCCGCCACACCGAC
Source organism: bacterium (assembly GCA_020444065.1). Taxonomy (NCBI): domain Bacteria; species bacterium. Next base: position 19,872 of record JAHLLQ010000010.1, on the reverse strand, counting down.
GATGTAAGCGAACAGGAAAACCGTCCAGAACATTGCTGCCAACACGGGACGTGCAATCGGCAGAACCCACCCGGCCGTACCGAACAGAAGCACCGCCGCCGCAAGGTAGAACACAACGCCCAATACTGTCACGCGCACCGCCACACGGAATGGCGAACGGAAGAACAACACGCCTGCCCCCGCACCCAGAACCATCAGTAACAACCAGTCGAACCACACCGGCGTTCGCCGCACGTAATCTCCGCGCAGCACATTGTCCACGACATTCACGTGCACACCCACCATCGGAAACGCCGGCTGCAACGGAATCGGCTCCACGTCCGTCTCGCGCCCACCGGCAACCAACTCGCCAACGAAGACAATCGCGTTCTTCATCCGTTCCCGAATGTGGCGGTTCGCCGCTTCCTCCGGAAAGTACCCCATCCCCAGCAACAGACTCGGGTTCGATGGCCGCTGCAGAAAGTCCTCACCCTGGCGGTAGTTCACCAGATAATATCCGCGATCATCGATCGGGATCCGCACCGGCTCTTCTGCGTTGCGCGTCGGATGAATCGTAATCGCCTCGCCCCAATCGATCTCCACATCGCGAAACCGGGTACCGTAATGCTCGCACAACGCCGCCAGATCCAGATTCGGGTACAACATATTGCGGAACGCGAACACGAGCGGAATCGAACGCACCACGGCGCCTTCGCTCTTCTCGATATTTGCGATGCCCATTCCGTTTGGCGTCGTCAGCAATGTCGGCGACACCATGATCGGCGACGCGGCCTCAATCGGATTCGCACCCGGCTGCGACTCAAACGGACGCCCGATCGACAGCTCCATCCAACGCTCCGCCAGCAACCGGCGAATCGCGCGCGTCCACGTCAGCCGCAACGCCAGAGCCTCCTCTTCTTCCGGAGACATTGGCTCCGCCGACTGCATCGCCTGCTGACGATACTGCGCCAACTGCCCCTCGTACTCCGCCAGCGAATGGACAAACAAAGCCTCCAACTCCGCAGCGTCCGTCCCCTTCTCTGCCAGCGGCAACAACTCCGCCAACTCTTCCGGCGGCTCGCCCGGTGGCAGCCCCGGAGCGAAATTCGTATCGATCCGGTAAGCCAACACCGTCGGCAGTTCATTCATGCGCCAGGAGAGAATATCGTCGTGATCCTTTGTGCGTTCGAAGAAGATATCGAACACAACCATCTCCGCGCCCCATTCGTGCAGGTTCCCAAGCAGCCGAATGTACGCCTCGCGCGACGCAATCTCATCGCCCATGTCGGCGCTGTCTTTCTCATTTAGCCCGACAAGCACCAGCTTCTCTGAAATCGGTTGTGGTTGAATCGCGTCTCGCAGCCGAAGGCGCACATCATACGTTGCCCACTCCGCCTGCTCGAGAATTGGAATCGGAACAAGAGACAAGAACACCGCGGGAAACAATCCGAGCAGCAACGTCACCCACAAGTTGCGCCGACCCGTTCCGCTCGGACCGCGACGTCGCTTGCCCGTCGGGCCGGTCGCTTCCGTCGACACACGCGCTGTCGACTCTGCGCCCGATCCCTCTTGCGGGACCTGCCCGTCGCCCGTCGCAGTCATCGATCGTTTCTCGGGTTCATTTGATCAAGTCGAACACGCCGCCGTCTTCGCCCGTCGGGCGAACGGCCAGCGTCTGGATGACCTCCGTCACCTCCATCAATCCCGATTGCGCCGCGTACACGCGCCCTTCGCGCCCCGCGATCACCGTCCACGGACGATTCACGCCCGACGTCGAACTGCGATGCGCCAACCCGAAAGCACGCGCCCCCCAACCGCTCGGATCCGACAGCACCGCAACGTGCAAATCCTCTGCCTTCGCCAGCGGCCCGTTCACCTCCGGCGGCGTCGGTGTCACCAGCACAACCTCCGCCCCACGCGTCTTAACCAGATCGCGATTCTGGCGAACCCACTGCACCGCCGGACGCACTGCCGGCGAATCCATCGGCGGTAGGAAAATCATCACCGTATCCTGACTCGTCGTCAGTTCCACCGTCGACACATCATTTCCAAGCTGATCCGTTAGTATAAGAAACGGAACCTCATCGCCCACCGCCACCGGCGTGCGTCGCAACTCCGTCCGCAAATTCCGCGCATCCACCCCCACCACAGGCGGCCCCGACCGCTCCGGAAGCGCATCCGGATCGCTCACCAGCGGACCACACCCCGCCAGCAGCCCAGCCACCAGAACACCGTAAACCCAACGAATCATCAGAGAACACCACCAGCACTCTTCTGCTCTTACTCGCCACTAGCCACTAATCACTCGCCAGTGCTTTCTTCCAAATCGGCACACTCTTCTTCAACTCATCGATCAGGAACCGTGCAGCCTCGAACGCTTCCGGACGATGGCCGGCGCTCACCGCCACAACAATCGACGACTCGCCCACCGGGACCTCTCCCACGCGATGAACCATCGCCACGCGACGCAGCTCCCACTTCTCGCGCGCGCGTTCCACCAAACGGCCCATTTCCTTCTCTGCCATGCGCGGATAGTGCTCATACTGCAGGCTTGGAATCTTCCGATCGCCTTCGGTCTCGCGCACGATGCCCGAAAACGTCACCAGCGCACCCGCCTCCCGGTCCGAGCCAGGCGGAGCCTCCGCCAGCGCCTGGTGCCCGATGGCTTCCACCACCGCATCCAGACTCAGCGTCCCCGTCGTAATCGCGACAAAGTCTTCCATACAGCCTCTAGTCGTGGTTTTCGTTCAGATCGTCCGCGATGCGACGCAGCTTCGGCCACACCTCCGGCAACTTGCGATTAATCGCTGCCATCTTCCGCCACACATTCGCGTCCATCGCTGGCGCACCCGCCAGAACCGACCGCGGTGGGATCTTGCCGTGAAGCCCCGCCATCGCCGCGATCTTCGAACCGTCGCCGATCTCCGTATTGTCAGCGATCCCCGCGTGTCCGCCAATGATCACGCCGCGACCGATCTTCGACGAACCGCCCACGCCAACCTGCGCCACGATCAGGCAATCCGACCCGACCTCCACATTGTGACCGATGTGAGCCATGTTGTCGATCTTCGTCCGGGCGCCGATCCGCGTTGTCGCAAAACTCGCCCGATCCACCGTCGAGTTCGCCCCGATCTCCACATCATCCTCGATAACCACGTTACCGACCTGCGGCACCTTCAGCAACCGGCCGCCGATCACCTCGTACTTGAAGCCATCAGCGCCGATCACTACGCCCGAATGCAAAATCACCCGATCGCCGACTTGCGTATCGATCGCCAGCGTCACCCGATCGTGCAGACGGCAATCCGCCCCGATCGACACATCGCGGCCGATCGAATTGAACGCCCCGATCCGCGTCCGAGCGCCGATCGTCACGTTCTCCTCCAGCACACAATACGGCCCGATGCTCACCTGGTCGCCCAGCGTCGTCGACTCCGGCACGATCGCCGTCGGATGAACGACGGCCTCCGGCGGCAGCGCCGGATAGAAATGCTCCAGCAGCACCAGCACCCCGGCCCATACCTCCGGCACCGTCACCGCCCGCTCATCATCTATCCGCAGGCTCGGCGGCACCAGAATCACCCCCGCCTCCGACTCCAGCGCCCGCGGCACCAGCTTCCTCCGGATCACAAACGAGGCCTCCGTCGGCCCCGCCAGATCCAACGTCGTAATTCCCGTAATCTCTCGATCCGGCCGGCCCTCCGGCATCGGAACATTCACCCGGCTACACAGCTCGGAGAGCAATATCGGCTTGTCGTTTTTGCGCATCGAATCCGTACCTGCGAAGAGTTCAAATCCAGCGCCCCCAAAGAACCGCCCCCCGCCGGTGACCGTCAACAGAAGCGTACAACCCCAGCTCCCCCGCGCTCGCCACCAGCCACTAGTCACTAATCACTAGCCACTAATAACTTTCCCTCCCCCCCCCCCCACAAAAACCCATGTCGATCCCATTGGTCTCCCCGCGGGCCCTCGCCATTCATGAAGGCTTGCGCGCCTTCCGGTCCGTGGTGGATGCTCACCCCATTCCAACAAACGGAGCCCGGCCTTGCCACCCCTTCCGCTGCTCTTCGCCGTCGTCGTTATCATCCTCGTCGGGGCCGCCTACGCCACCGTGCGTTACAACAACTCGCGCAGCGCCAAAAAACGTCGCCTCGCAAACGAAGTCACCGCCATGGTTGGCGAACTCGGCGACATCCTCCACGCCCCGAACATGATCGCCGTCGGCAATGTCGGCGCCGTCTACGAAACCGAACTCCGCGGCGATTGGAAAAAAGCTCTCGGCATCACCTGGCAGACCGACTCCGATATCACCGGCAAAGTCGCACTCAAGCTCGCGCAATTCCGCGACCCCAAAGACCGCGTCGAAGTCCTCACCGACCTGGCCAAAGCCATCGACCGCGAGCGCGCCGCCAATCCCGACTTTCCGCTTTGCCCGTTCCTTGCGCTCGGACTGCTCCCCGACCGATCGCACGACTGGGTCATTGAGATCATGCCCTTCCTACCCGGCACCGGCCTCGCCAACGTCATTAACAAAACCGGCCCCGGCGACAACTGCCTCACCGAACTCGTCCGAGTCCTCGGCACCGTCACCATGCTCGAACGCGAAGGCTTCTACACACGCAACCTCGATCTCGAGAACATCGTCATTCAACCCGCCGGCGACTGGATGCGCATCGACGTCGACAACGCCACCCGCCGCACCAAATTCCCACTCCACCGCATGATCCGCCTCACCCGCCTCACGCGCCAGGTCCTCGAAACCGCCCCGCCGGAAATGATAAATCCAGAAACCCGCGCCGAGGCCCTCCAACTCCTCACCGCCACCGAAACCGCCCCCCTCAAACAATGGGACAAACAAGGCGCCCCCCCTGATGCCGCCATTGGAGTTCTGTGTTCAACTTTGGAATTGATTGGACTGATTGAGAATCTGTCCGAATCGGCTGGAACATGCCGGTAACAGCTGGATTAATTCACTGCCACTGGAGATGCCGATAGATGTTGGAGCACATATCTGCCTGTCTGGTCATCTGCCTTATTGAAGGAGTCCCCCTACAAAGATGAGACTGGCGATGCATCAACGGACACGCGGATTACTTGGTATGTCTTTGGATTGTTGATCTCCGAGACAGCAGCTTCAGGCTCAAAAAGGGCTAAGTTGTCACCTTCTCCAACAGAACTGGCATACATCACGCCATCGAAATGGAACGTCTTGATCAACTCGCAGAGATACTGCGTAGGAATGTAGTCGATAGCAGCCACATTCGGGAGGACAGGCCGTGATAATTCCTCTCCGAGTTTCTCCAAAAAGCCGATATCCACTCTCAACTGCGCGACCTCCGATTCATCTGTCACCGAGAGTGGAGAAACCGTCTTCCGAGGATGACGAAGATCGACTATCTTGAGTCTCTTTCTCAGTGCCACATTGGCAACCGTTGCCAAGTCTCCCACATGGGGACGAATCTCAGAAAGCGCAGTCTCGGGTTCTGAAGCCAGATAAAGGTATGGAATTCCCGCCGGATTGGCACGGCCATGCGATGCTGTATCCTCTGGTGGTGCACCCATCTCTGACTCGGAGTAGGCAGCAGTACCAGCCTGCAGCCGCGCGCGAAACCATGTTCGTGACGGATGACTGTCTTGCAGAATTAGAAAGTCTAGTAAATTCCGGAGCCTATCGTGGTCCATACGAGAGGCTGGAAAGAAGCGATTTCTATGTTTGAGTTCGACCTTCAATTCTTCCCACGCCTCAATCTTATTCGATGAGAACGAATCCCGCGGTATGTACGTATCAACCCCAATCGCTTGATCATCCAGGACTTCGGTGAGCAATGCCGTCGCTCTATCGGGTGGGAGTTGGGGAAACAGAGCCCAGTCATCCATGAGCAGTTCGAGAATCGGTCTTCCGCCATTGTCTTTCCGGTAGGCCGAAAGAACCAACTCAAAGCAATTCCGCATCAGAATGGGATCAAAAACCCGGACATTCTCTCTATCGCAGTAGTCGCATTTGTCCATTTGCTCCGACCAGATGTACGACATCTCCTCCTCAATCCAAGTGTCCCCGATGCAATTTGGGCAGCACTTCATCGCGTGGTGCCCCCTCTAAAGAATCCGGCAAGTGTCTGGACATGGTGGTTCATTGAGAGCTTCTTGACATAACCAAGTCCGGGGAAGTGGCCCCTTGTGTGTAGGTCTCGAAATTCTCTCATGGCTTCTGTGTCGTAGATTTGGCAATTGGGTCTATCCAATTCAGACATCAACTCATGCAAGGCCTCGGCGAATTTCCCTGCCGGATCTGTCGGGTCATCCCGACGATGAGACATGAAGTGGGATACATACATCTGGTCTTCCTGAGTCCGGTCAATGTATGAAATGTGAATTGTCACCGCATAGGCTGGCCCGCCGCCATCCGAGTATTCATCTCCGACGATCAAGAAGTCCCCAAAGCCCGTGGCTCCTTGGTCGGGATATGTAAGATGCAGTTCTGAAAAGAAGTCTCTTGGAGGATAATCGCTATTTCGCTGGCGCCTCACGAAGCCATCATGCAGAAGAACTCTGATTTCCTTGTCTCGGAAATGTCTCCGATACAGCATTCCACAATGCTGATCCTCGAAGATCTGAATAGAGCCTGGTGCGATTCTGTTTATTAGTCCTGACAACTCCATGGGAGACCCAAAACCATAGTGAATAAACGCGATTGGCAAATCACGTGCAGATCGAACGAGTTCCTCTATGTGATCCAGTGCCGTGTCGCCAGTGAGCAGGAATCCACAAACCACGAGTCCACCGCTTCTGGTATCTATTGAACGCAGGAGGCGAAGAGTGGATTCCTGATCATCCATTCGCTCCCCATGCACTGGATTCAAGATAACGATCGCTTGTCCCCCAAAATCGGCAACGGCTCGCAGTGTCCGCTCTAGCGCCCTGGTGGATTCTCGTACGGGCTCGATAATGGGAACGAATCCACAGGTGGCCATAATCTCGGCGCATTCGCGGATTGAGCTCAGTTCGAACTGCTTCCCTCGGTAGTACGGGTAGTAGATACCCATTACAGTCTCCTCTTCAGATATTCCTTCAGCGGCAATTTCATTGCCTGGAGTAGCCGCGTCTTGTCCTGTCTACGCATTCTCACGGAAAGCGCGAAAGCATGTAAGGAACGAGGCAGGCGGGAGAGGACCTCTCTCAGAGACTCCGAACTTCGCGTCTTGCGCATAACGGAAACAACAGCCCGATGCAATTCGATAGGCTCTATGTCCGTAAAGGCCTCTGCAAGCGCCGATCGTATTCTCGTATTTGGCAAATCAGGCACCGGCCTCCCGCACATTCGAAGCACTTCCATTGCTTCTTGCGTTCGGATGGAATCGAAGATAGTCCTTGGATTGATGCTGGCTGCTCCGCAGATCGCAGCGCGCGCTCGTGAGAGGGTGCCTCTTTCAGTGAGTATTAGGAGTCCGACGCCACAGGGGAGCAATTCCAACACTTGATTTCTTCGTGAGGGGCCGGTGACAACGTAGGTGTTGGCGAAGACCTCCTGGTAATCTCTCAACTGTCCCGACAATCTGTCTAAGGAATCACGTTCAGATTTTATCTCGTAGACCGTCGATGTACCATTCAATATTACTAGGTCTGCCACGGAATTTCGGACTCGAAACTCGCTCAACAGAGTAGCCGTTTTCAAGGAGTGGCGACCCAGAAGCAGCTTCTGTGTGATAGCGGATTTGTAGGTGTATTCATTTCGATAGGCGGGCCTCTCAAGAACTCTATGAGCCGCCTCGAGGAAATCGGCCAGAGGCGCATCGGGTCCAAGCGCTGAGGAAAGGCCTGATTGCTGGACGAGCCGACAAAGGCCTTCATTTGGGCTGGGCTGCATCAATCTGCGCAAAACTCCCGCGCTGAATAGCGCGGAAATCGCTGCAAGCCGTGTCTTGTCAATGCCTTGTGACTGGTCAACCAGCATCGCACAAACATCCCAGTCATAATTGCGTCTCATGGTACATCCACAATTCAACAATCGCTTCTGCCGCCGAGGAGCTTCAAGCCCTAAAAGACGTTTGCGAGAGGGGCTTCGACAGGCTTCAGAATCTCTCAACGTAACAATGTCCCTACTCCTTGCCCAAGGAAAGTCCAGCCCCCCTACCTCGGCACGTGCAACGTCGCCAGCACAATCTCCGGCCGGCAGTTCCAGCGGAAGTACAAAGCGCTCGTTCCCACCCCGCGGCTGATGTAGACCGGGACGTGCGGGCCTTTGACCAGGCCCGAAATATATTTCTCCGTCCCATCCGACAAGATTCGCAGCGGGCGATTGAATGGACGGATCTGGCCGCCGTGCGTGTGACCCGAAAGCTGCAGAACCACTTCCATCCCGGCCGGAACCACTTCTGCCACTTGCGGATTGTGCGATAACAAGATCCGCGGACCGCGCGGCGCGCCCTCGAAGGCCGCCGACACATCCGCGATTCCTTCCCACATATCCCCTACCCCGCCGACAACAAGCGGCGTTTGCACGCGCGCATGATGATGCGGAAAACCGTTCCCATTCGAATTGCGATGCCGATTCGCCAGAATCGCCGCATGCTCGTTTTCCAACAACTGAATCCCGTTCTCTTCGCACAGCCCGCGCATGCGCTCCAGCGGCGTTTCGTAATCATGATTTCCGCGTGTTGCAATCAACCCATCCGCCGCGCGCAGTTCGCTCAAAATCCCAAGGCACTCGGACAACTTCGACGCATCGTGCGTCACAAAGTCCCCCGTCAGCACGCACAGATCCGCGTCGAGCGCATTCGACTTCTCGACAATGCGCTCCAGGAAACGGCGCCCGGACACCATGTTGAAATGCACGTCCGTCAGTTGGACAATGCGGTACCCATCCAGCTCCTCGGGCAGGCCTCTGACATCGATTTCAATGTGGGTGGTTTCAATCCAGCGCGGTTCCACCAGCGTCGCGTATGCCACGCCCGCGCCCAACCCCTTGAGCGCACGACCCGCATGTCGGCGCAGGTGCGGCTTGCCCGCCACGTGCACCTTCACACGCGAAGCAATCCGATATGCGGCTGCGCGCCAACCTTGTCGCCAACTGGAAGAAATCGGCCGGGATGATTCGTTCATTCCAACGTCTCCGGGGAGAGACACTTGCAAGAATCATTCGAATTCCTGGCCGTCGTAGCTCCCCGTCGAGATCGCGTACAACAATTCGTGCAGTTCCTTCAGAACCGAAGGCTTCATGACCGAAAGCAAAATCCCCGCGTACAGCTTCCCCTCCACTGCACCCGGTTCGCCGCGGAAATTCACCCACACAACCTGCCCGGGCAATTCCAGCGGCACGGCTCCGTGCGGAATGCGAATGTTGACGCCAAGGTACGTGCCCGACTCGATCGAGTTCGCCCACCGCTCATAGCGGTGCCGTTCGAAATCGTTGAAGCACACTTTCGCGCCGTGTGCCGTCACGTTTTCCGTCTTTCCCGACAGCGGTTCGGGAATCCGGGCCCACGCGGGCGAGTTCAAATCAAGCCGGCACGGCGAAACGAACCCCAATCGTTCAGCTCTGCGCCGATTACCATTCCCGGTATCCGTCTCGTTCATCCAAATCCATCCTCAATACGGGAATCCAGGCTCTCCATCCCATGGAGATGCCATTGCGCCTTCTAGTCTATCTTCTCGCTGGACGGATCGTCAAGGTTCCCGCGTGCGCTGCCCGACATTTCACGGGGGTCCAGCTCCATCTGCGCCGACGCCGGAACTTCCGGCGGCAGTGACGGACGCGGCGACGGTGGACTCGGCGACGAAGCCCCCGAGAACAGGAACGTCTCGAACATCCGGTTGTACGGCGTCCACGGCTCGCCCGATTCCTGCGCCCCGCGCACCGCATCGTTGAAGCTCGTCAGGAACGCATCGTTGTAATCCGCGTAGTGCAGGATAAACGCTTCCTTCGTCTTTGGAATCACCGGCGAACCGAACTCCATCTTCCCATGATGGCTCAGGATCAGGTGCAGAATATGCCGGCGATAGTGATCCGAGAAGCCCTCCGGCGTCTTCTTCAGATCGCGGATATACCCGTCCACCATGATCGCGCCGATCGGAATGTGCCCAACCAGGCGGCCGTCATCCGTGTACGTAATGCTGCGACGCCAATCGTACTCGCGAATCTTGCCCACGTCGTGCAGCAACCCCGCCGCCACCAGCAAATCCCGATCGTAATCGCCGTACCGCTCCGCCAGTTCCAGCGCATTGCGCACGACGTTCAGCGTATGCTCCAGCAACCCGTGGATATACGCCTGGTGGATGCGTGCCGCCGCCGGAGCCGTACAATACAGCTCGCGCAGCGTCGCGCTGCCGAACATCACATCCAGCAAGCGACGGCAATCCGGCTGCACCACACTCTCGATCAGTGCATCCAACTCGCGTTCCATCTCGGCCCGCGGACGTGGACTCACGGCCAGGAAATCCGCCACCTCTACCTGGTTGTCATCCACCTTCTGCAGCCGCTGGACCGTCACCTGAACGGCCCCATTATACTCCGAGGCATGACCTTGCACGACGACGAAATCGTCCGACTTCACCTTCCCGGCCACCAGGTCCGCGTGATTATCCCACATCACCCCATTCAGCGTTCCCGTCGAATCCCGCATCGTCAGCGAAAAGAACGGATCCCCATTCTTCTTCGCCCGCTGATCCGCCGAGGACAGCAAGTAGACCGATTCCACCCGATCGCCCGGGGTCACTTCCGAGCATTTCATCCGCGGCAACGTCGATCCGCCGGATTGTGCAGTGCCATTATTCGCCATGATTCGCCTTCCAGTTTTCAAACTTCCGTCCAGCCCGCCAATCAACTCCACCCCGAACCGGCCGTCAATCAAGAGGTTCCCCCCCTCCTCCTGGGACCGCCGGCTTCCAGCCGGCATTTGCGCCCGCCCCCTCACGAAAACCGAACCGTCCCGCTTGCCCCGGTGGCACAGGCCATGCTCGCCTGAAGGGTTTCTCCCGGGATTGTCTAGAATTCGGGGAGATCAGGTGCATCTACGGTTCACATTCTCTGGAACCTGTATCGAAAAATACCCCTTTCGCCATTGAGGACCCCCATGAGTCGAATCACGTCTTCGGCCCGTCGAGTGCTGAATAATCCAGCGCTGGCGCTGGCGGCCACAATATTTCTTGTTGCCCATATTGCAGCACAGCCCGGCCGCGGACCCGCTCCGGTCACCACAACTCGCGTTGAATCCGGCGCATTTGCCCAGCCCATTCGCTTGACGGGCAACGTCGAGCCCATACGCGCCGCCACCATCGGCAGCGAAATCGGCGGCATCCTGGACGAGTTGCTCGTCGACGAAGGCGATCGGGTCACCGAGGGCCAGTCCCTCGCCCGCCATCGCCTCGCGCCCCTCGAGTTTGCCGTCCAGGAAGCCGAAGCGGACGCCCAGGCCGATGCCCAGGCCCTCGCAGAGCTCGAAGCCGGCACCCGCGCCGAGGATCTTGCCATCGCCCGCGCCCAGTACGAAGAGGCCAAGGTCCGCGCCGAAATGGCCGAGCGTGATTACACCCGATCCAAGCAACTCTTCGCCGACGGCACGATCAGCGAGGGCGAATACGACGTTGCCCGCGAAAATTGGGAATCCCGCCGCGCACAGAGGGATCTTGAGAAGGCTTCCCTGGATCGCGCCGAAGCCGGCCCCCGCAGCCAGGAGCTTGCAAAGGCCCGCGCCGAAGCCGCCTCTACCAAAGCCGCCGCGGACCTCGCGCGCGATCGACTCGACCGCGCCACAATCCGCGCGCCCTTCGCCGGCGTGATTACGAAGAAATACACCGACGTCGGCGCGTGGCTCTCCTCCGGTGAGGCTCTCTTCGATCTCGAAGCCGACGACACAGTCCGCGTCGTCGTCGACGTCCCCGAGACCCACTTCCACAACGTCACCATGGGGATGCCCGTCGAGATCGTCTTCGACGCATACCCGAGCGAAACCTTCGAAGGCAAAGTGACCGCCCGCGTTCCGAAGGCCAGCCCGCGCAGCCGCGCCTTCCCCGTGAAGATCGACGTTTCCAACCCGCAGCACCGCCTCGCCGCCGGCATGCTGGCACGTCTGGAATTCCAGCCCCCTGCTCCCGGTGAGCAGAGCGTCATTGTGCACAAAGACGCCATCGTGCCGATGGCCCCGAACCCGATCGTCTACAAGGTCGGCTACAATGAGCAGGGCGATCCGATTGCGGAGGCGGTGAGTGTGACCACGGGCCGTTACTTCGGCGAGGCCGTGGAAGTCTTCGGCGATCTCAAGGATGGCGACCAGGTCGTGATTCGCGGCAACGAGAGGTTGCAGCCCGGCCAACTCCTGCTTCTGAACACCTTCGTCTCCGAGTCCCGGGCACTCGATACGCTGCAAAACGAAGCCCGCAAGGCAACCCGTGAGTAAGTTCCCCGACCGTCTGGAGAACGGCCACCGATGATTCGCTATTTCATTCACAACGGAATCGCCGTGGCGGTTCTTTGTATCACCATGGTGCTGTTCGGGTTCCTGTCGCTGTTCACGATGCCCGTGCAGTTGATCCCGGATGTGACGACCCCGGCCATTACGGTTCGCACGGTCTATCCCGGTGCCACACCCCAGGATGTGGAACAGGAAATTCTGATCGAGCAGGAAGAGTTCCTGCGCGGCCTTCCGAACCTGAAGAAGATGACCAGCTCCGCTTCCTTCAGCGTGGCGGAAATCACCCTCGAGTTCTCCGTCGGTTCCAGCAAAGAAGAAAACCTGATCCTGGTGAATAATGCGTTGGCCCAGGTTTCGTCCTATCCGGAAAACGTGGATGAGCCGGCGTTGAGCACCTCGAGTGCAAGCGATCAGCCGGTGGCCTGGTTCAGCATTCGTGCCCTGCCCGGCAGCGATGTGGAACCCGCCGAGCTCTGGGATTATGCTGACGACAATGTGAAGACACGCTTCGAGCGCATCCCCGGCGTGGCGTCCGTCATGGGCGTGTTCGGCGGCGACGCGAAGCAGATGCAAGTCTACATCGATCCGATCAAGCTCGCCGACCGCGGCATCTCCATCGCCGCCGTCCGTAACGCCATCCGCGATCGCAATCGCGACGTCTCCGGCGGATCGCTGGAGGAAGGCAAGCGCCGTTACAACGTTCGGACCCTGGGCCGATACGACGATGCAGCCGAAGTAGAAAACACAATCGTCTCAATTCAAGACGGCACGCCCGTCTACCTGCGGGACATCGGCTACGCTCGCGTTGGACAAGGCGAGCGGAGTTCGTTGATCCGGCACAATGGAGAGAAGGCACTTGCCTTCGGTGTACGGCGCGAGGCGGGCAGCAATCTCCTCGATCTGATGGAAGTCGTGAAGGCAACCGTCGACGACTTGAACGAGAACGCGCTGCAAGAGAAGGGCCTCTACATCACGCAGGTAACGGACGACACAGAGTACGTCGTCGACGCGCTCGCGATGGTGCGCACCAACTTAATCATCGGCGGCATTCTCGCCTTCTTCACGCTGCTTATCTTCCTCCGTCACATTCGCTCCACGCTAGTGCTCGGCCTCGCGATTCCAATCACGCTGATGGGCTCCTTCTTCCTTCTCAGCATGGCCGGGCGTACGATCAACGTCATCTCCCTCGCCGGGCTCGCATTCTCGATCGGAGCCATTCTCGACGCATCGATTGTTGTGTTGGAGAACATCTATCGTCATCGAACGATGCCGAAGGAATCCTTCGCTGCCGCCTACGACGGAACGCGCGAAGTCTGGACCGCCATTTTCTCCTCCGTGCTCACAAACGTCGTGGTGTTCGCGCCCATCCTCACGCTGCAAGACGAGGCCGGACAGATCTTCCGCGACCTCGCCTTCGCGATTATCTTCGCAAACGCGCTCGCACTGATTATTTCCATCCTCGTGATTCCATGCCTGTCCGCGCACCTGCTGCGCCATATTCCGGAACATCCGGACCATGGACTGAAGGGCGCTGCATTCAACCTCTTCGGCCTGCTGCCCGCGGCCATTTGGGTCTACAATGAAATCGAGAAGATCCTACATTGGCTCATGAACGGCTTCGTGCGCCGGCTGGCTGCCGTTGGAATCGTCATCGGCCTCGCCGCATTGCTGATCTTTGTATTGCTGCCAAAGACCGAGTACCTTCCCGAAGGAAATCAGAACTCGATCTTCGGCATGATCATTCCGCCCCAGGGCTACAACCTGGATGTCATGGAGAGCATCGGCGACAAACTCCACGAGAGGTTCCAGCCCTACGTGGATGCCAGCGTGGAGGACTACGAGGCGGGACGCATCGATGCGCCGCCGATCAAAGACTTCTTTTTTGTCGCTTTTGGCAGCAACATGTTCGTCTTCACCCGCGCGAAGGATGCGAACCTGGCAGGTGAGGTGCCCGCCTTGATCACGCGCCAGGTGGGACAGGTGCCCGGCGTCATTCCATTTGCTACGCAGCGCTCATTGTTTGCGAACGATATTGCCGGCTCTCGCGGGATCGATGTCGACATTCTGGGGACGGATGTTCCAACGCTGACCTTCATCGCTCTGCAGGCCTACTTGAAGACCAGCGAGGTCCTGCCCGGAGCCCAGCCACGCCCGGATCCCGGCATCGAAGTCGGCCAGCCTCAGCTCGTGATTCGACCAAAATGGGAGCGGGCTGCCGAACTCGACGTCTCCGCGACCGCAATCGGCTACGGCGCATGGGTTCTCGGCGATGGAGCCTACGCGGACGATTACTTCGCCCGGGGCGACAAGATGGACCTGTATATCTACTCGACCCTCGGCGCTCTCGAAACACTCGCGAACTTTGACTCACTTCGCGTCGTGACCGGTACCGGTGACGCCGTTCCCATCTCGACGATTGCAAGTGTGGACTTCACATTCGTGCCTGAACAGATCCGCCGCGTCGACCAGCGCCGCGCCGTCACCGTGCAGATTGTTCCCCCGACGGACATCTCCCTCGAGGAAGCGATCGACAAGATCGAGAATGAACTGATTGGTGGCCTTAAGGAGGAAGGCGCCGTTCCCCCCGGCTACGAAGTCCGTATCGGTGGGTCGACGGATAAGCTGACCAAGATTCGCGAGAAACTCTCGCAGGATTTCCTGCTCGCCATCGTTCTGGTCTATCTCACACTCACCCTGATCTTCAAACACTGGGGCTATCCCCTCGTCATCATCTTCGCCGTGCCCATCGGTCTGACCGGCGGAGTAATCGGACTAAAACTGCTGAATCTGTACCTCGGCGTGGTCTCCCCGGGCTCGATTCAATCGTTGGATGTTCTGACGATGCTGGGCTTTGTCATCTTGCTCGGTAGTATCGTCAACAACCCAATTCTCATCGTCGAGCAATCGCTCAACTTCATGCGCGAAGGACGCGAACGCCACGAAGCCATCGTACACGCCACAATGACCCGCATTCGCCCCGTGCTGATGACAACGTTCACCACGACGTTCGCGCTCCTGCCGCTGATTCTGACACCCGGCGCCGGCAGCGAACTCTACCGCGGCCTGGGCATGGTCATGTTCGGTGGCTTGATGCTCGCAGCATTCGTCATGTTGCTCTTCATCCCCGCGCTGCTCTCAATCGTCTTCGACGTCACCGAGTGGATGTATGGGAACTTCGGCCAATATCTGCCCCACTCAAAGGGCTTCACACACTACCAGGCCGAAGGCGACGAAGAAACCGACGACGACAAAGCCGAATCGCGCGACTGGTAACGGCTCTCCTTGCTGGCGTCTTGAGGGCGTCCAATGGAAATCGATTTCTGGAAAATGCTGTTGGACTTCCTGATGCTCATCGGGGCGGCGACGTTCCTGGGCGTCCTCTTCGAGCGCATTCGCCTGAGCGCGCTGCTTGGCTACCTGGCGGCGGGCATCCTGCTTGGCCCCGGCGCGTTCAAACTCATTGAAGGCTCGCACGGCGTCACGTCCATGGCCGAGCTCGGCGTTGCGCTGCTGCTCTTCTCCATCGGCCTTGAATTCTCCTGGCGCCGTTTACGCGCCCACGGTCGCCTCGCGCTCCTTGGTGGTTCACTCCAGATCGGATTGACGATTCTCATCGCCACCATCCTGTGCCTCGGCATGGGCGTCGGGCTTGCCGCCGCCGTTGCGATCGGAGCCATGGCATCCCCCAGCAGCACCGCAGGCGTCCTTCGCATGCTTGGCGATCGCGCCGAACTCGAAGCCGTTCACGGCCGCGCATCCCTCGGCATTCTTCTCTTCCAGGACCTCGCGCTCGTCCCCCTCGTTCTGCTTGTTTCCGCACTTGGAGGATCGGGCACGTTGCTCGATACGCTCTGGACCGCAGGAAAGGCACTCGGTTTGGCCGCCGGACTGATCGGACTCTTCCACCTGCTCGGCCAACGCGTTCTGCCCGGCGCATTGCGCGCCGCCGTCATGACTCGCAATCGCGAACTCCCCATCCTTTTCGCGACGCTCATGTGCTTTGGCGCCGCATGGGTCTTTCACGCCGCAAAGCTCTCCCCCGCCCTCGGCGCATTCATCGCCGGAATGGTGCTCGCCGAATCGCCCTTCGCAATGCAACTCCGCACCGATGTGAAGCCCCTCAAGACGATCTTCGTCACCGTCTTCTTCGCTTCTATCGGAATGCTTGCGGACCTGCGCTGGATCGCCGACCACTTGCCTCTCGTGATCGCCACAGTCGCCGGCGTCCTCGTCATCAAGGCCGTCATCGTGACCGGCGTTGTTCGATTCATCGGCCTGACGCCGCACTATGCCATCGCAACCGGCCTCTGCCTCGCACAGGTCGGCGAGTTCTCATTCGTCCTCGCCGGGATCGGACACTCGATGAACGTCATCTCGCCCGAGATGTTCAAACTCGTCGCCGCCGTCACCGTTGCGACCTTGATGCTGACCCCATTCCTCGTCGCCTTTGCGTTGCCTGTCGCCGCGAAGCTCACACGCAAAGGCGCAAGCGCCCCCGAGGAAGAAGGCACCGCGCCGGCGGAAGGCCACATGCTGCTGCAGAATCACGCCATCATCGTCGGGCTCGGCCCCGCAGGCCGCCAGGCGCTCGCTGCGCTCCGAGGAACCGGCGCACCCGTCCTCGTTCTCGAGCTCAACCCGGAAACGATCGAGAATGTCCGCAAAGAAGGCCTCGCCGCAGAAGTCGGCGACGCAACCGACGCGGAAGTCCTCGAACACGTCCACATCGAAAAGGCGCGCGTTCTTGTTGTCACCCTTCCCGATCATCGTACCACGCTTCAGATCATCCAGGAAGCTCGCAAGATCGCTCCCTCCATTCGCATCATCACGCGAGCGCGCCTCAGCGCCTACGCCGAGGCACTCAAACAAGCCGGCGCCGACGTCGTGCTCGATGAAGAAGTCGAAGTTGGACAACGTTTAGGAAAACGACTGGTCGAGATTTATTCCTGACCGCGCCGCGGCTCAGTAACCCACCCCGCCGCCGATATTCGCGGAACTAGGGACAGTCGCCTTTTGTCTGCTCGCTGAACGGTTTCTTCTGTACACAGGAAGTCTCAAACTCGATCGATCGGGCAAGAGAGGAAGTACGGCTCGGAAGAGAGTATCGGATTGTGGGGTCGCGCCCTCATTTCTTGATGAAGTCTCCCATACAGAACCGGTCAGTCCTCTGATACGAAATCTCGGAATCCGGAAACTCTGAAATGAAGATGACAAACAGGCAGTCGCAATCCTCCTGCGAAACTCCCCCATTTCTTTCTTTCCAATAGATCGGCGGTTCATCAATGAGCAACGGGATTTCGATGCCGTCCCCCAACCTTACCTCCATGGGTTGAGAGAGCCAGAACTCCCTTGCGAGAGCGGTTCCCAGATAGATTCGGCCACCGTGTAGGAATGCCACGTGCCGATTAAAGCTCTCGTCAGACATGAACGTACTGTGCGTGGTCTTGAATTGAGCGACAGGACCATATTTCCCTGAAGCCATTAGCCTCACACCCAGCTTGGGTGCACATCCAACGAGCAAAGGTAATCCGATCAACAGACAGAGACCCGCAATACGACTGATTCCTTTCACCACCCTTGCTCCCTTGATCCTATCTCGCAAATCCTCAGTATCGTGTTCGCCGTCTTGCCGGGAACAGCCTCTGCACCGTTCAGACTGACCCGCCCGCCTGGACTGTGCGGTGGAAAACCGGTGAAAAACCGGGGACGGCCACCTGTTTTTTCTATTCCCTCTCGACTGAATTCTTTCTTGGCCGGCCCGGTTTCTTGGGGGCCAGCGATCGGCCCAGCAGGCGCTCCAGCCGCCGGACGAAGCCCTCGTCGCCCAGCGGACGGCCCGTGCGTGAGGCCCACACGTCGAGGCCTTCACGCTCGGCGCGCTCGCCGAGAATGCGCTGGTATTCGGTTCGATCCGCCTGGCGAAAGAACACCGGATCGCGCCGCTTGCCTCGATGCGTCAGGTGGTACGGAAATCCGACGGCAATTGCGCGTGCCATTCGAGCCATAGTGAATTCAGGAAGCGCCCGATTGTAGCAAGGAGCAAGGCGAAAGGGAATTGCGGGGAGAAAACCAGGTGGCTGTCCCTCAATTTCCCGTCCCTCAATTTCCCTATGGCACCCCTGCTGGCGACCGCGCGGAAGAGCAAAGAGCGAAAGCGACTCTATGGAGAACTCCTGCGATGTATCGCACAGTGTCCAATTCCTTCGCGCCCAGGCCGCCGCGAACCGCGTGCTGTCAAACATAGAAATATGGGATACGACTGCCTTACCAAGTCCCGACACGTCTTCCGCGAGAGAACCGAACGCGAGAAGACGCTCGGATATCGCCACAGAAGGAGAGCGGCACTAACTTAGTGCCATTCTGGTTCGTAGGACGCTAACAGCGCTGCTATCACAAAGAGTCCTCAGGATTTCCGCACGTGTGCCAATCAGTAGTCGCCGATGTTCGATCGTCAGTTGCAGTCGAGCCAAGTCCCGCCCGGAAGGTCAACTCGTCGATACATGAAGTCGTATCCATCGAACCTGATCTCTTGATACATATCTGCCCCGTTTTGTGTATTGTCACCACCCGCCCGCCGTCTCACCTGGCGCAATGGATGGTCTGCCGGAATCCGCTCCTCGATATCGAACCTGAAGAACATCGAATCCAGAGGGTCGGTGTGGCCGCGCATATCAATTGCTCCACTTTCGGAACATGGTCACAATCATAAGCAGATTCGGGCCCCTCCCGGCGGCCTTTGTGGGAGGCAGAAGAGGAAGCCGCTCTAATCGACAATTGTCGCATCGGTCTGGCGAATCTTGTTGGGCTGAAAGACGAAGCAGAGGCCGTCTGAAGACACCACAAGAAACAACGCACCATCAAAAGCGAAGTCGTGATCTCCCCCCTCTGCCATTGGAAACATCGAACCTCTCTCGAAGTGCTTCGATGTGACTTCGCCATCGCATTCCAAACGAATCGTAAAGTCATGCATTAACCATGATTCTCGATCCTTGGCGGTTCTGCTTGTCCAGTGAGGGATAGCGATTTCGGCGGTCGAGTAGTGGGGTATCGAAGCCGTCCATCTTGGTTCCCTGCTTGAATCCGGAATCCACTTCAATAACACCGTGGAACCCAGCTGGTTTTGGACTCTCAGGCTGTGCACCGGGGAACTGCAGGAAGTGTAGATCAAGCCTGTGCCCACCAAAAGCATAAGGATAGTCAAAATCCGAAGTCGAGTATTCATCGCCCCCAACACCTCCTAAGGTATTCTCGATGTCCGGCCGCATCCGCGTCGCGTTCCATTGGATTATTTCCGCTGATTATCCCACCCATGCGCTCGATCACATTCCCATCACTGCCCACCATCCCTCGAATGATGTACACAGGAAGAAAGGCTGGACCTAGTCGTTCATAGTCGTCAGTGGAAAACGGAGGACAGCCACCTGTTTTTTCGTAACCGTCCCACGAGGCACACGTCTTGAAGTGACTGCATCGGTGGAGTGCGGAG